>CAYYTE010000081.1:0-1902 GCA_964474685.1 uncultured Staphylococcaceae bacterium | reverse complement strand
GAAAATCACAATCTAAGTCTTTTACATCTACTCTCATGTGAGCAACCGCTTGAGCTGCATCTACAATTACAATCGCATTATGTTCATGGGCAATTTTAATTATTTCTTTAATAGGCGTAATATAGCCCATAACATTCGATACATAAGTTAATGCTACTACTTTCGTTTTATCCGTAATGGTGTTTCTAAAGGCTTCGACTTGAATTCTTCCTTCTTTATCTAATGGAATATATTTAAGTACAGATGATTTGTAACTACAAACATTTTGCCATGGCAAAACACTACTATGATGTTCTAATTGGGAGGTAATAATTTCGTCATCTTTTTGAATAAACTTCATACCATACCCTGTAGCAATCATATTTAAGGCATTACTAGCGCCCTTTGTGAAAACAACGCAATCTTCTGAACAATTGATAAACTCAGCTGTTTTCTTTCGGGAATCTTCATACATATTTGTTGCTTCATAGCTTAATTCATAAACACCACGATGAACATTAACACCATATTTTTGATAATATTCATCCATTTTATCAATTACCGATTGAGGTTTCAAAGCCGTAGCTCCACTATCTAAGTACACTAAATCAGGATTATTTTTTAACATAGGAAAATCGCTTCGACAATTTAACAAACAATTAAAATCATAATTTGTACTCATATTGCACCTCCTTAATATGCTAGTATTTGTTTAAAGTGATTATAAATTACCTTCTGAATATTTGAATCTTTTATTTGTTCTAATAAAGGAGCAATAAAACCCATCACAATTAATTCGGTAGCAGTATCTTTCGACAAACCTCTACTCATCAAATAAAATAAATCATCTTCATTCACCGAACCAATTGAACAAGCATGATTTGCAATAACATCAAATTCGTTAATATATAGATTTGGCATTGCTTTTATCTTTGCTTGAGGAGAAAGCGTTAGTCCTTTTGCTTTTTGATGGCATATGCTTCCACGAGCAAATTTATCTATCGTTCCATTATTATTTAAAAGCACATTTGCAAAGTCTCTTGCAATAGCATAATTCTCTAATAAAGATTGTGTAGATTCTTTTTTATGGTTTACTTCAACTAAACAATTTAGCCTTGCTTCCCCTCTTACTAATAATACACTCATAATCTCGCATTTTGCTAAAGGTGCACATAGGTTAATTTTTTCTTCAATAGCGAAATCCTTCTTCGTTGTGGCAACATTATATATATGTACGTTCGCACTTTCATAGATATTCATACGAAAATTATATTTACGGTCATTCTCTCCTAGATTCATTAAAAGCAAACTTAAGTTTGCCCCTTCTTCTACTTCAAATATTTTATTGGTATCAGTCTCTTCATCCCATAACAAAGAAATAACTTGATTTTTGGAAATAACAACTTTTGTTTCATCTTTTAATAGTATTGAACTCATCTCTTCTTGCATATTATTTACCTTTTACAGCTTCTTTGACAGCACAAGTTCCAATCATCATAGGAGTTTGTTTCACAGTTTCATCTTCAATACCATATTCTTCCTTTAACCAGTCATAACCTTGTTGATCAATTTTCTCTACTAAGTCATATCCACCGCTACAAACAATCTTTCCACCTAATAATACATGTACTTTATCAATCTTTATATAGTCTAATAATCTTTCATAGTGAGTAATAATTAAAGTACCAAAATCAGGCGATTTCATAGAGTTAACATTTTCACCAACAATGCGAAGAGCATCCACATCAAGGCCAGAATCGATTTCATCTAAAATTGCAAATTTAGGTTTGAGCATCTTCATTTGAAGAATTTCATTTCGTTTCTTTTCGCCACCTGAAAAACCTTCATTAACATAACGGTGAGGTAAGTCATCACGCATCTTTAATTCACTACAAGCTTTATCCATAGCTTTAATGAACTTAA
>CAYYTE010000080.1:0-1906 GCA_964474685.1 uncultured Staphylococcaceae bacterium | reverse complement strand
TTAATAATCAACCCTATTACTCAATGAAGATGGATTATGAAAATCGATTTGTTATTAGTCCTTTTGGTACAACAGGTAGCACAATTGGTTTTAAAAACAATAATGCGTTGAACGGGTTAGTAAAAGAAACCGGAAGAAAAGATGATTTAATATTAAAAGTATATGATTCAGAGACAAATAAGCTCTTACAATCTTATCCTGTTCAAGGTATTAACCAATCGCCTACAACAAACGGAACAAGTGTATGGTCCACTTATATCAATGAATCTACACTTGAATATGACAACAAGGAAGTATCAAGTACGAATGGTTTGTTTATTGTAGACAAAGCGATACTTTCCTATATGAATAATTCTCGTGAATATACAAGTTCATATTATAACAATGTTGATTCGTTCTTTGGGAAAGGAGTTATATCCTCAGTTGCTAGTAGTACGACATTAAATCAATTTAAATTTGCCATTGACACAAATAATCAAGAAGTAAAGAATTATTTAAAAGAGGGACAATTAGTTGTTATTGAACATCAATTTTCTAATTCTGAGATGGATGATTGTGAATCTGCTAGCGGTTATCATACTGCTCATATGATAAACGGTGTAGATCAAACTACTTCCGCAAGTTATAATACGTCTCAATATAGTAGAAGTATGTTTGGGCAAAAGGAAGATGGGACCTATTTCCTAATGACAGTATCCAATTCAAAAAAAGGGGATACGCCTTATTATGGTACGAACTTTACAGAAACAAACGCTATTTTACATCACTATGACGCATATGATGCTTTTCAAGATGATGGGGGAGGTTCTGTTACTGCAGTTGTTCGAAATAATTATGGAGACTTCGATGTTGTGAATGAATCAAGTGATTCCAGTAGCCAACGGAACATCTTTAGTGGCTTGTTCTTTGTTGTGCGTGACCCCGGTGTCACTTGTTTGCAAAAAGATGCAACGTATTATTCAATAAGTTTATCAAAAACGGATAAAGAATATATATCAAATGTAAAAGTTGAATTAAATGGTAAAGAATATTTGTTTGATGACTCCATATTAAAAATCGGGGGTTTGACACAAAATACTGAATATGTTATAAAAGTTTCATATGATGTGGAAAAGATAATGGATGAAGGCTCTGTAAAAAAGAAGAATTATGTAATTTACAGAATCAAGACAAGAAAGTATGATTATCCGACTGATATAATAAAAGTAGTTGAAAATACGTCTAAAGATATTGTTTTTAAAAAGCAAGATGACTACTTAGATACAAAACTAAAAGATATATGCATATATATTAATGATGATAAATATGTAGTAAATGAGTTACCTTATAAAATTGAAACAACAAAATATACTGCTCTCTCAATTAAATACTCATATGTAATTGTAGATGATGTGTCCGGGATGGAATATGAGTATATCTCTTTTGTAACAGAACTTCAAAAAGGAGATTATGTTAGGCCTTCTATTTCTAATTTTTCAATTTTGAATCATGCAAAGAAGACTATAACAACCTCATATGATGTCGAGGATTTGAATAAAAAAGTATCCCATGCATATATCTTATTAATAAATCCGGATGGTAGTAATTCTAAAATGGATATTTCGATAAGTGATTTATATAATAAAAATGAATTTGAACTTAATGTAGCCGACTCTAAGTATCCTTTTACTTTGCAACTCGTGTTGGAGTATGAAGTAAATAAGGAGACATTTACTGTTCAAAGCGAGGTTTTGCAAATACTTGAACCTTCGGGCTGTGGGTGCAAAAAGACAATAAGTATGAATAATATATATATCGTTTCTAGTTTATTACTTGCATTTCTAATTATTAAAAAGAAAAGCCAATAACATTAATATAGTATTATTAAAGTGAATGAATGTCATTCACTTTTTTATGTAGGAAATTT
>CAYYTE010000079.1:0-2108 GCA_964474685.1 uncultured Staphylococcaceae bacterium | reverse complement strand
CGGGAGTTTAATAGTTACTAATTAATGTACAACAGATTATAGGACAAAATTAATGAGTTTATATACTAGTATATAAACTTTTTTTATTATTTTATTAATTATATAAATTTATGTTGTACATAGTAGTACATTGTGATATAATATATTTGTAGTTATCCAAGGAGAAGTATTATGCGAATATCTATTAAAAAATCTTCTAATAAAATTTTCTATTACGGTCTTGAATCATATCGTGATGAAAACAACATCGTAAGAACATTTACTGCTAAAAAGTTTGGCAGTCATGATGATTTACTCAAAGAACATCCAGATCCTAAAAAATGGGTTTTAGAACAAATCAATATTTTAAACAACGAAAAGAAAGCAATGGTTGAAACATTTGAAAAAAAGATTGATTATACCATTCAATTAGATAATAGTAATTTGGATTATTCTAAAAGTTTATTAAAAAATATTGGTTGGCTTTATTTAAAACAAATATACAAGGAATTAAAAATTGATGAATTTTTCAAAGGCATACAAGGTAAACAACATTATAATCTTTCAGAGTTATATCAATATTTAGTTTCTTCTAGAATAATTGCACCAGATTCAAAAAGATTGACAATTCTTTCACAAGATAGTTATTTAGGTCTTCAAAATTTCAAATTGCAAGAAGTATATAAATTTTTACCAATAATTGCTGAAAATGAAAACAAAATACAATCGCACTTATTTAAACACACAAAAGAAATAATATCTCTTAATACTGAAGTTTTGTTCTATGACTGTACAAACTTTTATTGTGAAATCGAAGATGAAGATGAAGATATCTATGCTTTAGACAACGACGAGCAAGTTATTCAATATGGCTTAAGAAAATATGGTGCTAGTAAAGAACATAGACCAAACCCAATTGTGCAAATGGGTTTATTCACTGATGCAAATGGTATACCTATTGCTTATGACCTCAATCCCGGAAATACAAATGAACAAATAACTGCTAAGCCTATTGAAAAAAGGATTATCAATGATTACAAAACAAGTGAATTTATTTATTGTGCAGATGGAGGATTAAATTCTAATTCAATAAAACTTATTAATAGCCTTAATAATAGACGTTACATCGTTACTCAGTCATTAAAAAAAGTAAAAAGCAAAGAATTAGATTTAATGTTAAAAGATATAAACTGGTCATTTCTTCCTCGTTATGACAAAGAGAAAAAGAAATACGTTGATGATAAAATCAACTTAGAAGAATTTAAAGCTATAATCAATAAATATATTAATAACGAAGCTTTAACCGAAGATGAACAAAACAAATTAAAAAGAGATATGATATATAAAAAATATCCAATGACAAGAAATGTTAATATCAAAGATATTCTTCCTAAAGGAATTAAAAAAGATCAATATATAGAATTTGAAGATATGCTATATATAACTTTTTCAGCAAAATATTATCTATATGAGTTAGGAATATTTAACAAACAATTACTTAGAGCACAAAATATTATTGATACAGGAAAAGTTAATAGCAAAAATGTTAACGATCCTAAACGTTTAATTAGTCAAACACATATTACAAAAGAAGGTGAAGTAGCAGAAAGTTCATTATCCTCTCTAGATTATGAAAAAGTACAAAACGAATCTAATCTACTTGGTATTTATTCAGTTGCAACAAATATTGATTGCGAAGAAAAAAACATTAATGATATTATTGCTATCAATAAAAAAAGATGGAAGATAGAATTGAATTTCAGAATCATGAAATCATATCTAGATACTCGTCCTATGTATGTTTCAACTGATGAAGCGATAAGAGGCCACTTTTCAATTTGTTATACAGCTTTACTAATCTATTCTATTTTAGAAAGTAAAATGAATTCGTCTACAGATCATTTTAAAATCAACGATATTATTTTAACAATCAAAAATATGAATGTTATTAAAGAAGATGAAGGCTATTACAAATCTATTTTTACCGGTTCTAAAACATTGGACAGGCTTGAAAATATATTTAATTTAAATCTTAATCATAAATATTTTAAAGAAAAAAGACTTCTTAATTTGTAGAGTGTTTTTCTACGTGTGTACAACAAATTAAGGAGTTAACTATTAAACTCAAG
>CAYYTE010000078.1:0-2323 GCA_964474685.1 uncultured Staphylococcaceae bacterium | reverse complement strand
TGTTATGGAAGAGACAAATTCTTTAGAAGAATTAAAAGATGTTGATGGAATTTTAGTCCCTGGCGGATTTGGCTTAAGAGGCTCAGAGGGAAAGAAAATGGCCATAAAATATGCAAGAGAGAATAATATTCCTTACCTTGGAATTTGTTTTGGTATGCAAATGGCAGTAATTGAATTTGCTAGTGATGTACTAGGATTAACTGATGCTAATTCAACAGAACTTAATCCGGAGACGACAAACCCTATCATTGATTTCTTACCCGATCAATATGAAGGAATAAATATGGGCGGAACTTTAAGACTTGGATTATATGATTGTAATATTGTCAAGAAAGACTCAAAAACATATACAGCCTATAAAAAAGAATTTACCCAAGAGCGTCATCGTCATCGTTATGAGTTTAATAACAAGTACGAAAATGATTTGGAAACGCATGGAATGATTATAACGGGAAGAAATCCGCAAACTAATTTAGTTGAAATTGTTGAACTCAAAAACCATCCTTGGTTTGTAGCTTGCCAATTTCACCCAGAGTTCTTATCACGTCCACAGCGTCCGCATCCACTATTTAGAGATTTTATTGAAGCAGCAATCAAATATAAAAATTGAAACTAAAAATAATCTCCTGTTAGGGAGATTATTTTGTTGTTGACTTGTAAATGATGTGAGACTTAAAAAGTAAAAAAATAATCTTTAAATGTTATAATAAGAAATTAATTTGTTATTAATAAATGGTTTCAATAAACTTTTATTGAAATGAGTAATCTTAGTTAACTCATTTCTTTGTTCAATTGGAGATTTCCAATTAAGAGAATTGCTAGGTATATTATTTGAACGCTTTAAGTAGGCTTTCATTTGAATATTTAAGTCATCTAAAGAGAAGAAAGATAAGTTATCATAAAATCGCTTCTGATCATTTCTGTGAGATCTTTCAACTTTACCATTGTGTCTTGGAGTTCTCGGCTTTATTAGCTTGTGAGTGATTCCTAATAACTCGCACAATTGATCTAATAGATGAGTCGATATATCTTTTTTACTATGGAAGGTTGTGAATTCAAAGCCATTATCAGTTTGAATGCACTTAGGAATATAACCAAAGTAAATAATCGATCTTATAACAAAATCTCTAGTAGAATGTGAAGATTGCTCATTATATGCATAAATGAATCTTTCTCTAGTAGCTTCATCAATAATTGTATATTGAAAGAATTGAGGCTCTAATTTACCTTTATAGCAGTTTCTTGGCACATATTTAACATCTAACTGCATTTTCTCTCCTGGAACCTCAGGAGTGATATAAGGCTTGGGAATATATACCTCTTTTTTATGCTCAACTTGAGCATATATACCTTGTTTCCTTAAAAACCTAAATAGAGATGATGGGTGTCTAGTATAAGCATAGTTGTGTTTGAGTTTACCATATAGTTCACTCAATCCAATGTTGGGATTACGGTGTAAGAGATTATTAATATCCGCAATCTCTTTAGCAGTA
The DNA here is from genome assembly GCA_964474685.1 of uncultured Staphylococcaceae bacterium. GTDB lineage: Bacteria > Bacillota_I > Bacilli_A > ML615J-28 > CAG-313 > UBA1737. Next base: position 830 of record CAYYTE010000078.1, on the reverse strand, counting down.
TGAGCATTTGGATGAACAGTTTTAGGAGTTTTAGGCTTATCAACTAGAGATTCTTTGGTTCCGTCAAATTGTTTCATCCATCTCATCAGTGATGATTTAGAAACATGATATTTGCGGCAAATATCTTTAATGGAATAATTTTTTGAAGAATATGTTTTGCAAGAAAAAAACCTTGTATTTAAATCATGTGGTAAATATTTTAGGTTTTGTGATAAAATAGACATGTGGATCAATCCCTTTCTGTTGGTTTAGTCACTTAACATTATAAGGGATTAATTCACTTTTTTATTAACTAAGTTAGTTTTAGTTAAAAAGTCTCACATGTATTGTACATTAACAATTTGGATGAAAGAAATAATACTATTTAGTATTATTTTTTTTATAAATATGATATAATGAATGTGCTTATTTTTATGGAGGTATCTTATGGAATTAAAACTATCTGAACAAGAAATTGTTCGCCGCGAAAAAATGACAGAATTACAAAATCGTGGAATCAGTCCATTTGGACAAAGATTTGATCGTACTGATAATTCAAAATCGATTAAAAATCAATTTGCAAAATATACTATTGAACAAAAAGAGGAACTTGAAGCCCTAAACCACGAAGTTAAAGTTGCCGGACGTATTATGACAAAACGCCGTCAAGGAAAAGCTGGATTTATGCATATTCAAGATCGTGATGGTCTACTACAAATTTACGTTCGTTTTGACAACGTTGGTGAAAGTGATTACGAAACTTTTAAAGCATCAGATATTGGCGATATTGTTGGTATCGTTGGAACTGTATTTATTACTAACACTGGCGAATTAACTGTTCGTGCAACAAA
>CAYYTE010000077.1:0-2466 GCA_964474685.1 uncultured Staphylococcaceae bacterium | reverse complement strand
AATGACATTTGGATTTAGCCGTGATGATGCTGGAAAATTCTTAGAAGACTATTATGCTAAGAAAGTATTTGAAAGTGATCCTTTTGCTCACGTTGACCAAAACGGAGTTGGATTATTAATGAAGATGGCTGTTAAAGCCGGACACGAAGTTCGTGGGAACGATATTCACTGTGGTATCTGTGGAGAACATGGTGGAGATCCTGCTTCAGTAGAATTCTGTCATAGTATTGGGCTTGATTATGTTTCATGTTCACCATATAGAGTACCAATCGCAAGACTTGCTGCTGCTCACGCAAACATTAAGAATCCTAGAAAGTAATCAATAAAAAAATAGAGTGTATTAATAAATAATAATGTGTACCCTATGTCAAGGACAGTAAATAAAAAAGGTATATATTAATAAAGCAATCAATGATATCCCTAGGGATATCCAAAAAATCAAAGTTTTATGGAAGGATCTGTGTAGCAACAGGTCCTTTTGCGTTATAAAGAATCAAACTCGTTCCAGGTTGACTAAGTAAACAATTACGATATTGAACTGGTGTCATTTTGTTTAATCCCCATTGACAACGGTTATTATTGTAATAATCAAAATAATTATCTAATTCATTACAAACAGCTTTATAAGATTCACATTCTTTCAGATGAAGTTCATCTTTCATATGTCCAAAAAATGATTCTTGAGGAGCATTATCCCAACAGTTACCTCTTCTAGACATTGATCTAGCAATATTAAGTTTTGATAATAATGAAGTGAAAGCACTAGAAGTATAATGAACGCCTTGATCACTATGAATAAGGCAACGATTAAAATCAATGAATGAATAATTAGTTAATTGTAATACTGTATCTAAAACGAATTGAATATCTAGTGATTCAGAATATTCTTTAGCAAGAATCTCGTTAGTCGCAGCATCTTTTATTGTTGAGCAGTAACAGAGTTTTCTTTCTTTACCATAGAAGATGTAAGTAATATCTGTTAATAAATGTTCACCAGGATTATTTGTCTTAAAATTACGATTAAGTTTATTTGAGCAATAATTATTTGTCTTCATAGCCTTTATCATACGTCGATATGGATTTGCTTGTCTAATTGGACAAAATAATCCATACTTTTTCATAAGACGTCTAATTTTCTTTAAATTCATAGCAATACCAAAGGTATTGAGTAATGTCATTTTAATTTGTCTAGCACCTTTATGACGATTTTTATAATCATAGGCTTTCTTAATTAGTTTAAAGTCTTCTTCATCTCTTATTTCTTTTATTGTTGGATACTTTTGATAATGTAAAAAATTATAAAATCCAGATCTGGATACATGTAGTTCATTACACATTATAGAAACATATAAATGATTTTTCGGATTTGATAATGCGATTTGAATTATTTTGTATTTATCTTTGACGGGGATTTTTTTGGCTGGTAACGTCGTTCCAGCCTTCGTATTTGGCGTAAGAATTCAATCTCCTGTTTCATTGTTTCAATTTGAAGCTTTTGTCTTTCGATTATTTCTTCTTGAGTTAAATCACGAGTGATAGGCCTACCCGATTTACCTTTACGAGTATCTTCTAGAGAAGAACGTTCTTTGTATTGTTTTCTCCAAAGATGGGAGCAGCTTTCAATTCTTTTATTACCTAAAATTTCTAATGGTAGTCCAGCATCTACAAATATTTGATTAACTAATTTAGAACCATATTCTTTTAAGAACAATTCCTTGAATTCTAATGTATATGTAATAGCTTTATGCGAGACATTCTTAACATATTTATTTTGTTTTAGGAATTCAACTTGTTCATCCGTAAAATAATTTTTTCCCATATTATCATTCACCTTTCCTAAATTATAAATTATGACAAAACAAAACCCAATGATTAGTACACTTTTTTTATCAGTGTCTATTTCATTGGGTACATTTTATAATTAGTACACTCTTTTATTTTTCTTTTATTAGTTTAACATTTGAATCGTTGTAATATTTTAACAAAGTTGATTCAACAAAAGCTTTGATATTAGCATATAAAATAAATAAGCCTACGACATAAGATATAATTACTTCTTTTAAATAATTTGTATTTTCTAAATAAGTAAATATGTGTGTTAAATAATAGTTGAATGTTTGGCTTTTATCTTGTGAGTATAAATAAAAGGAAAAAGAAAAATAAATTAATAAAATTGATAGAAAAGAAGTTAGTATTGTTACAAATATAGTGTTGTATTTTAATGATACTTTTTTAATTATTCCAAAAGAAAACTTAGAAGAATAGAATAAGCAAATTAACGATAGAATCGTAAAAAATATGTTAAAATTCTTGTTTATAATTACTGATAGAAAACATACTAAGCTTCCACAAACAAATGAAATTAAACTGGCAATTATTGTGCGTATGAGTTTTTGATTACTGGTGCATTCATTTAGTTTTTCATTTTTAATATGTGTTGAAATACAATCGTCGTGAGCATCGATA
>CAYYTE010000076.1:0-3109 GCA_964474685.1 uncultured Staphylococcaceae bacterium | reverse complement strand
GACGACGTTCTCCAAAGCATACTTTCTGTGGATAAATTTTAATGCGTCTGCCCTGTTCGTATTGTTCGTAATTAATCTTCGTTTATATAATGGTTAAAGGTAACAAGGAATATGACTATAAATTAGGTTGTTGCAATTGATCTATTACGTGAATAATGGATCAAAAGTGAAAGATAATTTGTAAAGTGAAACATAAAGTGAAGGATATTAGTAGAAAAGTGAAGGATATTTATTTTAATATTTAGGATAACTATCTGTAATCTAGTTGGATGAGTTTGCAAGTGAAGGAAGTGAAGGATATTTTCGCAAACTTATTGAGAATTTGATACACAACAAAGGCGAGTTGCCCCGCCTTAGTTGTAAACACAACGGAATAATCCTTATTGTGATTAGCTTAAATTGTATGCAGCAAAAATAATGTTTATTATTTAATTTACAAATAAATATGGAAATAATTTGTAAAATTAATTCTATTGATTAGTTTTACAATTGACACTATTATTTTGTAGAATTAAATTGAAAACCATGAATAAAATTTTAGGACTTGATTTAGGAACAAACAGTATTGGATGGGCTGTTGTGCAGAAAGATGAGCAAGGATCTTATGAAAAAATTATTAATGCTGGAAGCCGCATCATTCCTATGGATGCAGAAACCATGAAAAATTTCAATAATGGAATAACACAAACCCAAACTTCAGAAAGAACCAGGTTGCGTGGTGTAAGAAGATTGCTTGAACGTTCATTGTTGAGAAGAGAACGTATCCATCGTCTATTAAATACTATGAACTATCTTCCTCCCCATTATGCCGAAAAGATAGATTTTGTAAATAGATTAGGAAAGTTTATTGGAGAAGAGGAGCCTAAATATGCTTATATGGTAGATGAAGATGGAAAGTTCCAATTTATATTTAAAGAATCTTTTAACGAAATGCTGAAGGATTTCCAGGACAAACAACCAGAATTGGTACTCAATAATAAAAAAGTGCCTTACGATTGGACTATATACTATTTAAGGAAAAAAGCATTGGATAGAGCTATATCCAAAGAAGAGTTAGGGTGGATTATTCTCCAATTTAACAATAAAAGAGGTTACTACCAACTTAGAGGTGAAGAAGATGAAACACTCAAGGAGGGTAAAAAAGAGGAGTATTTTGCCCTAAAAGTAATTCGGGTTGAAGCAGATAGCTCATCTGCCGGGAAAAAAGGAGAAGTGTGGTATAATGTTCTATTAGAAAATGGATGGATTTACAGGCGTACAAGTAAAATACCTTTAGATTGGGAAGGTAAAACTAAGGAGTTTATTGTTACAACGGATGTAGACGAAAATGGAAATGCTTTAAAAGATAAAGAAGGCAAAGAGAAAAGAAAATTTAGGGCTCCTGCAGAAAATGACTGGACTTTACTCAAAAAGAAAACGGAGTCTGATTTAGTTAAAAGTGGAAAGACTGTTGGTACTTATATATACGATACGCTTTTGAGTAGCCCGGATCAAAAAATTAAAGGAGGATTAATCCGTACAATAGAACGTAAATTTTATAAATCAGAACTTATTGCAATTCTGAATAAGCAAAAAGAATTCCATTCGGAGTTAAAAGATAAAACTCTTTACAATAAATGTGTAGAAGAATTATATAGAAGTAATGAATCACGAAGACTCTCTTTATCAAATTATGACTTTACACGATTTATAACAGAGGATGTTATTTTTTATCAAAGGCCTCTTAAGAGCAAAAAATCACTGATTGAAAATTGTTCATTCGAAAGACGTTACTATCTGGATCCAATTACAAAAGAATTAGCTTATGCACCTATTAAATGTATTGCTAAATCACATCCATTGTTTCAGGAATTCAGACTTTGGCAGTTTATTAAAAATCTACGAATTATCGAACGTGAAAAAATAGTAGGAGATAAGCTGATGTTTGACCAAGATGTAACTACAGAGTTTCTCCCTACCCAGAATGATTATGTTATTCTTTTTGATTGGTTAAATGAACACAAGGAGATTGATCAAAAGGCTTTGCTAAAATATCAGGCATTTGATTTAAAGAAGAATATAGATAAGTACCGCTGGAATTATGTAGAAAATAAATCATATCCTTGTAATGAGACCCGTGCTTTATTGAAGACAAAACTAAATAAAGCAGGAAATATTCCATCCGAATTTTTAGATAATGATACATTAGAATCATTATGGCATATTCTTTATTCTGTAGAAGATAAATTGGAAATTGAAAAAGCACTAACGTCTTTTGCGACAAAAAAAGAATTGAGTGAAGAGCAAACAGTAGCTTTTGTCGAACAGTTCATAAATATTCCTCCCTTCAAAAAGGAATATGGATCTTATTCTGCAAAAGCAATTAAGAAATTACTTCAACTCATGCGTATGGGAAGTCGCTGGTCTGAAAACGAAATAGCAGAATCAACAAAGGGTCGAATCCAAAAGCTGATTGACGGCGAATGCGATGAATCAATAAAAACAAGAACAAGGGATAAAGCTTTAAAGTTAAATGAAATAAATGATTTTCAGGGTTTACCTCTATGGCTTGCCAGCTATATTGTATACGATCGCCATTCGGAATCTGGTGATGTTATGAAATGGGAAACTCCTGAAGATATTGATTATTACTTAAAACATGTATTCAAACAACACGGACTCCGAAATCCGATAGTAGAGGTTGTTGTTGTTGAGACATTAAAGGTTGTAAAAGACTTGTGGAAAACCTATGGCTCTTTTAGTGAAATTCATATAGAGTTGGGAAGGGAAATGAAGAATCCTGCCGATAAACGTATCAGGATGACAAACCAAAATGTAGAAAATGAAAATACGAATTTACGAATAAAAGCACTTTTAGCAGAGCTTGCCAATCAGAAAGACATTGAAGGTGTAAGACCATATTCTCCGTCACAACATGAAATCCTTAAGATATATGAAGAAGGAGTCTTAAATATGCTAACAAAGGAAGATCCGGATTATGACACAATAAGTAAAATATCAAAAATGGCGCTACCGTCATCGTCAGATCTTGTTAGATATAAATGTTGGCTTGAGCAAAAATATCGTTCACCTTATACAGGACAGGTTATTCCTTTGGCACGTCTTTTTA
>CAYYTE010000075.1:0-3114 GCA_964474685.1 uncultured Staphylococcaceae bacterium | reverse complement strand
ACAACACCACCTAAAGCAGACACCTAACGGTGCCTGCTTTAGCCCCCTCCGTTAGGCAAAATTTGAAATAAAAACAGATCCTTGCAAGATGGCAAAGATAACAGTGAAAAACACCGATCTATCGATCGTTAAAATCAACGAGGCCGATTATATTTCGTTGACCGATATTGCCAAGTATAAAACGGATGATACCAGTGCAGTAATCGGGAACTGGATGCGCAATAGGAATACGATTGAATATCTGGGCATTTGGGAAACATTGTACAATCCGAACTTTAAACCCCTCGAATTCGAGGGGTTTAGAAAAGAAGCTGGATTGAATGCCTTTACGCTATCTCCCCTGAAATGGATATCGAGTACGAATGCAATTGGAATCATTGTAAAATCGGGCAGATATGGAGGTTCATACGCCCATAAAGATATAGCTTTTAAATTTGCGAGCTGGATATCGGTCGAGTTTGAACTGTATGTAGTTAAAGAGTTTCAGCGGTTAAAGGATCAGGAACAAAAAGAGCTGGGGTGGACGGCCAAAAGAGAGCTGGCTAAAATCAACTATCATATACATACAGATGCTGTAAAGAGACATTTGATACCACCAGAAGTCACGTCCAATCAATTGTCGTTGATATATGCCAATGAGGCGGATGTGTTAAATGTGGCGTTGTTCGGAATGACGGCTAAAGAATGGCGAGAGAAAAATCCGGAAAAGAAAGGGAATATTCGCGACTATGCATCGATCAATGAATTGATATGCCTGTCTAACATGGAAAACTTGAATGCCGTAATGATTAACGAGGGCATGGCTCAGGTTGGAAGACTGAAAAAATTGAACGAAATTGCAATCCAGCAGATAACAATTTTAAATGAGGTCGAAAGCCGAAAACTATTGAAATGAAACCAAACTTTGCCTAACATAGTTCAAACCTCAGCCGCCACAGGCGGCCGCGGTCTGCACACCCGTTAGGCGCTATACTAAAAACGGTACCTTTAACATATTTCAAAATAATAACAAAATCAAAAGATATAAAATGGCAAAAATTACAGAGGTTCGATTAACATTGGCTGCATTGATTTATGCAATTGAAATGGATTTAAGATGTTTAATTACTAAACATATTGTACCATATTATTCTAATCTTGATTTTATTAAAGATGAGGAATTGAGAAATAAGATTAGAAAAAGATTTCAAAAAGATTTTTCTGCACTTAATCCTGATGAAAATCTGCCAGATGTAATAGAATATCTTGATTTTCAGGAGCATTACACATTATTATTGAGTAATAAAGCAATGCTTCCTGAGAATGTATATTTAACTATTAATGAATCATCAACATTACTAGATGAGATAGTTACAATTCGTAATAGAGTAATGCATACAAGACCATTGTTAGTAGGGGATTTTGCAAGTGTTTATTCTTTTGTGGAAGAAGTTGTCGGTAATAATAATGGCTCAAATATTTGGACTACTGTAAAGGAAACCAAAGCGAGAATTGAGGAAGATCCTTCATATGTACTAACTCTCTCAATGCCAACAATAAAGTATCCCGAATTTGAGGTGTTCCATAATCTCCCAATTCCAGATTTTGATGAAACAGGTTTTATTGGACGTAAGAAAGACGTTCAAGATATAAAGAAACTAATTCTTGGGAATAATAGAGTTGTGAGTATAATTGGTGATGGTGGAATTGGAAAAACTGCTCTTGCTCTTAAAGTTGCATATGATATTCTGGATTTGAGGGAAAAAAATCCGTTTGATGTTGTGCTGTGGTGCTCAGCAAAAACAACAATGCTCACCGCTCAGGGAATTGAAGAAATTAAAGATGCCTTACAGAGCTATGGTGGTTTATTAGATTTTCTAAATACGGCTGTCGGAGAAAAAAGTGAGTCTAATAACTTATCTATCATTTTAGAATATTTGGAAGTTTTTAATGTTTTGTTGATTATTGATAATCTTGAAACTATACTTGATGAAAGTATAAGAGATTTTATTAGAGAGGCATCCCAGAGATCAAAAATCATAATTACATCTAGAATTGGGTTGGGAGAGCTAGAGTTTAGAAGAAATCTTTTTGGATTGACAGAGACAGAATCAATCGTATTGATTAGGCAGTTCGCAAATATTAAACAAAGTGAGATTATTAAGCAAATACCAAATGATAAACTAGTTAATGTTGTGCAACGGTTGCATTTTAATCCACTCTCAATCAAATGGTTTGTCAATTCAGTTGAAACTGGTATTAGCCCCGATGAAGTATTAATAAACAAAGATACTTTGCTTAATTTCTGTTTGTCAAATGTCCATAGTAAACTCTCAGCTAATGCAAAAAATGTACTCAATACAATTATTGCATCAAGAAGGAATCTTAATGATGCACAGTTGGTTTTTTTAACTAATCTTCCATCAATAATATTAAGACAAACAATAAATGAGTTATTTTCAACATCTTTTATTAGTAGAGAGATAATTCATGAGTCAGAGAGTCAGGAAGTTAGATATGTTGTTCCAGATTTCTCAAGAGAATATCTAATGCTTAATCACCCAATCTCTGCAAAAAATATACGAGAAATTCAATCTAAACTCAAGCAACTTGACCAAAGTGCAACGTTTATTAAGCGAATATCGTCACAAGATGAGTTTGGATTGAACTCACTTACAATACGAAACGTTAATGAAAAAGTTGTAGCAAGGTTAATTAATGAGGCGTTGAGATATTCAAAAGAAAAGAATTTTAGCTTTGCATTAAATAAACTGACAGAAGCTAAATCCATTTTACCAAACTACTTTGAGGTTTATAGAGTAAGCGCTTTCGTAAAAGCAACTAGTGGTGATATAATTGGAGCAGAGGAAGATTATAAAACCGGATTAAGTATTGAGCCTAATAATCCGAGATTGCTTTATTTTTATTCTGGTTTCCTATTATACCAACTAGAAGATGTAGATGCGGCAATTGACTTCGCATCAAAGCTTCATCAACTTCGACCTGATTCTGAATACCCAACATTCTTATTTGCAAGGTGTTTGTCAACATCAGGTAAGTGCAATGAGGCAATTGAATTAATTGAAAAATTATTAAGTTCTGCAAATCTAAATAAACAAAATACTAGGATTGCAT
>CAYYTE010000074.1:0-3198 GCA_964474685.1 uncultured Staphylococcaceae bacterium | reverse complement strand
GAATTTTCTTTAGATGAACCTATTAAATTATTTTAATAAAAAACTACATATATTTTGTGCAATAGTTTCTTCTCTTATTTTTTATATCTCATTTAGTTTCTTGTCTCCATTTCTTCCTTTTATAAACAACATAACTTCTTTAGAAGACAATTACACTTACTCATTTAATTGTAATTTAGATGAATACTGCACTGACCAGAATGAAATTGACCAGAGTCTGAGATATCACTATGAGTATTCAGAAGAGGAAACTATTCTTTATACAAATAAACAGGGAGCGATGTATGGTCTTCCTGTTTATTCATCTCATCCTTTTTCTTCAATTTTCATTTTTATGATGAGAAACGCAAATAATTTATCCACGAATTCTACATATAATTTTCAAGATCTTTTCTCAAGTAATCAATCTCTAAAATCTTCGCTTGGAGAAGTTGATTTAGTGTTTGATAAATTAATCATCCTAGATAATGTTCATGATGCAGAGTATATTATCTACCCTCATATTACTGTTCCCAGCGGTTTATATTTAAATGATAACAACTCTTTTGCCTTAAGCGGGAATGAGATAAAAAGTTCAATAATTGAGAGCCGCAATATTAATGCGCTTGTATCAGGACTGTTAGCTATCATTCCTCTTGTTGTTTTACTAGCGTTTTCATATCTATTCATAGATTTGACTGTCAAGGATGAACGCCTCACTTTCGCAGTCAATATGATTTTCTATAAATCAAAACGGCGCTCTTCATTTGAAATGTTTATAAAAGTTTATTGGCCTTTTGCGTTGTATTCTTTAATTTTTAGTTCAATTTTCTATTTCATTTTCATTAAAACCTCGTTATTAATCTTCTTTTCATTCACGATAGCAATATTACTTATTTTTGCTATTTTCGCTTGGATTATTACCAGCAAACAGACTAAAAAGGCAGTGAGGAGTTTAACCACCATATGAAATTCGTTTTAGACATTAAAGATAAAACCTTTACCAGCAAACAGATTTTTAACAATACTAAGTTTGAAATCAGCGACGGACAAATGATTGCCATAGTTGGAGAATCAGGTATTGGTAAAAGCACTCTATTAAAGATGATAGGTTTACTAGAACCCTTTGTTGGTGAATATCAGATTGATGGCAACAAAATTGTCAAAAAGAATCTCGATAAAACAAGAAACAATATTTTTTCTTATCTTTTCCAAGATCCAATGCTTGTTCCGTACTTAAATGTTTTTGAGAATATTGTTTTGCCTTTAAAAAATATGAAGAAGGATATCGAAAAAGAATTAGTTATTCATCTTGCTAAAACTCTTAATATTGAACCATTGCTATATCGAAGCATTAAAAAACTCAGTGGTGGTGAACTAAACAGAGTAGCAATCGCAAGGGCGCTAATTGCCGATAAACCAGTCATCCTATGCGATGAACCGACAGGAAACCTTGATGATGAAAATGCCGAAATTGTTATGAATTTGTTAAAAGAACAAAAAGCATTAGGAAAAACTGTCATTGTGGTAACACACAGCAATTACTTTAATAACTACTACGATTTTATCTACCGAATTAAGAATAAGGAAATCTTAAATGACCAATAAGCTTAAGCATATTATTTACGAGAATTATAAACTCTTTCTTTCCATAATTTTTTCACTATTACCACTTGTTGTGCTTCTTTTTGTCCAGTCAAAATTAGTGGGTTCAGCGGAAGACGATGTAAGGTCACTAAGTAATAACGCTATTTTGGTGGATTACGAGGAAGATTTCGAAAACGAAAGTGAGCTAGAACAATTTACAAATCAACAAATAGTTTCTTTTGAAAGTGACTATTGCGATGTTACTCAGCATGCAGTAATGAAAAGCGCAAGTGTTCATATCAAAGATTCCGAAGGCCATTCAAGCGAAGCTCACTTAATAGTTGTGGATAGTTTTGATCTTTTTCTTGAGCACTTCGCATATTGGAACTGGGATTCTATTTCTCTAAGCCCGACTCATGGATTGATTGTTACAAATGGGCTACTATCTTCCCTAGGATATCAAAATGATAGCAATGTGACATTTTATAATAAAACAAGTTCTTCATTCGACATGAATATTCCTATCGCTACTTCGTTTGATAATCCAAACCCATATCATGATGAGTATATGTACTATGTTTTAAGTGAGGGCGAAATATTTGGCCTCGAACAAATTGGCAATTACTTAAGTTCAGAAGTTCTTTATGAATTCAATCATAAAATTGACTTAAAAGAATTTAAAAAAATGCAAGAGAAAATCTCTTATTCAATTAGTTCAAAAGCAGACATTCTTTTTACTAAAGTTACCCAATTTGATTTTGTATTTGATTCAGGAAAGAGGTTCACTCTTTTCTCCACGATTGGATGTCAAATTCTACTAATCATCATGATGCTAAAGAAATACATTGATAAGCGAGATGAGATATTAATCAATTATTACTTTGGAAAAAGTAAGCGAGATATCATCATCTCTAATTACGCACAAGACATATTGACGAACCTCTCATCTTATTTATTTGTTCTTGTCATTCTTTTGCCTTTATTAATTGTTTTCAATAACCTCATCAATTTCCAATGGATCTACCTCATTGCTCTAGCAGTTTCTTCTTTCATTGTGTGGAGCATAAATTCTTTGCTTTGTAGTTTCTTAACACTAACTCATAAAATTGGTCAGCAAAAATAATTCTTCCATGAAAAACCGCATTGGAAGCATTATTTTGTTCGGAAATTTCGATTTTTTTATTTTTGTGATAGACAAATTGCCTACGCTTATACACTTGAAAAAGTAAAAGTCTTTGAGCAGCCGAAAGAATTTAAACATTATCGAATCAAGCGCGCCTTCCAATCCTTTATTTATATAAATGTTTAAAGTACCTTTTAGATATTCTTTTCACAACTTTATTGGTCTTTAAGATCTGCTGCTTACCAGCAATTGGTGTTGTTTTTGTTTACCTTTGTATCTACCCACGTGGAAACAATCGTTAGTTTGGTTATGAAAAATACAAAAGCCTAATTTTTGCCATAAAATCTCCATTTTTGCATTTTGAAAGGTTGATACCAATCAGCTTTTCTTTAAATACTCGTAATATGTTTTGAAATACTGCATATAAAATGTTAAAATATATGCAGAAAGATGGTGTCAAAATGCATAAATTTACTTACGAATTTTTAAAAGATAAAACTATAACGTCC
>CAYYTE010000073.1:0-3259 GCA_964474685.1 uncultured Staphylococcaceae bacterium | reverse complement strand
ATGTTTTCTCCAAAAATTCTAAGTGGTTTTGAAATTAATGGATCTGGAGGATCAAAAAATAACTCTTCTGGTATATACTTTCTTCCTGCTGGAACCATATCACCTAATAATCAAATAGTGTTTGGTTGTACTCAATCACATAGTAATTTGAAAGATGCTATTGATGATGTTCTAAATCAAGCTTGTGATATCAAAGATAATCGCCATGAGGAGATTCATCTCTTAGATCCATCGATTTTAAACACAATCATGGAACCATCAGTATCAGAATATATAAAGAATATAGTTACACCAAAACGTAGTTCCACAATTGATACGGATGATGCTTTTGGACTATTCATGACATATTCAATTAATGTACCTGGCAAAGATACAATGTCAAATGCCGCTTATCGTGTTGCATTAGATACACAAATGGATACTGACATAAAAGCTAATCTCCCATATATTTTTTCACAAATTAAATCACTAGGCCTCGCTGCTTATTCTTTTTATTTTTTCATTCTTCCATTAGACAAAGTTGAGGATGATACTAAAGCAATTATGTCTATGTCTGTTGGCGGAGGTGATTAATTTGAATACTCCTAGAAAAAAAACTGTTGCTGAAACAATTTATGGTGATATAGAAAACAATGAATATCTTATCGAACTATATAATGAATTGCTAAGGGCATATACAAGAAAACTGTTCAATCGTTCAAATCCTGATTTTAGCACTAAAAAATTAAACGACCTTCTTTCCTTTGCTGATCTTTTGTCTAAATCAACAGGTACAAAAAATAGTGGATTACACAAAGTATGGAGTCAGCAGATTATAGCATTACTAGAAAAACTTTATTCACGAGATAATAAGATACACTTTTATAAATACTCTGTCCTATTTTCTTGTAGTAATTTTCAAGGTCTACAAACATCTAATTTTAATTTTAATAGCCCTTCTGTATTTGACCAAATAATCGAATTATCCAAGAAAGAATACTATCGTGTTCCAAATTCACAAAATAGTTATTTCTTTGAGGATCAAAAATCAATTTTTGATGGCTTTTCTCATCAATATTTCAGTTATTCAGCACCTACATCTTTAGGCAAATCTTATGTGATGCGAGTTTTTATTAAACAACAAATAATGCAGAATTGTAATGATGATTTTGCCATTATCGTTCCAACTAAAGCATTAATTAATGAGACAAAAACCAAGATACTTGCTGATTTAGGCCAACATCTTATGAAAGAAAGAAACTATAAAGTTGTTGTTTCTGCTAATGACTTGGTTTTAGAACAAAATCATCATTTCATTTATGTAATGACTCCCGAACGCTTCTTGTATTTGTTAAACACAACGAATAAAAGAGTATCTTATCTATTCATAGATGAGGCTCATAAGATTTCATCAAAAGATTCTCGCAGCCCATTTTACTATGATTTAATTAACAAAATATCTTCTTACGATCCAAAACCTCATGTTATTTTTTCTTCACCTAATATTCCTAATCCTGAAGAATATTTAAGGCTGGTTCCAGACCAAGAAGGTAAAAATAATCAAAAGTCTACATACGCACCTGTATGCCAAATGAAGTATCTTGTTGATTTAAAAGATGGTGCGGTAAAAGCATTTAACGATTATTCAAAATCGTTCATAAAGATGGGTAATGCAAGTAGTAGACTTACCCTTCCTTCTTTAATTAATTATGTCTCTCACGTTGATGAGCAAAATATCATTTATTGTAGTTCTCTTCGAGAAACAATAGATCAAGCAGTTGAATATTCAAAAAACTACAATCCTTCTTTAAATCAAAAACAACAAGAAGAGTTAAGCAAATTATCTAAGGATATTAAAAACGAAATTAATGCTGATTATTTCTTGGTTGAGTTAATTAAAAAAGGTATTGCTTTTCACGTTGGATATCTTCCAGCAAGCATCAGAAAAAGAATTGAAGATGCATTTAAGAACCGCACTATAAAAACGTTGTTTTGTACTAGCACATTGATTGAAGGAGTAAACCTTCCTGCAGATAATCTATTTATTACCGATTATAAAAACGGACGATCAAATCTAGATAAGGTGTCATTCAAAAATCTAATCGGTAGAATTGGCCGCATTGATCATAGTTTGTTTGGTAATGTATTTATGGTTTGTTTGTCTAATAGTGATGTAAAAACAATAGACAGATATGCAGATTTATTAATCAATGATATTCCAAACCAATCCCTTTCAATTGAATCTACACTCAAAAATAATCAAAAGAAAGCTATAATTCATAGTTTAGTCAATAATGATTTTGAAATGACTTCAAGACATGACAAAACTACATATAATGAATTTACCTTCATGCGTAAAGAAGCTCTAATTTTTATTAATGATTTAAGAAACAATAGCGAGAGTTTAATAGTAAAACAACTGAAAGAATATACTACTCCTGAACAGCTTCAAATCATTAAGTCAAATATTAAGCAGATTGAACCAAATAACAGCATCGATATATCACCAGATCAGTTTAGAAATTTAAAAGACTTTGTTGCTTCTGGTGCAAGGTATCCTGACTTATTACCTGATGGAACTGTAGATTATAATACTGTAGTTAGCTTTATGACGGATTTAGGAAATATTTATAAATGGAGTGTTTATGAAAAAAAGACTCTAGGTTATAAAGATAAAATAACTTCAAACTTATCCCATGTAACTTGGTATGCAAATATCTTATATAAATGGATGTCTGGTTTTGGCTTGAGTTCCATAATTTACGGTGCTATTAAATACAAAGAGGATCATCCTGAAACAGGAATATGGGCTAATAACTGGAAGATTGAAGAATTCTATAATAAGAATGATCCAAAGCATAAAAACCTAATAATTGCCGATACTCTTAACACAATTGAAAATGTTATCTTATTTAGTGTAGCTAATTACTTTAGAGAATTTTCTACCGAATATAAACTTCAGCATGACAATAAACCATTCGATAATGATTGGTACGAATATGTTGAATATGGAACTACAAATAAGCTTACTATTATTCTGCAAAGATATGGTTATCATAGAGAAGCTGCTTCTTATATTAACCTTCATAAAAATGAGCTTGTAGACTTTTCAATTACAACTGATACAGCACCATTTGCTCTTAGAAAAAATCTACTTATGAACTGCTCTGATGAAAGCACAAAAATTGAAACACCTGAAATATTTATCAACATCCCTGAGTTGTTTATTGAAGAATAAAAAAATAGCGACCTAACTCGTAATTGAGCTAAGTCGCTTTTT
>CAYYTE010000072.1:0-3335 GCA_964474685.1 uncultured Staphylococcaceae bacterium | reverse complement strand
ATCTTGTTTTTTTGTCTAAGCAAATCATTTAATAAATCAAATTGCTCTTTTCCATATGAAGAAAGAACGTCTAAATATTCTTTAGACATATTCGTAGTGTTATCAGATAGTTCAGTATAAAACTTAGAAGAAGGAGATATCACAATCAAATTCATTGTAGAATAAAAATCACGGGTAAAACCTTTTAATGCTATTTCTTCACTACTCGCATGTTCCTTTAACAAATCTTGTAGGGATTGATAAATTGTTGTATGAAATATTTTTTGGAATAATTTTTTTCGCTCATCACTCGTTGCCCTTAATATCTTTAAAAAATCCCCTTGTGCTACCATACTTGTTTGAGCAAATTGGTCTCTTGAAAGCCCCAAAATATTAAGTACCTTGTTATTTACGTCTTCAACTTTAGATATTACTTTGGTAGAATTATCATATTTGAGTTCAGCCTTTGCGATAGCTTTCGTTTTGCCTCCCCCTCGTTTCGATTGTCTCATATATTCAGGATTGCGAGTTATCTCATAAATCTTGTTTTGATGAGAAAACTTTAAATAGACATAAGTTGGAGTATTTAAGGATGCATAATCTGAACGAAAACTTTTCGCAGTTCTTTTATCGTTCCCTCCACTTGCTTCTCCATATAAAGCAAAAGATATAGCATCAAAGATGGTGGTTTTACCACTTCCAGTTTTACCAGTAATAAGGAATAAGCTTTCTTTAAATAACGAAAAATCAATTAGGGTTTTATTTGAAAAAGATCCGAATGCACTAATTTCTAAAAGTATTGGTATCATATTATTCGCCCTCACATTCTTTTAATAATTTCTCGATAATATCTAGTTCTTCTAGACTCGGTTCCTTTCCTTTTTTTAATAGGTAGAAATCTTTAAATAGCATAATCGGGCTCTTAGTTATGATATTATTTAAATCCGGAATTACATCATCTCCACATTGAGTCGAATTATCCAACCGAACCTCAAGAAGATTCTCAAATTTATCAACAAGCACACTCCTGGCATCAGGTAATAAAACCTCATCCGTAAGGATTATTTGATAATAGTCATTCGTAACAGGTTCTTTTAATATATCTTGATATTTTCCCTTTAATGATATTAAATTGTGAATAAATGGGATTTCTTTTGATTCAATTTTTACTGGACCTTTATTCTCCATTTCCACAATTGTCATAGATTTAACACTATTGCATTCTGAAAATGAATACTTTAGCAATGACCCCGAATATCGAATACATGGATTATGGAATTTTTGTGGTGTATGTATATGTCCTAAAGCAACATAATCAAACTCAGAAAATAGACCCTCTGAAATCGAATCCACTCCTCCAACACTAATTGTCTCGGATTGGCAAGTCAAAGCACCTGTAACAAATTGATGACATAACAATACATTTCTCTCAGTTGTATTTATATTCATATCTTGTACAAGTAACAAAAAAGCATCATTTAAAGATTCTATTTTTTCATCAGGATAGAATAATCGTACCATCGGAACATCCACATAAGGTAACAAATAAAAATTTACGAATCCCCAATCGTCTTTCAAAGTCACTTTTTTAATATTTTTTTTAAAACTTCCTTCAATATAAATTTTATGTTTACTTAATATTTCATCACAATATTCAAGTCTTAAATCATTATCATGATTACCACGTATAATGAATACATTGATTTTTAATTCTTCTAATTTTGCTAAAAAAGCACTAAATAATTGTACTGCTTCGCCTGTAGGATTTGATTTGTCATATATATCTCCAGAGATCAATATCGCATCTGGCAACAAATCACTTGCAGTACGAATAATATAATTTAAAGCAAATTTTTGATCTTCCAACAAACTAACATCAAACAATTTTTTTCCAATATGTAAATCTGATATATGTATAAACTTCATAATACCCCCTGAATCTATTAAAAAAGCTTCACATTTGTGAAGCACATACGAATAATTTATAATATGACTTCATAGTTTTAAACTAGTATAATCATATCATATAATTTATGTTTTTGCAAACAATTCTATCTACAATAGTAAGAAAGGTTTCATTTGATTGAAAGTGCAAATATTACTTAACGAAAGAAAAATAAGAACATTTTTATCAAAACTTGAATGTTCAATCAATCGGAATGTTTCTCCGATTATATCAACAATATCTGTAATAGTTGTGTTATTTGAAAAACTAGAAATTACAATAAATTTTAAAAATGAAAAAGTTTCAACTAGAATTAAATAAGCACTTGCTATGTCTTTATTATTTTGATAATTCACAAAAGGAAAATCAATATAAAGCAAATGATTAATTAATAATTTTTCTAAATAGATATCCCATTTTGGATATTTTTGATAAAAATCTTGTTGTTTTTGTTCATAAAGGTGATACTCACTCTCAATAATCCTTTCAGGATTATTCCAAGAAAGAGGAAATAAGTCTTCTAATATTTTAAAAGTATCTACCATACTTGGACTTTTTTTAGCAATATCATGAATGATATCCCACTCAAAATGCCATACCGACATAATCGATTCGCAAGATTCACCAAACGTATTTAATGATAATACTTCTTGATTGGATATATCTAATAACTGATTTATATAGACGGATAAATCAAGAAACCGAAAAGGTAAGGTTTTACTACGGTTCGATAGTAATTCTATACATTCATCTTTTATAGAGACTAAGTTCTTAGGATAGCGAACATCTTCGTTTATTTTTCCTTCTGGAAAACATAATACTTGTTTCGTAAAGGTGATAGGAAGTTCATTCGATAAAAGTAACTCAACCATCTTTTCACAACTATTGGAAATACAAGCAAGCTGATCTTTAGGATGAATAAAAGACCTCGGGTATAATCGACAAATCGAAGGAAGTAACGATTCCCCACATTCTTCTTGCAATCTACAATAACCGTTTGTTTCATCACGTAAGGGACAATCCCCATAATAATTGGGAGAAAACAAAGCATAACGTTCTACACTCGGATGAAGAGCAATTTGAAGAGAATGGTCGATTTTTTCTTTTAATTCTATACAACAATCCACCGATAATAATTTAAAATATTCATCAAGACTAACAGATACATTCCATCCTTCGCAACATGTGTGGCGGCAGTCACCGCCTTTACAGGCAAATTTCAAATAGTAAGATGGAACACGATAACATAACTTTTTTTCCATAATTTCTCCTCTCTAAAGAAAAAGAAAAAACCGAATAAACTCATTCGATTTTAGTTATATATGCCACTTTTTACAAAACTGTTGTTTCATAAGAAATGGCGCCTCTTCGGGGACTTGAACCCCAGACACCATGATTAACAGTCATGTGC
>CAYYTE010000071.1:0-3337 GCA_964474685.1 uncultured Staphylococcaceae bacterium | reverse complement strand
GGCAAAGTTGTATGCATAGACAAAAACATCAACAACTTAATAAATCCGCAGATCCATTATAAATAGACAAATGACTGAGGTGCAAATTCTATATTCAAATCAGAAAGAAGTTTCGGCTTATTGTATCGACTAACCTTTCCTACTTGAATAGCAAAAGCTTTATCTCGATTAATGAAATATTCATCATAGAATTGCTTTGTTATCCCAGAGGAATGTCTTGTCCTGTTCCAGATAGCCACAGTATCATCTTCCAATATATCAGCAATTTCAAATTCACCAATAACCCTCTGAACAGGAGATGAAGCATAAACAATAATTTTCTTAACATCTCTCCGTTTAAAGATGCTCTTACGAAATTCGTATTTCTTACTCCCATCAAATATTTTAAACGCAAATTCTGGTTTAATTGACAATAAAACGTTCATTGATTTCTGCCTCCGATATGATAATTTTAAACTGTTCTTTAGTAATTTCCTTTAGCCCTCTTAATTCTTTATCTTCCCCCGAGATTATACCAAAATCAAGTAGAGCTTTCCTATTCAACCGATGTCCTAACGGTATTGAATAAACTGATAAGAAACGAATTAAAAATGGACGACAACTAGGTTTATAATTCCAAAATTCTTTTAAATATCCTTCGGTAAAGATACTTCTTTTCCTCGATTTCAAAACGAATTCAGCTTCATTTTTAATATTGTCTATCTTCTCCTCAACAACCCCAATCGTTGTAATGACACTATGGTGATAGGCAGACTTTCCATAAGGGGCTGTTCGGTAGAAGATTAACACATCACCACGTGAAATATCCCTTTTAATTGAACGGGAAATATATATTTTACTCACCGCATTTCGATGTGGCTCATTTTCTACAAAGTCTTCGGGAGACTCTGTTCTTAAAAAAGAATCGGGTAATAATTCCGTATGATACTTTGGGTATATTGGTATTAAGAAAATTCTAGTATTGGTAGGAATAAACGGGTATGTGCTTTTGGGATTAGCAACATCCATCCGTTTTGAAAAGTCACGTACATAAACCAGTTCCCCCTCAGTGCCTTTTGTCCCATAGAATTGAAAGCCCCATTCTTCCATCAAATTGATTAAACGTTGCTGTTCCTCTCTCTTATTGAAAATGGTAACATAAATTTCATCTACGTTATTAATAACCGCATTATCAAAAATAATTTTCATAAAGCGTTCACCTAGTCTGACACCATTGCTAACGACCTTAAAGGTGCCTATCTTTAATCTCTTTTTAGGGGCAAAGATGGGATTCATATTACTATAATTTTCATCTTTATTTTCTATTTTCAGAAAAAGAAAAGAAAGAACTTGACCTGCATTATAGGTTATATACGCTTTTTCTTCTGCTTTTTTATTGAACCAAGCATCAAATCCTTCATAATCTTCTCTCAAAGAATCAAAAAAAGAATCATTTAAATCAATATTACCAAAATATTCTTGTTTTACAGAAAGGACCTTATAGTTCATTAAATCAGGATGTTCCGCCACAACCATTTCCAAGAAAGAGTCAATTGTAAACACCTTATCTTCAATACCTAATAAAGCTGCCTTTGTGTGTATCTTCTTATCTTCAGAAACAAAGATTTCTACGCGTCCACAATACACCTCATTCAATAAGCACGTATCAATTTTATCATTAGGAGTGACATCTACTTTAGTCGAGACTGCAATTACTTCCTTTTGTAAAGGAGCCGTAGTTTTCAAGATTTCGTAGCTCAAAATCTTAGCATTAAAAGAATCTCTCGTCTCTTTATTAGGATTCCGATTCAGCTCATCAACAGTCACTTGATGAATACACTTCATATACTTAGCTTTATCCAACCACTTAAATAAAATTCCAATTGATTGATTGATTACTTTCGGTGTTTCTCTATGAATTATAATGTTCGTATCTAACAATGCTTTCATTTTCTATGTTTTACTTTAAATTAGCGTTTAAAAGGAAAAAATAAGATCAACAATAATAATCCCATTATCCCAAATGAAAGCCAATACATTAAAGGAATCTGTTCCATAATTGGCTTTTGATAATTGATATTTAAACTAGATAATGCAAACAATAGGCTGCAAAGAATATTCGCGCAAATAGCAAATAAGATTTGTTTTGTTCCAATAATTTCTTTATTCAGAATCGTAAAAAAAGAGTAAGAATTACTATCACTAGATTTATTAAAAATAATGATATATTTTTTTTCTTTCATTTTTTGGGCTTCATCCAAGTAATTACGGAATGCTGGAACCTCGAGTTCCCGAACACTCTTTAGCTTATTCTGATCGACAAATAAAATATTAAAAGAATTAGGAACTATATGAAAACAGAAACAACTTTCCACCTTACATATTTTATATTTCTGCTTAATTATGCGATTCACTTCATCCGGCAAATTCCTGTTTTCATTAAGTTTTATATCATAGATAAAACTTGTTTGGGCAATGCCTTTATTCTTTGTTGCAAGTGTTTTCTCCGAAGATTGTATAAGCAAACGTACATAACAAAGATTAGCGAGATCACATCCTTCAGGCTTTTTCAAGTTCAAAGTAATGACTTGCCCCATAGTATTATCTATGATAAATTCATCTATAGGAAGGATATTCATTTTCTCTCTTGTACCAAAGGTAATTATAGCCCCATTTCTTTTGTCACCTTGTATCGGAGTAAAATTAGTAATTATATCATTAAAGATAAACTTACTATTATTTGAGTCTTTTATAAGATTATGTAGGAGACACCTGACCTTTGTGTTAACTTTAATAAAAGGAGCAACTAATTTAAAATTGATTGTCTCTAAATCAACAGGAAAATGAAACTCAATTCCTATCTCAACAAAAGAAGATACATTCTCAATATCCCAAGTGCAAATATGGAATCGGCTTATAGTAACAGCTTCTTCACATAGAATAAAAAAAGAATTATCCATATAATTAGATTATGTCCTATAATAAATATGCGCCAAAAGCCTACCTTACTTACTAAAAACGATAAACTTACACATCAAAAAGGACTTTACTTACAATAACTTAGGCAACGGCTAAATTATAAATATTTCATAAAAGATACAATAAAATTAATCATAAAGAGTAAATAGAAATTAATTATGAACCTTCAATTGGGAAGATGGATAACTGATATCACATTTATCCATCACTTTATTCCGGAAATTTTGTTTCTATTTATACCTTTTCATGATATCGTTACAAATAAAGAAAACATTGTTTCGGGCAAATCTTCTCATTCTAGAATATATCCTAATAATCCACTTTAATTAGAAGACTTTTAAAGAAAACTGATAAAGAAGAGAATTTACATTATACTATG
>CAYYTE010000070.1:0-3938 GCA_964474685.1 uncultured Staphylococcaceae bacterium | reverse complement strand
GGATAGGTTCCTAGATATAAAGGCATAAACTCATTATTATATTTTTGATAAACTTCAATCCAAGTTTTTAAATCCACTCCTAAATGAAGATACTTTTTAAAAGTGTCATCAATTAAAGGACCAAAAAAACTATGAGCCTCTGTTATGGATAGGTTATAATTAGGAGCGAGCTCTTTAAAAGTAGAATAAACGGTTTTTTCTATCACTTCAAATGTATCTAATATAGTTCCGTCACAATCAAATACTAATACTTTATTCATTGCTTAATCCTTTTCATTCCTAAATTTAATTTTTATAACCAGATTTCTACAATAGGTAACAAGTATTATTCTTGCAACAATAAATAGCAAGATAAAAAGAATTGTAAAGCCAATACTATCGAGTGATAAACCAACAAAGAAATAACCAATTGTTAAGCAAACAACGAAACTTAAAATAGTCATAAGAATTGGTACAAATCCTAGCGATTTTATAACTAAAAGAACATGCTTTTTATAAAAGTAATCTCTTGTAAAATAATCTAGAAAGGAAAGTACAAGAATCATTGGGAAGTGTATCCAAAATATTTGAAAAGAGAATGCGGGAATTAGCCCTAGTAAAGCAAAATATAATAGGAAATTAATCACAAAATTTGCTAAAATGTTAAGGAAAGTATTAGAAAAAATACGAACCGAAACGTTTTCCACAATTACATTTGGCTTTTTGCCATGTTCTTTCGAAAACAATTCATCAAGTAATTCTTTTAGATCTTCTTCTGATTCAATGTTTAGAACCTTTTTCTCAGGATTGTTCTCTTCTTCATTTTTTCCTTTTGTTTCTTCACTATTTTCTTTTGTTTCTTCACTATTTTCTTTATCTAAATTTTTCTTTTCTTCATCTTTATTTGGTGGCATATCGTTCATACTCATCCCTCCTTAATATTAAAATTATAAAAATTATATCATAACATGAATAAGTTTACAACATATAAACTTTTAAACAAAACTTAATTTGTTTGAATTCTATCAATATGTTCTTTTAACTTTCGAGCAATAAATGGTCCCGTAACCGAATCCTTATTTATAGCAAGACTTTCCGGTGTACCCGTAGCAATAATATTACCACCCTCATCACCACCATTCGGTCCTAAATCAATAACCCAATCTGCTTCTTTAATGACATCTAAATTATGTTCGATAACAAGAACAGTTGCTCCGCAATCTACCATCTTTTCAAGAATTTGTATTAGTTTATCTACATCATAAGAATGAAGACCTGTTGTTGGTTCATCTAAAATAAATAAAGTTTTATTCGATATTTTCTTATGTAATTCACTTGCTAGTTTGACTCTTTGAGCCTCACCGCCGGAAAGCGTAGTTGCACTTTGGCCTAATTTAACATAACCTAACCCAACTTCATTTAAAGTTTTTAATTTATCATAAATATTTGGAATATTTTCAAAGAACTCACAAGCATACTCAATCGTCATGTTGAGTACATCCGCAATAGTTTTATCTTTATACTTTACTTCAAGAGTCTCTGAGTTATAGCGAGACCCATGACAAGCTTCACAAGGTACATATACATCTGGTAAAAAATTCATAGAGATACGTATGATGCCGTCTCCTCCACAAGTTTCGCATCTTCCGCCTTTAATATTGAAAGAAAAACGACTTTTTGAATACCCTCTTTTTTTTGCTTCTAAAGTTTCAGAAAATAACGTTCGAATGTCATCAAAAACACCTGTATAAGTTGCAGGATTTGACCTTGGAGTCCTTCCAATAGGTGATTGGTCAATTGTAATTAAACGATCAATATTTTCAAGTCCATATACTTCATCAAATGCACCAACATCTAAATGACTTCTATAAAACTTATTGTTTAAATAGTTTCCAATAATATCATTCACAAGCGTAGACTTACCACTGCCGGAAACACCCGTAACTAATATGAGTTCACCTAAAGGAAGTGATACATCAACATTTTTTAAATTATTTTGTCGACAATTAGTGAATTTTAAAAACTTTCCATTTCCTTGTCTTCTCATTTTAGGGAGCGCAATTTCTCTTCTCCCTGCTAAAAAGTCCGCTGTTATCGAATGTTGATTAACAATTTCCTGAGGTGTTCCTTCCGCAACAATTTCTCCACCATGTATTCCTGCAAGCGGTCCTACATCGATAATATAATCACATTGTTTCATTATCTCTTCATCATGTTCAACGACAATTAAAGTATTACCTAAATCTCTCATCATTTTTAAAGCGTGAATAAGTTTCTCATTATCACGTTCGTGTAAGCCAATAGATGGCTCATCAAGAACATATAATACACCCGATAATTGAGAACCAATTTGAGTGGCTAAACGAATTCTTTGAGCCTCGCCTCCCGATAGGGTTGCGGCATTTCTTGACAAAGTCAAATATTCTAGTCCAACATTTTTCAAGAAACTTAGTCTTGATTTAATTTCTTTTAATACTAGTGCAGCAATTTTTGAATCTTTTTCTGATAAAACCAAGTTATCTAAAAAATTAATACAATCTACAACACTCATTTTGGTAAAATCCATTATGTTTTTACCACCAATTAAAACACTTAATACAG
Organism: uncultured Staphylococcaceae bacterium; assembly: GCA_964474685.1. Classification (GTDB taxonomy): domain Bacteria; phylum Bacillota_I; class Bacilli_A; order ML615J-28; family CAG-313; genus UBA1737. The sequence continues at coordinate 1,358 of CAYYTE010000070.1, read as the reverse complement.
CTTCTGAAAGACGGTCCCCATGACAAGTAGGACAAGTAGAGTCTTTCATATATGAGCCATAGTACTCTTTTTGCATATTTGAATTTGTTTCTTCATACCTTCTAGTTATAAGAGGAATTAATCCTTCGATTTCTCTTGTTCTTCTAGTAAAAGTTCCACCCGAAGACTTCAAATCATAGGAAATAGGTTCTTTTGAACCATATAAAATAATATCCTTTTCTTCTTGTGTGTATTCTTTATAAGGTTTAAAAACGTCAATATGATAATAATCAAATAAATTCTTAAACATTTGCCATTCAAGGTTTTCAGTAAAAACAATATTTTTTAAATAACGTATTGCACCTTCAGCAATCGACAAGTTATCGTCCACAACTAATAATGACTCATCAACTTTTGATGTAAAGCCAAGTCCGTGGCACGTTGGGCAAGCACCAAGTGGTGAATTGAATGAAAACATATTCGGTTCTAATTTACCAATTGTAAAATCACAATAAGGACATTTATAATGTTCAGAGAACAACACGTGTTTGCCATCAATATCCGTAAATACTTTCCCATCCGAAAGTTTACTTGCTGCTTCAAGTGATTCATATATTCTACTTTTTGATTCATTTTTAATTTTTAATCGATCTACAACAACATAAATGTTATGTTTCTTATTCTTATCTAAATCAATTTCTTCATCTAAATCGAACATTTCTCCATCAATTTCGGCTTTTGAATAGCCATCTTTTCGTAATATCTCAATGGTTTTTTCAAATGTACCTTTACGGTTTTCAGCAATAGGAGCTAAAATCATAAGTTTACTCTCTTCCGGATAAGAAAGAATTTCATTACACATTTGTTCAATTGTTTGAGAAGTGATCTCAACATGATGGGTTGGGCAAGTTGGCTTTCCAATACGAGCATATAATAATCGAAGATAATCATATAACTCTGTAACTGTTCCAACAGTTGATCTTGGATTTCGATTGGTAGTTTTTTGATCAATCGAGATTGCGGGAGATAAACCCTCAATCGAATCTACATCCGGCTTATCAATGTTGCCTAAGAACATACGAGCATAACTTGAAAGACTCTCTATATATCTTCTCTGACCCTCAGCATAAATCGTGTCAAATGCCAAACTTGATTTTCCACTACCTGATACACCCGTCATAACAACTAATTGATTCTTAGGAATAACACAATCTATTGACTTTAGGTTGTTTTCACGAGCTCCTTTTACTATTATTTTATCATTAATACTCATAATTTACTATCCTCACTAATGACCTATTATACCACATATGTCAAAATAATCCCATATAATTATACTTTTTTTTATGTGGTTATCTTAGTATATTAGAATTGTTTAT
>CAYYTE010000069.1:0-4121 GCA_964474685.1 uncultured Staphylococcaceae bacterium | reverse complement strand
CATGCCCATAGATAAGCTTGATGTGTTGCAAATGCCAATGCGTCTTTTGTTGTCAAATTCTTTTCAATACCAAGTAAAAATGATCCTAAAAAGCAATCCCCACATCCAGTAGTACGATATACTGTACCTTCTTCAATAGGGGTAAAGATTACATCATTTTTATCTATCCAGTAGCTTCCTTTTTCACCCAAAGTAAGTAAAATATTTATTCCAGTTTCATTGGATAAACTTCTTGAAAAATCTAAAGCTTCATCAATTGTGGCAGAATCCTTATTCATAAGTGATCGAATTTCAGCAAAATTTGGTTTAATAAGAAAAGGCCTTGTTGATAATACACTTGCTAAATCGTTTTCTTTGCAATCAACAACCCATTTCAAATCCGGACGAAGTTCGATTAGTTTTGTATAAATAGAAGGCTTACAAATACTGCTCCCACTGCTTCCCGATAATACAATGGTAGAATTAGATGGAATATCTAAAACAAATTGACGAAGTTTAATATATATGTTATTTAATACTTCGTGTCCATCTACATTCAATTCATAGTTTTCATTGCCTACTATTTTTACATTTAGTCTTGGGGGATAAGTTGTTTCTATATATTCAAATGGAATATTGTATTGATTAAACTCTTTTGAAAACAGACCTATTTCATTCTGTGAAGCTAGAAACAAACAAGTCGTCTCTCCGCCTAATGCATGAATTACTCTTGATACATTAATCCCTTTCCCTCCAATCTCAAAATGATGAGGGATATGGGAAATTACTTCTTGATTTAGACTATCAACTTCCAAATAATAATCAATAGTAGGTTGTAAGGTTATTGTGTAAATCATTTGTACCTCCAAAAAGAAATATGATATTTCTTTTGTAATCAAATTCAATTTGTCACACAAGAAATATCATATCACTTACTTATTTATTTTTATTTTGAATCATTTCATCAATAGCTTTTGCGGCTTTCTTTCCAGCACCCATAGCAAGAATAACGGTTGCGGCACCAGTAACAGCATCGCCTCCCGCATATACTCCCTCACGAGATGTTAATCCATCATCGTCTGTAATAATTCCACCATGTGGATTTGTATTTAATCCTTTTGTAGTAGATTTAATTAAAGGGTTGGGTGAAGTACCTAAAGCCATAATAACACAATCTACGCTTAATACAAATTCAGACCCAGGAATTACCTCAGGGCGGCATCTTCCAGAAGCATCTGGTGCGCCTAGTTGCATTTTCACACAAGCTAAGCCACCTACAACTTTTTCACGTCCTTTTGATTGTTCCAATACAGCTTCATCAGCAAGAATTGCAGTAGGATTCGTTAATAGATTGAATTCTATCCCTTCTTCCATTGCATGCTCTACTTCTTCACGACGTGCAGGAAGTTCTTTTTCACTTCTACGATATACAATATGAACATTTGCTCCAAGTCTTTTTGCACAACGAGCCGCATCCATCGCAACGTTTCCACCACCAACAACCGCAACATTCTTTGCATGTTGAATAGGGGTATCATCGCCATCACGATAAGCTTTCATTAAATTAATACGAGTTAGGAATTCATTAGCAGAATAGACACCACGCATATTTTCACCCGGTATTCCCATGAACTTAGGAAGTCCAGCACCACTACCAACATATACCGCTTCAAATCCATATTCACTCATTAATTCATCAATAGATAATACTTGACCAATAACCATATTTGTTTCAATATCAACACCAAGGGCTTTTAAGTTATCTACTTCTTTTTGAACAATTGATTTAGGAAGTCTAAACTCAGGTATTCCATAAACTAAAACACCACCAGCTAAATGAAGTGCTTCAAATATAGTAACTTTATAACCGAGTTTCGCAAGATCTCCAGCACAAGTTAATCCTGAAGGCCCAGAACCAATGACAGCAACTTTATGATTATTTGAAACAGGAGGTGTAGGAAGAGTCGTACAATGCTCGATATGATAATCCGCAACGAATCTTTCAAGTCTACCAATACCCACAGATTCACCTTTGATTCCACGAACACAAGGGAGTTCACATTGAGTCTCTTGAGGACATACACGGCCACAGACAGCAGGAAGAGAACTTGAACGATTAATTACTTGATATGCTTCTTCCATATTACCTAAAGATACTTCATGAATGAATTCAGGAATAGAGATATTAACTGGGCATCCTTGAACACAAGGATGGTTTTTACAATTTAAGCATCTTTTTGCTTCTCCAATTGCCATCTCAAGAGTATAACCAGTCGTAACTTCTTTAAAGTTTTTATTACGAACATTTGGTTCTTGACAAGGCATTGCTGTTTTTATATTGCACATATTAAAATTTGGCATCTTATTTTACCTCCATTTTGAATAGATTACAAGTTTCTTCTCGTGCTTTCGCCTCGAAATCCTTATACATTCTACATCTATCCATTGCTTCATCAAAATCAATACCGAAACCATCAAAATCAGGTCCATCCACACAAGCAAACTTTGTTTCGCCATTCACTGTTAATCTACAACAGCCACACATACCAGTACCATCAATCATGATTGGGTTCATACTTGCTGTAGTTTTAATGTTATATTGTTTTGTTAGTTTACAAACAAACTTCATCATAATTAAAGGTCCAATTGTAATTACTTCATCGTATTCTTCACCTAATTTAATTAATTCTTCAAGTGCATTTGTAACAAGACCTTGTTTGCCATAACTGCCATCATCTGTCATAATTACAAGTTTATCGCTACAAGCCTTAAACTCATCTTCTAAAATTAATAAATCTTTAGTTCTAAAACCAACTATAGAATGAACAACTGCTCCAAGTTGATGTAATTTTTTAGCAACAGGAAGCGCAATAGCACATCCAACACCACCACCTACAACCGCAACTTTCTTTAAGCCTTCAAGTTTTGATGGTTTGCCTAATGGTCCTACAAAATCATTAATGAAGTCTCCTTCATTTAAATGATTCAACTTTTCAGTTGTAGCTCCAACAATTTGGAAGATAATAGTAACAGTTCCTTTTTCACGGTCGAAATCTGCAACCGTCAATGGAATTCTTTCACCATCTTCTGTTACACGTAGAATAATAAATTGGCCAGGTTCTGCTTTTCTCGCAATAAATGGCGCATCTACTTCCATTAATGTAACGGTAGGATTTAATGCTTTCTTTTTTAGAATTTTATTCATATTTATTCTCCTCTATATATATATCTAATTTAAAAACCAAACCATTTTAAAATCAGTTTTTAAAGGAGCAATGGTAACATAATCTCCTTCAAAAATATCCGCTTGAATTAACCCATCCATTGTCAACACAGGATGCATATTAATCCTATCATCAACACTTCTATTCGATAATAAGTCAATACGACAATTGATAGAATCATCAAATATTAGCGGCTTTAACTCCTTTGCTTTTGCGCAAATTGGCGTAACAATAAATTTTTTACATCCAATAGCAAGAATAGGACCACCCGCAGATAGATTATAAGCGCTAGACCCCATCGGAGTCGATACAATAATTCCATCCGCATCAATTAGTTGTTCCTGTAAATTAGAATAAGTGACTTTTAAATGCATTTGTTTCATAGTACAGCCTCTATGAATTGTGGCTTCATTATAAAACACAAAGGATTCTACCTTGGTAGAATGGTGAAGTGTTGCCTCGTAAACTTGTTGAATTTTTACATCATATGTTTTATTGATTAATGAATCTAAAATCTTAGTGATTGAAAATTGTTTTGTACCATTCAAGTAGCCAATGGTGCCTAAATTTACGCCTACAAATAATCTTCCTTGAACGTTATACTTATGAGCCGATCGAAGTAGCGTCCCATCTCCTCCTAGAACAATAACATATTGAACTGCTTCATTATTATACTTACATACATCGTATTGTTTTAATTGCTCATAATTATCATCATCTACAAAGATGTGAATTCCTTTATTTAGAAATTGTTCAATAAGTGTAATTGTTGTATGATAATTTTTGTCCTTTGTAGGGTTAATAACTAGTAAAACCGAAAAGATAATATTCACCACCAATCAATAGATATTTTTTTATCTATTATATTATACCACTATTTAAAATAAATGTCAAAATAAAAGCGATGATTTAATATAG
>CAYYTE010000068.1:0-4402 GCA_964474685.1 uncultured Staphylococcaceae bacterium | reverse complement strand
AAGGGGACTTTAGTAAACACTTTTTTTACCGATTATCTTTCTAATTATAAGAAAAAATGGTATACTAATATAAGTATAAAAATGAAAGGAAAAAATATGCTTAAAAGTTTAAAAGTTTTTAAAAGATTATGTTACGTTTTCCTTATTGCAACTTTCATTGCAATTGGGTTTCAATTAACAAATAATAAGGCGGCAACAGCAACAAATGATTTACAGGTAATGACATCTTCTAGTGGAGTGGCGTATACTTACAGGTATAGTAGTGAGAAAGTATATGGATTAAAAGAATATGACAATCCTGTGAATGATTTACGTGCATGTTGGGTATCTAATTTTGCGGGTGACATTGCATCCTATACAACAGATGAAAAGTTTAAATCGGATTATACCGCAATCCTAGATAATATGGAGTCATGGGGTTTGAATACATTAGTTTTTCATATCCGTACTCACAATAATGCTATGTATAAATCTTTATTAAACCCAAAAGCTTCCTTTTGGGCAAATGTTGACTTCAATCGTTTTGATCCATTAGAATGGGCGATTACGGAAACTCATAAACGTGGAATGGAGTTTCATGCTTGGATGAATCCATATCGTATCAATGATACTTATGTAAACGGTAGTTATCCTGAAGGCAACCCCGCAAATGATTCAAATAATATTTTAGTAGGTTCAACAGGCTCTATATTAGACCCAGGGCTTCCCAATGTTCGCAAGTTTATTGTGGATACTTGTATGGAAGTAATCAACAATTATGATGTAGATGCAATCAACTTTGATGATTATTTTTATATTGCTGGATGTGACGATACGAATACTAGGGCAATCTATAATACAGAAGGATTATCTATAGATGATTTTAGAAGAAAACAAGTGGATTTATTTATTGAGAGTCTTTCAAAATCTATGCGTGCAAATAATGAATTGACTTCTCGTTGTGTTCAATTGGGAATTGCTCCTACAGGAATATATGAAAATGGAAGTTATGTCAGCAGTCCTACCTATAATTCAAATGGTGATTTAATATCACCGATTTATTCAAACACTGCTGGTTATTCTCATTATGGGTCTCCTCTTTTTTGTGATACAGTGAATTGGATTAATCACGAATGGATAGATTATATTATGCCTCAAGCATATTGGGGAATGGAAAAAAATGTTGCTCATTTTTATGAGTTAACAAGATTCTGGAGTTGGGCGGTTCATAATAAGAAAGTAAATTTATATATGGGCTGTGGTGTTTATATGGCCCTAGAAAACTCAGGAGATTGGAACAATAATCCTCAAGAAATGTTAAATCAAATATTGAATTCTTCGATGTATGATGAAATCAAAGGATTATGTTATTATAAATATGCCTCTTTAAAATCAACTTCGAATACAGTAATAAACAATGGAAAAGCGACATTTTCAAAATTATGGTCAAAAAAGATACCTTCCGCAGTTAGTTTGTATTATAAAGATAAAGTTTCAAGCGTTGTGCCAACAAACGTAATTTATGATACAACCAATCAAACGATGAGTTGGGATACTATATCCAATGTTCGTGGGTATATGGTATATCGATGTGCCAAAGGAACGTCTCTTGATAACACAAATATTGAAAATATATATAGTTATCAAACAACAAACTCAATTAAAATAACTCAAGCGGATCTAGAAAAATATGATTTTTATGTAGCGAGTGTAAATTATGCGAATGAATATTCCAATGCGCAAGTATTAACAAGTGAAGCAACTGGGGAAACTGTAAAGAATCTAATATCTTATATTACTCAACCCATAACTCTTGCTGAACAATCCTTAATTGAGTCTATTCGTAGTTTATATAATAAACTATCGGATGTTGAAAAAGTAAAAGTTACAAATTATGATGTGCTTGTTGCTTCGGAAACCTCTATTGCAAAATTACTATTAATGAAAGAAGAAGTAGATACTTTCTTAAGTTCTGTTTCTACTCATGTAACAACAAATTATGTATTACCAACGAAAGCTAATATGACTTGGAGTTACAAAGTATCATCGGATTCGCTTATTTATAATATTACAAGTGGTACGAGACTTAAAAATTATTTAAATATACATTTAATCCCATTAGAGTTAACGTATACCACAGAAGGTTATACTTATACTCAAGATGTATCTATTAATATAGGTTTATTAAAAACTACTGAAACGGGGTTATTTTATCGAAATGATGCTTCCTCCGTGGGAGAAAATGATGAAGGTTCCTATACTCCCGGTTCAGCTAGTTATATTGGTTGGGCAAATGCTTCTATAACTTATAATAACAGTGTATTATTTATTGCTGAAGGAAATTATCACGAAGTTACAGATGCTTCTACAATTACTCAATGCCATTGGGCAAGTTGTGCTGGTGTATATATAAATAAAACTGGAAAGTCATTAGTAATTAAAGGAACGGATATGTTTCAACAGGAATCTAGTAAGGCTGCCGGATACTTTACGATTGATAAAAACGGTGTTGTATTAAAATCAACCGCAAATGTTAGTTATACGGATATTTCAGAAACTCTTCAAGATGGTGATGGAATTGTGTATTTACGCTATTTAGATGGTTTGATTAGTGGTAATACAATGTATCCTGCTACTTCTGTTACAGTTGGATCTAATGTAGAAGTAAAATCCTATACTTTTGATTCCACTAAAACAGATGCGGATTATGCTCAAGAAGTCATTGTTCAAATTGACGGCTTGCCTGAAAGTATTGATGTAACTTTAAAAGATGAGTCTTTGATTAATTCTGTAAAAGCCGCTTATGACGCTTTGAATACAACTCAAAAAGCTCTTGTTACCAATTATTCGAAACTTGTAGAAGTATTATCTAAGTTAAATGAACTAATAAAAGAACAAAAAGAGTTAGCTCTTGCTAAGAGTAACGCTATAAAAGAAATCCAAAATTATGTTTCCTTAGACGATTATGGTGCAGAATATCAAAAATTAATTCAAAATTATATATCTAAAGCTGTATCGAATATTAATAATTGTATTGATATCGATAGTGTAGGTCGGGTTCTTGCCCTTGCTAAATCACAAATTGACGCTTTAGATACAATTGAGGTATGGCGTACGGATGCAATTGAACAAGTAAATAGATTCCTTAAAAAGTATGTTGAGACAAATTACACTGTGGATAATTATACAAAGATTTCAAACTATTGTAGTAATGCAATTATCCAAATTAACAGTTTAAATGAATATGAACCTATGCAAGAAGTTATCACACAGTTAGTAAAAGATTTGGATTCAGTTCCAACCTTACTTCAACTGAAGGAAGATACGATTAAAAAATATGTTACAAATGTAAAAGCATACATTACAAGTCTTGCTATTAAAGCTTACTTGCAACCCTCTATTGATGCCATTTATGACAAGAATTTAAATGAATATACTTCTCTTGATACTACCACAATTATTAACCAATATGAAAAGTATTTAAAGATTGCAAAAGATGCTATAGAGTCTTTTTATAATTCGATAAATGTTGCATTGACAACTGCTCTAAAAACTATTGCCGATTGGACTTCGAATGTAGAGAACCTTGACGCTTTAAAAAGTGAGTATACTACTAAAGTAAACAGTGCAGTAACTGTTGAGGAAATAAATACAATTGTTGCTACATTTAAAGAAGTAGCAAAGAATGTAGAACCTGAAAAAACAGGATGTAAGAAGTCTGCTTATTTCTTTGAAATTCTAACAAGCGTTGCATTACTTGCTTTTGTATTTAAAAAGAGAGAAGAATAAATAAAAGGTCGCTTTTAAAGCGGCCTTTTATTCATTATCAAGTATATAAAATCCATAACTATTTAACCAAATAGTTGAATTAAAATTAATATAATCGTTACAATTCACACAGAAGATTTTTTCTTTTTGAATTGATTCTGGAATTGGTAATTCTCTTTCTAAATTACTTGGATTAATTAGAATAAGTAGATTTTCTTTTTTAATGATTAACATTTTATTATTAAGAAAAAGATATTCAAAATTGTCTTTACAAAAAGCGGGGTACTCTTGTAGAACCTCATAGAGAAACTTATTGTCAGAATCCATATCCTTTTGTATCATGTTCAAATCTTTTTTCTTAATTAGAGTATTCGGAAGAATCCAGAGTATAACAAGAGCGAGCATTTCTTTTTCTGTTCGTGAAGATTTATGTGAACAAGTGATTGTTTTTATATCTTCAATAGAAGGGACTTCTCTCGTTTCTTTTAAAATATTTTTTATAATATCTATATAAGAAATAGTTGAAATATTATTTTTTAAATATTCATTGGTGGTATTTTGCAAATCTTTTAATAAATTCATTTCTACACCTCTTGATTATTATAACAAATTATAGATGTACATGCAATAAAAATGAAATAATCGAATAATAAAT
>CAYYTE010000067.1:0-4674 GCA_964474685.1 uncultured Staphylococcaceae bacterium | reverse complement strand
ACATTGTAAAATTGTAAATGATATTATTTGCAAAAAAAACGGATTTGGTGTATAATTAATATGACCTATATCATAGTAGACCGAATCTCCAACGCTTTACTCTGTCTAGGCATATTATTATAAAAGGAGGATTAGAATATGGCTTGCTTAACTAAAGAAGAAAAAACTGCCATTATCGCTAATTTTGCAGAGAATGAAAAAGATACAGGTTCAACACCTGTTCAAATTGCAATCTTGACATCTGAGATTAAGAAGTTAAATGAACATTTAACTCTTCATCCACAAGATTTCCATTCTCGTCGGGGTTTATATCAAAAGATTGGACACCGTCGTAACTTACTAGCATATTTAAAGAAAACTGATTTAAATAGCTATCGTGATGTTATTGCTAAATTAGGCTTAAGAAAATAGGTAAAAGATAAGCACAACCCTGCAATACTTAAATCGATTGCTTTGTCGATACATGAGGTATTTCTTTTGTATTTACAAAGCACTACGTTGGGTGCAGGTTTGTGCTTTTCCTATTTCTTGTATTAATTTGATATTATATATTATATAATAAAATGAAAGGAAGTAAAAATGGAAAAACAAGTTTTTGAATATACGCAAAGGGATCGAAAAATTGTTGTTGAAATTGGCGAATTTGCGAAACAGGCAAGTGGTGCTTGTTTAGTTCGCTATAATGATACAGCGGTTCTATCTGTTGCTTGTGGAAATAATGTGGCAATGGATACTGATTTTTTCCCACTAACTGTATTATATCAAGAAAAATTATACGCTGCTGGAAAGATTCCAGGAGGGTTCTTAAAAAGAGAAGGTCGTCCTACTGAACATGAAACGCTCGTTTCACGTTTAATTGATCGTCCGATTCGTCCTTTATTTGCTGAAGGATTTCGTAATGAAGTACAAGTAATCAATATGGTTATGAGTGCAAATCCAGATTATTCAAGTGCAATGACCGCAATGCTTGGTTCAAGTATTGCATTATCAATTTCTCAAATACCATTCGAAGGACCGATTGCGGGAGTGATTGTTGGATACGTGGATGATAAGTTTGTTATTAACCCAACCGTTGAGGAATTAGATAAATCCTTAATTAATTTAACGGTTGCGGGAACAAAGAAAGCCATCAATATGGTGGAAGCAGGAGCAAAACAAGTAGATGAAGCATTAATGCTTCAAGCTTTACAATTTGCTCATGAGGAAATTAAACGTTTATGTGAATTTGAAGAAACAATTATTAAAGCTTGTGGAAAAGAGAAGATGGTTCCTGATTTATTCAAGATACCTTGTGCTTTAGAACAAGCAGTACGTGAATTTGCAACGAGTGATTTAAATAAAGCAATCTCTACTTTTGATAAGAAAGAAAGAGAAAGAAATATTGATGCGGTAAACGAAAGTACAATTGATCACTTTTCAAGTGATTTTGAATCAAATCCTTTATCAAAAGAAATGGATTTGGAAAAGTATCAATCGTTAATTAAAATGGTTTTAGACCATATGCTTGCTGAAGAAGTAAGAAGATTAATTATTGAAGATAAAGTAAGACCCGATGGAAGAAAAGTAAATGAGATTAGACCTTTATCGAGTCGTGTGGATATCTTTGAAAGAACTCATGGTTCTGCTGTATTTACTCGTGGACAAACTCAAAGTTGTTCAACAGTTACTTTAGGTGCTTTAAATGAATATCAAATCATTGAAGGTTTAGGTGTTGAAGAATCAAAGCGTTTTATGCTTCACTATAATTTCCCTCAATTTGCTGTAGGTGAAACGGGTCGTTATGGAAGTCCAGGACGTAGAGAAATTGGTCATGGAGCACTAGGCGAAAGAGCATTATTACAAGTAATGCCTTCGGAAGAAGAATTCCCTTATACAATTCGTGTAGTATCTGAGATTTTAGAATCAAATGGTTCGAGTTCTCAAGCTTCTATTTGTGCGGGAACTCTTGCTTTAATGGCAGCGGGTGTACCAATTAAAGCACCAGTTGCGGGAATAGCAATGGGTTTAATTTCACAAGATGATGAGTGTTCAAAATATACAGTACTAACAGATATCCAAGGTTTAGAAGATCATTATGGTGATATGGACTTTAAGGTAGCGGGTACTCGTGATGGTATTACGGCTCTTCAAATGGATATTAAGTGTAAAGGTATTCCAATGCCTGTACTTGAAGAAGCACTTGCGCAAGCTAAGGTAGGTCGTTTTCAAATTCTAGACCATATGGCAACAACAATTTCATCGGTTCGTCCAGAGTTAAGTAAATATGCGCCTAAGATTTCCTTGATTCATATTGACCCTGAAAAGATTAAAGATGTAATTGGTTCCGGTGGTAAGAACATTCAAGACATTATTCAAAAATGTAATGATGTGAAAATTGATATTGAACAAGATGGTAGAGTATTTATTATGCATCCGGATGTAGAATGGATTAAAAAGGCTACTGAGTTAATTGAAAATATTGTTAAAGAACCAGTGTTAAACGAAGTATATGATGCAACTGTAATTAAGATTATTGATTGTGGCGCTATTGTATCTATTTGGCCAGGTTGTGAAGGACTTGTTCATATTTCGAATTTAGATTGGAAACGAATTGCTAAAGTTGAAGATGTTTGTAAAGTAGGAGATACCTTCAAGGTAAAACTTATTGAAATTGGAAATGGTGGAAAATTACGTTTTTCTAAGAAAGATTTAATGCCACGTCCTGCATTTCAACCAAAAGCAACCTCTACAAAAGCTGTAAGTGAAAAACCTTTAACTCCAGAAGAAAAGGAATTAAAAGAAAAAGAACTTGAAGCAGAAGCTATCAAGAATGCCTCACGCCCAAGAGATTTTCATCAAAATCGACCAAGTAAGAATGTTCTTGAAGAATCTAACAAAGAGTAGATAGGAGAATTAGTATGAAAGTAGGAATTACTTCAGATTGTAGTTCAGGACTTGAATATGCTCCTTTTGCGACAAAAGTAAAAATCACTCGTACGACCATCTATTTTAAAGATAAACAATATGTTGATGGGATAGATATTAAAGCAAAAGAGTTTTATGAACTAATTCGTACAACTGGAATTGTTCCTACTACTGCTGCACCAACGCCTGGTGAAATCATGCGTTGTGCGGAAGAGTGGAAAAAAGAAGGATGTACGGATGTTATTCATTTTCCCATTTCCTTTAATTTATCAACCTATGGAGAAAATCTACAAAAGAATGGTAAAGATTATGTAGATGATGTAAATCTTCATGTATTTAATTGCCATAGTGCTTGTTTGATGGAAGGGTATTGCGCTCATTATGCGCAAATACTTGCGGATAAAGGCTATAGTGTAGATGATATAATGTCTGAGTGTAAGAAATTTGCGGATCAAACATTTGCTTATTTCTTAGTAGATGATTTAAAGTACCTTGTAAAAAATGGTAGGTTGAATTTAGTAAGTGGAGCCATTGGTTCTTTATTAAAAGTGAAACCAATCCTTTATTTAGGTGCTCCTGGAACTATCGATGTTGCTGAAAAAGTAAGAACTCATCATAAAGCTTTAGAAAGAATGTTTGAGTTAGTAAAAGAAGGAACAAAACAATATAAAAAAGTTATTTATTTGATTCTTATGGAAGATAATACGGATCAATCAAAAGGAACTTTATTATATGACATCATTCAAAAGGCGGATAGTACCTTTAAGCATAACTCCTTAAGAATTGAAACTTCTACAATAGTTCCTACCATCGGGGCTCATATTGGACCCGGTGTTATAGGAATTGGAGCTATCGGACTTGACGGCTTAAAAGAATCTATTTAACTATATACATTTTGCACATTGGGTAATTAAGCACAATCTTGCGTTGTGTTAGGAAAGTCCATACTAGCATAGGCTGTGATGCCTATAGTGTTTGTGCCAGTTTAATAAATAAGACTGGGCATGGAGAAGTCCATGACGGCGAGTATTTCCTAAGGGAAACTATGGAATATCTCTGAAAGCGCCACAGTGACGATTTTTATGGAAACATAAAAGTGGAACGGGTAAGCCCCTCAAGCTAGCAATCCAAATTTTGGTAGGAGCATGAAAATGGGAAGAAAGATAATTCACCATTTTTACAAAGAAGTTTCTTCTTTGAGATAAATGATTACCGGGTGAATAACCTACAGAATATGGCTTATAAATGTGCTACTTATAATGTTAAACAAAATTGTTCATATAAATTAAAATCTTTTCCTCATTCTATTGACAATTTATTGTATTATTGTATAATTAAAGGGAAGATAAGGTGCGAGATAACACCTTTGCAATACCTAGTAAATGCTATGGCAATGCTAAATTAAAGAATTCTCAATGGAAGAAAACCCCACAATTTTAAATAATTGTGGGGTTTTATTGTTAGGGGGGAAAATGAAAAGTTTTGTATATGAAATTAGATTTTTAAGTGATGATTTTTATTTAAATTATCCACATAGTACTTATTCTGAGATAATGCGAAAAAATGGATGACCATTTTTTTTATTATTTTTTATAATAAAACATATATTTGCCATTCCTTTTAGATCTAACTTGCATCATAACTATGGTTACAAGTATTTCAGTGGAGTGGAAAAAAGACATCACTAGGTTTAGATATTTCAAATGCTATAATTCTTGATTATCCCTTAAATATTGGGGATACCACAAAAATAGATGATAAACAATACAT
>CAYYTE010000066.1:0-4841 GCA_964474685.1 uncultured Staphylococcaceae bacterium | reverse complement strand
ACTGAATTAGCTGGTATTTTAGGAGTTTCTTTTACCTCTGTTAATAGATGGGAAAGAGGACATCACGAACCTACAGTGATAGCTAGAGAAAAGCTAAAACAATTATTTAAAGAAAATAACATCGATATGTAGGAAAATTAACTATGATAAAAGGAAGTTTAAAGAATAAGATTAATGCTATATGGCAAGATTTTTATAATGAAAATATGGCACAAACATCTGATATTGTTAACCAACTTACAACATTAATGTTTATAAAAATGTTGGATGATAAACAATCAGCGATAGAAGCACAATGGTGTTAATATAGTTTAGTAGACACAAAGAGTAAGAATCCAGCTATGATAAAATAGTGACACAAGGGTTATTTAGCCCTTATTCGTTTATAGACAAATTGATAAAGGAGACAAGCGTATGCGGTGTGTATCATGTCAGCATGAGATTAAAGATCAAGATCTTATATGTCCAAACTGTGGTAGATCATTAAAAGATGATTCACCCCAATCTATGAACATGAAGATATCGATTCAATCATTTGCATCAAATTCAGCGGGAGAAATGTCTTTTTTGAATCAAACATTTTCTCAAGAATTGAACCCAATGATTGTTCTTGAAAAGAAAGCGATTGGGATGATGACTGGTTTTAAAACTATTTTCAAGAATAAGCGAAAACTAATAATCATAGCCATACTTGCGATTGTTTGGATTTTGCTGATTTTATTACCGTATTTAGGATTTAATCCCTTGCCTGTTAAAGTGCTATCTTTCTTAACATTTGCACAAGGTGGTGCTAGTTTAAATACGTTTAGAGCAGTTGGGGGACTTCTTGGTAAAGGTGTTTACGCTATCTTTTTTGTTTCACTTTTTGATGGACAATTCAAAAGTATAATTAGAGGGATTAAACCATTAATGAATACGATCAAACAGACAAAAAAAGGTCAATTTGCATTCTTTTTAGTCGGTATAGGTGTTGCTTGTATTTTATACAATTTTTTAACTGGATACGCAGCACTAATCAAAAGCATGATTGGTATTGCTTCTTTGTCGTTAGTTTTACAAGCCTTTAATTCAAAACAAGGCTTTGTTTATGCTTTTATTATGGCATCAACAGCGAGTAGAAAAAATAAACAAGCAATAGCTAGTCATGAAAGAACAGAAAGTTTGATGTCGGGGCTTGTCATCGGTTTTACTATAAGCATTTTACTATCAATTATTCCAATTGGTTATGCTCCCTATATATTTGGAGCTTTAATAGTTATCATTGGAGTCATTCTTATGATAACAAGTAAAAATATAGAGGTGCAATCATGAGAACTATTCATAGATTTCAATGGATAACATTTAGCATCATGTTTATACTAATTGGTCTTCTTTTTTCTACTCAAGTATTCGCAACATCTTCTGATGATTGGGCAGGTTATTGGACATACGATAAAACAATTATCGTGGAATATTCTAATGAGCTATCAAATCTTTATGGATCAACTCCTGATAATACACAAATTAGTTATTCTACATCAGCAAGTAAAATTGATTACCGGTTTAATTACACAGGAACAGGTTATCAAGAAGATTTATATGATGAAGCATTGAATGATCCTGAAGGTTATCAATACGAAACAATCATTTTATCTGGTGAATTTGCATATGCAGAATTTACTTTTACACAACCAGAAAAGCAATACCGAGAAAACTCAGCCATTAAGATTGATACCACGGTTGATATTTATAATCACAAAATTTTTCACTTTGATTCGATTGGTTTTTACACACTCGCTTGGACAAATGTCTATAATCCTGGTGAAATAACATATAACGCGAATAAAGATATTGCAAATCCAAGTAGACTATCCGATCGATTAGATCCCATGCTATTTCAAGTTGCTCCAGAAGAAGGAGAATTCACTCAATCAGGATCATTTACTGGGTTGACGCCTTATGGAATCAACGACGGAGATATTTTATCAATTGAAATTCAAATTGGATTTGATCCTCCTATTGCTCTGGATTTTTATGATAAACACGGACTAGAAGAAATGAATTATGACATGATTACTATCTATCACCTCTACACTTGGAAGTATGGCACTAAAGGAATTATTGTGGGTAGTGATGCATCAGATTTTCCTGGAGAAAATAGTGGGATTAACGTTCCATCGATAATAATTACAGGAGTATTAGGAGCATTAGCTGCATTAGCTGCCCTAGGAAATCAAGAATATAAAGAAGATCCTAAATCTAAATTTAAGATGTACGTGAATAAGGATTTTGGTAGTGCAATTAGATATGATAAACCTCCTGTCACCGTTTATGCAAGAATAGCAGAAATGAAGGAAGATGGATCTGAACTGGATCGACCAGATTTGAGCGCGAATATTAAGTTTGCTTCTGGTGGTTCACCAATCGAAATATCAGATAGTATGATGGCTGGAAATTACATGGGAGCAAACGTTTCAGCATCGAGTATACCAGGTGAGGATAATCCAAGTGAAGGCATTGTTAGCATCCGTTACATTGGTGAAGGTGGTTCATTCCAAAATGATGTGACATTTAGGTTGATTGGTAAACCATACATTGAACACGAAAAGATTAGCAATTATTCTGGAACAGCATACGTTGAAATGATTTTAGGTGACAAACTCACTTACGAGATGTTTTTTAAACCAATGGATTTTATTAATATTCCTAAGGTTTCAATTTTAGATTCAGATGACGTTCATGCAACACTTGAAAAATTGGAAGATGATTCATATAAAGCAATTTTGGAAAATCGTTCGATGAAATCTGAAGATAAAAAAACTGTAACTATATCCATTAAAGCTGAAACAGAAGATGAGCTTGCAGAAAGTGAAATAACAGTAATGTTATATCCTGAAGGCATTTCAATCGATGCTTTATTTGATGAGGAAAAACGGTTAATTGTTCGAACAGAAGAAACCGAAAATGAAGGATCAATGGATCCATTGATAAAGCCAACGAGATTAAAAATCACACTCGCGATACTCGATCAAAGTAGTGATAAACCAAAAGCAATTATCTGTGATATGAAAGATGTTGTAACATCCTTTAGTCCTTTGGGTGGTCAAAGTGAGGTTGCTATAAATCTTAGAGAAACATTTAAGTATTATTTAAATACCGATCAAAAAGATGAAGGTATTTATTTCATTGAACCAAAAGTGACGTTAGCTGAACTTGATGAAGGGAATCCCTATATTGTAGAAACAACAGTTACATGTCAATATAAAGATCAAACATTTGATAAATTGATTTCTATCCATCTTATTGGAGAAAAACCAGATCCTAAAGCTGATTGGGATAAGGAACACCAACTTCTCATTCGCACAATTAATCGTTATGGATTAGCAAGTAATGGTGATGCACGAGAAATGATTAAATCAGCAAAACATCGAAGTGCTACCGAATTATGCATGATTAGAAGAGCGGTCATCATTGAATCTGCCTACTACTTTACAAAAGAAGGTAAAGAGTTCAGTGAATTAGAAACTAAACTTGCACGGCTTGAATTCATCTTCTCGATTATTAAATGGTTTGGTGATCAAGCATTTTCTTACTTAATCACTGCATATGGTGGCGGACCCATGGTTGATGCCTTTATGAGTCCATTGAAAGATTATTTTACGGAGTTTATTGGTCAAGTTGGTGCCCAACTTTATTGGGGAGAAGAGATTGACTATAATTCTGTCAATTTACTTATCACACTAGAATCGGGCATAGAAAATACGATTGTAAATTTAATCACCGGTCAAACACCACCCACACCTAAAAAAATAGGTGCATTGGTTGCTTCTTTTGTGATGCTCAATTTTACAAAACATTATTGTTATACTGAAGATAGTAAAGGCGATATTTATAAGACCTTAATCAATATGGGTGGTGATTTAACAGTTAATAGTATAAAAGCACTTGCATCAAAATATATGGGCAATTATTTTGAGAAAAACCCACAATTTAAAGAAAAAATTCAAAAATGGCTTGGTGATCATATCAATAATAATCTACCAGAAATTGATCAATTTGACTTCGTCATTAAATATGTTGAAGAAACCATTGGTTTAATCATTTCGAATACTTATCAAAATACGGTTTCAGGTATAGAAGATTCCTCAGATTTAAGTATAACGATTACCATAGGAAGCTCGTCAATGAAACTTAATGTTTCAGAAAATCTCCAACGAATTGCTGATTTTTTCTTCAATCAATTCATTTCAATTTTAAATCTTCCGCAAAACAAACCAACATCTCCAAGTACTCCCCCATATATAAAAAATTAAGCCATAAAACAAGTCAAGAAATTTGACTTGTTTTTTTTAATGTACTGGAGTGTCCCCCATAAATTGTTCTAATATAGAAAAGATCAAATTAAAAAAGCTATAGTTGATGGTAAAAATTATGGCTATGCTTTGACAAACGAACGCTATTTTTTCGTTGAGAAATTTTATGAAACAGATTTTAAAAAAACATCTTCAGGAGGATCAATGGGATCTCGAAACTTCGATTTAACACAAGTTTTGGAGTTGGAAAAATTGCCTGATGCGCAGCAAATAGCTGAGTTGCTAAAACACAAAACATGGAGTTAATGATACAATAAAATACTTTGGTACACAGGGTAATGCAGGTTAATCCTGTAAATAATTGGCAAAAGCCAGAAGGAGATACTTATGAAAAGTATTGAAATTAGTGTACCAAGAAATCTCATTAGAAAGTTTTATCCCCATCCAGAACCATATGGTGATGGAGACTATGTTGTTGATCTAATCAATGGCATGTACACAGATGTGTTCTATCGTGAAGAAGGTGATTTTGTCACCATCACCAACGAC
>CAYYTE010000065.1:0-5027 GCA_964474685.1 uncultured Staphylococcaceae bacterium | reverse complement strand
TCTTTCGCCTTTTGAAGCCTAATTAGAATAATCCCTAATTAAACGCTTCTTTTGGGGACTTTTTTATTATTCTAAGAAATTTAGTTTATTGATTTTTTCCATATATAGTGGGAATCAAATTCTATTTTGTTATCTTTTCTCATCTCGATTAGCTTTCTGGATAAGGAAGGCCTTGTAATATTTAAATAATGGGAAAGTTTTTCTTTAGTGTTATAAAATATATGGGTTTTCTTTTGTTGTTCCATTTCTAAATCGATATACATAAATATTTTATCTTCTAATGATGGCTGTGAAAGTACTTTGACTTGTTTTTGAAGTTCCTTTTTTTCATTGGATAAATATTCTAAATAGTATGTTAAGAAAAAAGAATTGTCTTGGAACATTTGAAGTAGTGTTTGTTTTTTTATCCAAGCGACTTTTGTTTCTATAGTACATACTCCACTTCCTAAATAGCTGGGGTTATTGGAAAATATAAGACTTTCACCAAATAACTCATTTGCTTCAATAGTTTTAATCGTGTATTTATTTCCATTATTATTGACATTTGAAATTTGAATAGATCCTTTTATTATGTAACCGAGTCTATCACATATTTGTAACTCGTCAAATAATACAGTTTTTGCACTGTATTGCATAATGTTTGAATTATCAAGTAGATATTGTTGTATTTTATTTTCCATATGCACCTCTTTGTAACATTTGTTACGATAAATATATTATAACATTGATATAATAAAAAAGAAAGTGAGATGCTAATATGTTTCAAAAATTAAAATTTATACAAGTTTGTTTTATAGTTACTCTTATGTTATTATTTGTAGGTTGTAGTTATAACGGAAGTAATGAAGATAAAGTATATTCATTAATTGTTCCCGATGGAACTCCCGCAATCAATTTGGGTGGAGTATTTTCTGAATCAAATGTGAAGGCAACAATAGTAAGTGGACCCTCTTTATTGTCAAGTGCATTTATTAAAAATGAATATGATGCCATTGTTGCTCCAGTAATTTTAGGTACGAAGTTATATTCTTTAAATAAATCGAATTATCGTTTAGCACGTATCATTACTACGGGCAATAATTATTTAGTTTCTAGATCTGGTGAACCGATTACTTCAATCGAAGATGTAAGTGGGAAAACCGTTTGTGCTTATGGGGAAAATAATACTCCTGACTTTATCTTAAAGCAAGCTTTGAAGTCTAAAAATATTGATTGTATAATCAGTTACGAGTCGAGTGTAAATGATGTTTTCACGAATGGATTTTTGACAAATAAGTACGATTATTACTTACTTGCGGAACCGGTGATTTCAAAAATTAAAGTATCTTTAAAACTAGATATTCAAGTATTAAACTTAGAAAAGGTTGTTGATGTGAATAATTATTATCCGCAAGCGGGTTTATTTGTAAAAGAAGGGGTAAATACAAATAATTTTTTAAAACTTGCTGAAAGCAATTATTCTAAGATGATAACTGATTTAAATGGTTATGTGGATAAGTTATTAAGTTTAGATAAAGAAGTATATCCTACTTTTTCAAAATTAGGTAAGGATGTGTTGTTACAAGCAGTTCCAAATGCGTGTTTGAGTTATGATTCTATTTTAAAGGTACAACAAGAGGTTATTACTTATTTTGAGTTGTTGAATAAATTTAATCCCCAAATCTTAGGAGGAACCATTCCAGATGAATTATTCTTCTATCAAAGTTAAAAAAAGTAAAAATAAAGTAATTTTTTCAATTCTGGGTATTTTAGGAATATTTATTACTTGGTTGATTTTGAGTTTAATAATCAATAATGATTTTATATTGCCTACTCCTATGGCTACATTTGTTGCATTACAGAACTTATTAATTAAATTTCACACGTATCAAGTTTTCTTTTATACATTTATTCGAATTATTTTTACTACTTTGGTTGCTTTCTTGTTAGGAGTAATATTTTCATCAATCGCTAGTTATTCTAGAGGTTTTAAAGAGTTTATAAATCCTTTGATGGTGCTATTAAAGACAATCCCCGTAGCAAGTATCATAATCTTATTACTTATTATGGTTGGAAAAGATGTTGCTCCTTTGTTTATTACTTTTTTGGTAATTTTTCCCATCTTTTATGAAGGCTCTTTGCAAGCATTACTTTCGATATCGAAAGATATAAAAGAAGACGTAGCTTTATTACCTGGGAGTAATGTTAAGAAGTTTTTTAAAATATTTCTCCCTATCACAAAAGATACTTTAATCACTTGTTTGTTACAAGGATTTGGATTGGGTTTTAAAGTAATGATAATGGCTGAGTTCTTAGCTCAGCCGAATGGCTCGATTGGACGGGAAATGATGTTTAGTAAACAATACTTAGAAATCGATGATGTGTTTGCTTGGACACTCTTATTAATTACTGTTGTATTTGTTATTGATAGTATGCTTAAGTATTTAAAGAAAAGAATGGAACAAGATTAAAGGAGCTTATACAAAAAACGTATATACTGGGTAAATTAAAATTTGAAGTGCAACACTGACCTTAGGCATTAATTCATTTAATGCCTAAGGCTTTTTTTGCTATCAGTTATTATTTTATTATTTTCTCTATGATTTCAACAAGCCCATTGAATTCTTTATCAATTCTTTCGCGAGCTGAATCTCCAACAGTATTTTTCTTGGAGTTTTGTTTGGAATTACAAAGGAAATCGAATATCTGGTTTTTCTTTCAGTAATATTTAAAATACATTTCTTATCGCCTTCTCTTCTACCAACTATCAAGTCTCAATTATTAGGTCTCTTAGGCTTATATTATCCCATTTTTGTCATCTTTTACCTTGTTAATTATTAAATACATGTATCTTTACAAATGGATAAGGTATTTTACTTCTATCAATTCCTAAGTAGCATTTATGATAGTAATTATATAAAGTTTGAAGTGATACTCTTTTTCCTAAGGGATTGCTTCTTGTAAAACTGATATATGATGAATAGAATGAAGCATTTTCCTTTAGCACATTTATTATAACTGTTTTTATTAACTCATCTTGTAGTGATAAAGTAGGTTTTTTTGGACTTAACTTTATTATCGTTGGCAACTTTTTGTCCACAATCATACCTGTATTTATTCATTTTGCCATTAGTATTATAACCAATACAGATTGTTCCTTTTTTAATTTCTCTCGAAATTGTTGAAGGGGACCTTCCAACAATTTTTGCAATCAAACGAATTGATAGATGCTCATAGTTATAAAGACGTTCTATATTTTTCCGAACTATTTCTGAAAGATGGGTATAAAAAAGATTGGCCCTTTTTGATTGAACTATTTCTAAATCTGTAATATTATAAATTAAACTCATAAAGTTAAAAGTTTACACTATCTTTATCCATAAATGTTCTTGTTTTCAGTGTCAATGTATGTTATACTATTTGTGATATTATCAAACTAAGTCAAAATTAAAAATTGGGAGAGATTATGAAAAGAGAAATCAGCGTCCTTGATCAAGATATTCACTTAAATAAAGACGATTACTTTTCGCTTACCGATATTGCAAAATTTAAGAATGCTGACGAACCGAGATTTGTAATACAAAACTGGATGCGTCGCATAGATACTATTCAATATTTGGGATTATGGGAAGAATTGAATAATCCTAATTTTAACCGTGTCGAATTCGATGCGGTTAAAGTCGAAGCGGGGCACAATTATTTTACAATGTCTCCAAAAAAATGGATAGACGGAGTAAATTCAATTGGTATTGTATCAAAGGCGGGAAAATATAACGGCGGTACTTATGCTCATAAAGATATTGCCCTTCAATTTGCTTCTTGGATTTCGCCCGAAATCAATTTATATATTATAAAAGAATTTCAGCGTTTGAAAAACAATGAACAACAACAACTCGGTTGGACTATCAAGCGTGAACTAACGAAAATTAACTATCGTATTCATACTGATGCGATTAATGAAAATATAATTATTCCGCAAGAAATTTCAAGCGCAAAGGCTACGTTTGTATACGCAAGCGAAGCCGACGTCCTTAACGTGGCGTTGTTTGGCATGACTGCAAAAGAATGGCGAGAAGCCAACCCCAATATGAAAGGCAACATTCGCGATTATGCCGAAGTCTCGCAGCTCATTTGCTTGTCAAATCTTGAAAATATCAACGCTTATTTAATTGAGCAAGGCGTATTGCAATCCGAAAGGCTCGTTCAATTAAACAAAACGGCAATTAGACAAATGCAAGTATTGCTTGAAACAAATTTAAAAATAACCGATGGCAACGATTAGTTTCCATCAATGGGGTAAAGATATGAGATTTTCCGGAAAAGTGATTAAAGTCTTAATGAAATTATTGCTAAGTCAAGAAGTCCTTACAAAGGAAATGGGCGTTTCCTCTGCAACCATTTGAAGATGGAAAAAAAGTAGCAGAGAACCGCAAGCAATGTCTCAAGGTAGATTTTACGCCTTTTGCGAAATAAACGGAATTGAATGTTTGGAATAAAGAAATATATGCAAATAGTGGAATAAGTACAAATACATATAATAATTCGTAAATAGTTTCAGTATATGTTAATGAAGGTATTGTAATGGCTAGTGATAGCAGATGGCAAATTAAACTTTGAATTGCAACAATGACCTTAGCAAATAATTCGTTAAATCCCTAAGGTTTTTTTTGCTATCAGTTATTATTTTATTATTTTCTCTATGATGTCAAAAAGCCCTTTGAATTCTTTATTAATTCCTTCACGAGCTGAATATCCCACAGTTGTTTTCTTGGAGTGTTGTTTATTATATTTTGAATTATATTTAATTTTATTTGATCTAAACTACTAAAGTCTACTTTTTTAAGGAGACGCCTTCACTACATCCCGTTACAATTCTCAAAGTTTTCTCTTTTACACGACCTGTAGGGATTAGCATAATACACTTTGGTTTTTTGGTCCGTATTGTTTGTGCATGATCTTGCTATCCCCTTAAAATCTTGAAATTCACATCCTTTATCAAATCTCCTTCCCAATCACCAGCAGTTAGTCTTAAGTTAATAATTGGGTCT
>CAYYTE010000064.1:0-5046 GCA_964474685.1 uncultured Staphylococcaceae bacterium | reverse complement strand
ACATCTAATTAATTCAACTAAATAAAATATTTCTTAAATGAATAGAAAAGAAACTTATTCAAAAAAAACATACTATCCTTGTACAAATCGCTTTTATAATGTAATGCAATTATTTTTCTTCTATAGATTCTGTGGGGGCAAAAATATAAAAAATGGTGAAAGAATCTTTCACCATTTTAATTACTTCTTAACCTCAACAAATACTATCGGGACTTAAACTTCTCTTTTAATGCAGTACTTACAACTTCCGGAACAAACTTAGATACGTCTCTATGATAAGAGGCAATTTCTTTAATAATCGAAGAAGATAAAAATGAATATTGATGAGAACTCATAATAAAAATTGTTTCCACTGATTTCTCCATAGACTTATTCAAAGTAGCCATTTGTAATTCGTATTCAAAATCACTAACCATTCTAAGTCCACGCAACATTGCAACCGCACCAACTTTTTTAGCAAACTCCACAGTTAGAAGATTTGTAGATACAACCTCACAATTTGGTACATCTTTCAATGCTTCACGAGCTAAATTCATTCTCTCTTCTAAACTAAATAATGGCTTCTTCTCCGCATTAATAGGTAATACAACAAATAGTTTATCAAATAATTGACTTCCTCTTTTGACTATGTCAATATGTCCATTAGTAATGGGATCAAATGTCCCGGGATATATTCCAATTTTCATGATTGCTTCTCCTTTTGTAATAGAATAACTTCACTACTTGAATAACGTCTACAAAGTTTAACATCATATCCATCATATTCTTTATTAACCGTAAATCTATCCTCCCAAGGATATTCCGCCATAATGCAGCCACCTGGTGTAATCATATTGTGATCAATAATGAATGATATTACTTCATTGATTATTTTCATACGAAAAGGAGGGTCTAAAAAGATCACATCAAATGTCATATTTGCAAATTCATTCAAAGCCCGATCATAGGACATTTGGAATATGTGTAATTCATTACCAATTTTTAACATATCTTTATTCGATTTTATAATTTCAATTGCTTCTTTCGAATTATCAATAATATAGGCTTCTTTTGCACCTCTACTTAAGGATTCAAAAGACAAAGCGCCAGATCCACCAAATAAATCTAAAGTTACTTGACTAGGTAAAGAGCCACCTAAACTAGAAAATATGGCTTCCTTAGTCCCATCTAAAGTAGGACGAGTATGAAGCCCTTCTAATGTTTTTAATTTTCTACTACGATAAATTCCAGATATAATTCGCATAACTTCCCCTTAATGAAAAAGTAGATTATTCTTCATCTACTTTCTCTATATAATAATAGTCTTCTTGTTCATTATGACAAATCATATATTTTACACCAACCACTTCAAAAACAGGATATTGGTCTCCTTTTTCAAAGGCGGTATTTTGATTTAAAATTATAGTATTGCCTTCATTATTTGGTCCACCTAAGTTAAGTGGTTTCACATAGGATACAACCCAACCCACTTGATTTTCTTCCTTGTAATCACTTCGTTTTACTTTCCTTCCTGTAAAATCATGTGCATATTCTACATCACCAAATTCATGATTCCAAACTTTTAAAGCTTCTTCGAATGTCATAAGATAAACACCTCTCTTATCCTTATTATATCATATTCATTAACAAATTGGCATGGATTCAATCATTTTTTTAAAAACGATTTATATATTCTTCAATTGTTTGTCTTTTTGATACCACTTCTACACCTGTTTCATCAACAAAAACAACCATTGGTCGTAACATACTGTTATATTCCATAAACATTTGATACGTATAAGCGCCCGTTGTAAAAATCGCTAATATATCTTTAGCCTTAGTAACGGGAAGACATTCATCGTGAATTAAAATATCTCCAGACTCACAACATTTTCCCGCAATATCAACTATTTGTTTATCCTTAGAAACAACATGATTACAAACCATCGCATGGTACTTAGCATTATATAAACTAGGACGTATATTATCCGTCATACCCCCATCTATAAATAAATAATTTTTACCACCAAATGTCCTTTTTGTATCTCCTATTGTATAAAGAGTCATTCCTGCTTCTCCAACAATGCTTCTACCTGGTTCAATAAATACTCTTTTTAAATTATATCGTACTTCTTGAATCTTTTTTTCAATGTGATTGATCCAACTTTTTAAGAAATCCGTTTGATTCAACGCAACTTCTCCCTCTTCATAGCGAATCCCCATACCACCACCTAAGTTCAAATAAGGTAATTGAATATTATACTTTGCTTCTATAGTTTTTGAAAACTCAATCATTTTATCACTAAGAAGTAAAAATGGAGCCGCTTCGTGAATTGATGAACCAATATGAGCATGAAATCCAAATAGTTTTACATAAGATGAGTTTTTATATGTAGACATAATTTCATCAATACAAGATTCATCTTCGATACATTCCCCAAATTTGGAAATATTATTCGCCGTTTGAATATACTTGTGCGTATGACAATCAATCAAGGGATTTATACGAAACATAGTATGAATCACCTGTTTTCTTGTTTCAGCAATTTTCACTAATCTTTTCAATTCATGCAGATTATCACAAATAATGAACCCAATTGAGTTATCAATTGCATAGTTTAATTCCTCATCTGTTTTATTATTCCCATGAAAAAGAATATGGTTCATATCAAATCCATTTGCTTTTGCTAAAGCCATATCTCCTAAACTAACCGAATCCATATATAAGTTATTTTCTTTTAACAAATCAATCATCTTCGGTACTAAAAATGCCTTACAAGCATATACAATGGTTGTTGAAAACAATTTACTTACAAAAGATTCTTTATATAATTTCATTTTATGAATGATATCAGCTTTATCATACACATATAAAGGAGTATGATAGGTAGCTGCTAAATCGGCAAGTTTATATTGATGAAGATATGCTTCATTATTTTTAATTACTAGATTTTCTGGTTTCATTTTTTACCTTATCTGTACTACCAAACCCACCCTCACGAATCTCTAGCGTTTCGTCATCCACAGTAAAACCAAATGGAAGAAAAACTCCTTGGGCAAACGCAGTACCTTTTTCAATTATTATTGTTTTATTTTCATACCCATCATTCGCAAGTTTGATAAAGATATGACCTTCATTTTCTCCACAATCATAATCTTTATCAATAATACCAACTGTATTATTTAATTGTAAACGATATTTAAATCCCAATCCACTCCGAGGGAAGATAGCCAGTACCCACCCACTTTCCATATGACAACAAATACCCGTAGGAATCTTAATCATCTCATGTGGTTTTAACGAAAAAGTAAAGGGAGCAAAAAAATCATAACCTGCAGATTCTTTTGTCGCTCGTCTAGGAAGTTGTAACAAATGATAATCTTCTATAGATACCTCCTGTTTGACATCTTTCAAACTACTTAATACCTCTTTATCACTTACTGTTTCAAACTTAGCTATTTTTTTTCTTTCATCCATAAATCATATACCTCTTTCATTACATCTTCACATTTTCTATGAATCACTAAACTTGCCATATTATCTTTATAAGTCGAATTTAGATTAATGATGACAAGATTCTTTCCTTTATAATAAGACAAAAAACTAGACGCAGGCTCAACCACTAAAGAAGTCCCCGCAACAATCATTAAATCCGAATTTTCTATAGCACAGAGTGCATGATTCACAGTACCGCTATCTAAATTCTCTCCATAAAGAACAACATCTGGTTTAATAATCCCCCCACATTTCGGACAAATCGGAATCGGACTGGATATAATTTCATTCAATTCATAAAATCTTTGACATCGAATACAATGATTACGATAAATCGAACCATGTAGTTCATATACTTTTTTACTTCCCGCAAGTGTATGTAACCCATCAATATTTTGAGTTACAACCGCTTCTACGAGTCCCATTTTCTCTAAAAAAGCTATCAATTTATGAGTTATATTTGGTTTTGCATCCCTATGAACTAAGTTCTGATAGTAATATGGGAAAAAAATATCCGGGTGTTCGTAAAAAAATGGTCGTGATAATATTGTCTCAGGGGATATCTCATTTGCTTTCGAATCGTATAAACCATGACCACTTCTAAAATCAGGAATGCCAGAGGCAACAGAAACTCCAGCACCTGTAAAAAATACAATGTGATGTGACTCAACAATCAAACGATATAATTCTTCTACTGGATCCATATGTACCTTCTTTTATTTAAAAAAATTCTATACTCATTATATCACACTCTATAAAAAAATACGAAAAAAAAGAAAAGTATCAACGAAATACAGTTGACACTTTTCATATTTTACCTATTTTTGATTATCAATTGGTTGAGTAGTTTTATCGGTTGTAGTTGCTTCTTCTTCTTTGTTATCTTCAACCTTCTCTTTTTTTATTTTTTTTGTTAGGCAATAGATTGCGGGAATAAGGAATAGAGTAACAAAAGTACCAAGGCTTAAACCCCCAATAACAACAACTGCCATCGGTTGCATTAATGTCGAACCTTCGCCAATTGCAAGTGCCAAAGGAATCAAAGCTAAAACAGTAGTTAATGTTGTCATTAAGATTGGTCTTAATCTACTTGAACACCCTTCAATGACCGCATCAAACCGATTCATTCCACTTTCTTCTAATTGCTTTATCTTATCAAGCATGATAATGGCATTATTCACAATAACCCCCATTAACATGATTACGCCAATAAACGATACCACATTTAAAGAAATCCGAGTTATTGAAAGCGCCAAAAACCCACCCGTAAAGGATAAAGGAATACTAGCCATAACAATTAAAGGCTTGGTTAATGATTCAAATTGACAAGCCATAATTGCAAACAATAAGAAAACAGAAACAATTAAAGCAACAATAAGTCCTGAGAAAGTAGTAGACAAATACGAGGATACTCCGTTTTCAACGGCACTATACCCTTCATAATTTTTTAACACTTCTTTCGTCACTTGATTCAAAGTTTTTGATGCTCCGCCAAGATCAAGACCCGATGTTTCCGCTTGAATTGATACCGAATACATCTTTCCATATTTAACAATAATTGAGTTCTTTGA
>CAYYTE010000063.1:0-5265 GCA_964474685.1 uncultured Staphylococcaceae bacterium | reverse complement strand
TTGAATCTTTTAACAAACAGTTAAAACGAAAGACGAAAAGAAAAGAACAATTTCCGAATGAAGAATCACTTGAAAAGTTTCTTGTAGTTATATTTTAAGAATACAACTCAACATTTCTAAATAGAGTTCATAAAGGGTTCGGATCAGTATCAATTGATTATTGGACAAAATAAATATAAAATAGTAGAAATATAAATATTAATAGTCAAAAGAATTTAAACAAAATTCTTAACACTATCAGTAAAAGCAAATACTGATACAAAATGTATCAATATTTACTTGCAGAATGATAAATATAGGGAGTATTATAGAATAAATATCACTGTGGTTTTTGTTTTAAACAAACATTAACTTCAACCTTAATATATTTTGTTAAAGTCCCTTAGATTGTCACAAGACTTAGAAAATCAACAATTTCAATACAAGTTGTTTTATTAACAATGCATTTTCATTTTATTGACAATTTACCTAATAGAAATTAATCCTAAAGAATGGATAGATAATAATTCTAATTACTATCTTAAATAAATTTATGTATTCTAAGAAATAATCTTTTTAATACTTGCTTGTTCACATATCATCACATTGAAGAAATTTTCTTTATAGTATTGAAAGTCCGAATGGTAAGGTATTCTCCAATCCCTTTACTTCCGGTAGACTTCCACCAATTTGATTTCGAATATTTTTTTCTATCAAAAGACCAATATATAACATTATTAAAGATTTGAATTTGTTCTAACCCACCCGTAGGTTCTCCAATCTTTTTTGCAATATCCATAGTTTGAATGGGAGGAAAAACAAATATTAAATTATCATAAATTTCTTTAGTATTTAACCCCCACCAATTCGGCGCATTATCTAAAATGTTTCTTATTTCATCTTGTAGGATAATAAAAACAGGAATATCAAATCCAAATTGTTCTTGAATCATTTTTTTCACTTTTTCTATAAGAACAATTTCGTTTTGTTCATCAAACGAAAAAACAACATTCCCACTATTGAGATAAGTAATAACATTTAAACAACCGTTTTTTCAAAACCAGATTTTAAATCTATCATCGTTATTTTATTTTTACCACTGATATTTATTCCTCTTAATAAAGCAATAAATCTTTTCATATCCACTCCAATTTTATTTTTCAAGTAACTTCAGAAACTTCTTGTCATTCATTTGCTCATTGGTTACATAATTACCATCATAAAATAATGCATAAGTTGTAATAGGTGTTGGAGCATTTTGTGCTTCTTCTTTACTGTTTAAATGAATCAATTTAAATAGAATATCTTTTTCTTTTGCAACTTTTTCAATCTCAGGAACATATTTTGCATTAAACGGACATTGGCTCGTATAATACAACACATACCCCAAATCATCAATATGGGGATGTCTTGCACAATCTTTAAATTGTGGTACTATAGATGTTTTTTTAAAAGGTAAATACCATAATTGAATACCATTATCACATTCATCACAAACTTGAAAGCCAACATGCTTTAAAAACTTCGGTTCGGAAAGAAATGGTTTCTTCTTATCTGATGATAAAATACAAAGACCTATTTTTCCTTTATCTTTACTATCTTCAATACAAGCATTCAGTAAATCCGTTGAATATCCATTGCCTTTAAAAGAACCCGAAACCCACAAACAATCAATATACACATAATCCTTTGCAATAATTGGATTCCATGCATTTTCACAAGGAATGTACTCAATAAAGCACTTTCCTCTTTCTACACTTTTTAAAAACACCAACCCATCATCAAAACGATCCAACAGCCATGCTTTTTTCGAAGAAACTTGAACATCCTTATTATTTGATATAGCACAACAAATATGCTCTTCTTCAATATTTTCTTTTGTAACTCGAATATATTCCATAGTTTCTTTCTCCTTATATTATATTCAATCAGATTACGAGTAATGAACATTTGATAATTAAAATCATTATACATTTGGTAATTCAGATTCAAAATAGTTAAAGATATTTTTATTGGTTCAAAATGTTGTTAGTTTCTTATACTAGTAACTCTTACAACAATTCAAATCCTTAGTTTAAAACAATTACTACTTATTCAATAATAAAGAAGCAACTGTATCCACATACTCTTGAGGATGATTCAAACTTAATTCTCCATGATAATATTTCGTCAGTTTCTTTAATTTGCTGTTAGGAATCAAATTTTGTAGAATGTTTGCGGAACGAAGCATTATTTTCTTCTCCTTGCTCCCCACAAGAATAAGTACATTTGCTGTTGTTTTAGCAAGCGAAGGTTTTGCCTTATAAGAAGCATTCGACTTCAAAAAAGAAATCATATCCTTCTTTTTTATTTTACAGGTATCACGATAATAATCATCATACAATTTGTTTTGAATTTTTAGAGATTTAAACTGTGCTTTAGAAAACCAGTTTTTCTTAATTAGCCCATAGCTTATAGTAAATGCTGGAGCAATCAAATAAGCTGTTATAGGCATTGGTATTACTAGGGCGCTCTCAATTAACGCATATTTGCAAATATCACTTCTTTGAGAAAGCATTTCAACGAGAATTTGCCCACCGAGAGATAAACCTCCAAGAACTAATACTTTCCCCGAAAAACACTGGTCAATATAATCTATAAGTTCTTTTGCGTTATTCTCTAT
This sequence comes from uncultured Staphylococcaceae bacterium, assembly GCA_964474685.1. Taxonomy (GTDB): domain Bacteria; phylum Bacillota_I; class Bacilli_A; order ML615J-28; family CAG-313; genus UBA1737. The sequence continues at coordinate 2,624 of CAYYTE010000063.1, read as the reverse complement.
TGATGTGAAAGGAGAATCGCTTTCTGAATGACCATCCAAGATAGGTAACACTACATGGTATTTTTCCTTCAGTAGATTTGCTTCATCACGATAATTCCACCAGGATAAGCCACCACCGTGCAAAAGCATAATAACATCGGAATTTTGTTTGCCATATTCAATTATTTTCAATTTATATACAACCTCCAAATAAATATATAGTTACTACTTTCTTATTTTATTAAGTATTTTTATACTAGTCAAGCAGTCCTATTCCAAACTGCTCAAAGTTTTGGCAATGTATTTCTTATACTCCGCTTAAGCCTTTTTTATAACCTCTAAGTCGGGAATTGTATCATCTTTAGTCTTATAGATTATCACTTGACCGTGATAGTCCAATAGTAAATCCCCCTTTTAAATACTTTAATTTTTTTATATAAACTCCTCATAGGTTTCTTGAAATTTCATAACATTATGTTTTAAAAAAATATTGCATAATTCCAAGTCAAATTTTCTATAATCCCAGGGTACTTCTTTATCTAAAAACTCATCAAATACTAGAGGTAAGGAACCATCTTTGTCTGTTTTCTTAATTATTTCAGCAAGATCATAAGGTGAAGTATCTTCAATAATCCCTTTGCCTTCTCCGTTTGTAACATGGGGATAACGTTTTCCAGCTCCTGGTTTCATTTCAACAATGGATAATAATTCTATCTCAAATTCCCAACCTGCACCATAATCATATTCCATACTTAGCTTATCACCAACAATAAGTTTTAGGCTAGAAAGTTTTGTCCTTATTGGATCAATAGCAGGCTCATCCTCAAAATCATCTTCTTCAAACATAGTTTCATAACGGTTGCTACCAAATTGGATATTAAACAAATGGCATTCTGTAGCTTCAAATGCGGCCATTACAGAGTATCCAAGTTTTGCCACACTGGAAGAGGAAGTAATTTCTATTTCTCTCCACATAACATCTTCTAATTCACAAAGTCTTACTTTAAATTTATATACATCTAACATAACAAATTCTTTAAATCCTTTCATTTTTATATATTTCAGTTGAACATTATGCCATAAACTTTTAAACATCTTAATAAAGATTTTATTCACATCCCCATTAATCTTCTTGATAATACCATTTCCTCAAGTAGTATCTCTTTTGATTTTCCTTAAAGCACTTAGCCTTACGTAAGAACTACAGGGGTTATCATACGCATTGCAATACAGTGTCAAAAGGTTGTTTTGCAGTCTATTTTGACTCTTGATATTTATATTGATTTTTGATTTTTTTAAACGAATTTCACCCTTGCAAAATGCCCATTCCCAACCCCTCTTTATTAAGCCAAACTGCATTCTTTTTGAAGTGAATGTAAGTTCTAGTAAAACTTCTTGCTGATTAAAATATCAACCCGAATTTTATTTGAATCAAAGTTTCACAATTTCATCGACAATTTTTTGAACAGTTTTATCGCTTGTATCGATTTTAATCGTATCAAGAGCTTGATACATAGAAATCTTTGCAATACTTCTATCAACAACATCCGCAGTACGAATTCCATTCGCTATATCGAATGTAAGTCTCTTACGCAGATTAATTTCATCCGCAATCAGTGAAACCTTAATAACCCTACATTTTGATATGTCAAGTTTTTCTAAAATAGAATTAATGATTGATTGTTCGTGCATAACCCAGCAAAAAATAACATTATCATAAACTGAACAATGAAGAAAATTATTCAATAAAAAACAAATATTATCTAAAACCATTTTCTTCGTTTCTTTTGTTACTTGGAAAGGACTTGCATCCCAACACCAATCGCCATCAAGAAATACGCTATTTGGCAGAACACTTTTAAGTCTTTGACATACAGTAGTTTTGCCCACTCCCATTGTTCCGCCAATTAAATAAAGATTTTTCATCGCATTATCTCCTCAACATCCAATTTGAAAATCCATGTTCTATCCTATTTTGTAACTTTTTATCAAAAGCTTTATATTGTTTCATATCTATCTCTAGGTAAATAAGTTATATACTACCCTCAAAGGTCTTAACCAAAGCAAAAAACGTTTGTTCACTATTACCACTCATAAACAATGATTTTCCACTTCCATTAGAAATTAGTTTATCTCTTTCGCAATACTGGTAGAGAACAATAACTGCTAGTCTTTTGAAACAAAAAGGCTCAATTCTGATTCATTCACAATTCCTGCAATCTTTTTCAACCGAATTAAGAATCACATAGAAGATCAACTAAACATTTATAAATAAATAGAAATCAAGAAACCTAATTATTATAGATTATCGTTTCAAATAAATCAGAATATAACCAAAAAAAGACAAAACAAAGGAAGAAATCATATGAAGTGGCAATTGCCTATTGTAATAAATTGCTTAGAAAAATTACCTTGATGAATAAAACAGTTTGTAATTTTTACCAAAGCATTATTATTATACACCACAAAAAGCAATTAATCAATAAAATAGTCGATTTGTATAATTTTAAAAAATAATATAGCGACCCTTCTTTTACAGTTGTTGTACTAAGAAAATAAAAATTTTGATAAATCATGAATAAATCACAGGTATTTTCTCTAATATATGGGAAAATATCTTTTTTTATATAAAAATGCATATTGCT
>CAYYTE010000062.1:0-5311 GCA_964474685.1 uncultured Staphylococcaceae bacterium | reverse complement strand
AATTTTTAATCTTTTCGTGATTATTGAATTGATTAGGTATTATTGATTAAACAAGTGTTTACTTATTAATTTCAATTGCAAATGGTTTTCTTTTGTGGTATAATATAGTTAGAAAGATTGAGGATAAAAATGGAAGAACAGGGTATTTATTATTTTCATCAAGGAACAAATTACCAAGCATATGATTTGCTTGGAGCGCATTTTACGCCTGAAAAAACGACTTTTCGTTTATGGGCTCCTCACGCCAAAATGGTAAATGTTGTTGGTAGTTTTAATAATTGGTCTTTATGTACAAATCCTATGCATAAAATATCTGATGGTGGTATTTGGGAATGCACGATTGATAATGTCCAACTATATGAGTGCTATCAATATGCAATTACTTGTTATGATGGCAGACTATTATATAAAAGTGATCCCTATGGGTTTCACGCTGAATTACGACCCGCAAGAGCTTCAAAAGTAGTAGATTTAGATAGTTATCATTTTAGTGATGATTATTGGATGGGAGAGAGGAGTAAGTATAATTGCTATAATGCTCCCATTAATATTTATGAAGTTCATTTAGGGTCTTGGCGTAAATACCAAAATGGGGATTTTTTTGATTATAAAAAGTTGGCGTATGAACTGAGAGATTATTGTAAAAAATTAGGATATACACACATTGAAGTTATGCCCGTTTCAGAGTATCCGTATGATCCTTCTTGGGGCTATCAAGTAGTAGGATATTATTCGATTACTTCCAGGTATGGTACGCCTATGGATTTTATGGAATTCGTAAATATCTTGCATAATGCTAATATTGGTGTTATTATGGATTGGGTACCGAGTCATTTCAATAAAGATGAACATGGACTTATTAATTTTGATGGAGAACCACTTTATGAACACCCAGATCCATTAAGAATGGAAAATACAAGTTGGGGTACGCGCTATTTTGACTATGGTCGTACTGAAATTCAATCCTTTTTGGTATCAAATGCTGTTTTCTATTGTAAGAAATTTCATATTGATGGATTAAGAGTAGATGCAGTATCATCTATGTTGTACTTAGACTTTGGGAAAGAGAATGGTAAAGTTGCTCGTAATTCTTTTGGTGGAAATACGAACCTTGAAGCAATTGCATTTATACGTAAGTTTAATAAAGTTATTCATGAATCTTTTCCTGATGTCATCACGATTGCTGAAGAGTCGAGTGCTTATCCAGGTATTACAAAAGATGTAAATGATGGTGGTTTAGGGTTTAGTTATAAATGGAATATGGGATGGATGAATGATACTTTATCCTATATCTCTTTAGACCCAATTTATAAAAGATATCATGCGGATACAATATTATTTCAATTAACCTATCTTTTTTCAGAACACTATATCTTGGCGATTAGTCATGATGAGGTAGTTCATTTGAAAAAGAGTATGATTGATAAAATGCCAGGTACCTATGATCAAAAGTTTGCTTGTTTGGAAGCATATTATGTTTATATGATGACTTTACCTGGGAAGAAACTCTTATTTATGGGACAAGAGTTTGGACAATTTCATGAATGGGACGAGACGAGAGAGTTAGATTGGTTTTTGTTAAACTACCCAAAGCACCAAACACTACAACAATTTTCAATTGAACTGAATTATATTTATAAAGAAAATTCTGCTCTTTACGAACGAGATAATGGGTGGGATGGATTTAGTTGGGTTCAATTAAATGATCGTGATCATAATGTGTTTGCATATTATAGAATATCGAATAATGAGAAATTATTAATACTTTTAAACTTCGCATTTTGCGAGTGGTTTGATTATGAGTTCTTTGTAGATAATGGGAAATATACAGTTCTATTTGCTTCCAGCGATAAGGCATATGGAGGATATACAGAATGGAAGAATCAAACATTTATTGTTACAAATCAAAAATTAAGGATTAATCTACCCTATAGTGCAGGGATGATTTTAAAGAAGGAGTAAAATATGTATAATCATAAAAAGTGTATTGCAATGTTGCTCGCAGGGGGACAAGGGAGTCGTTTATTTGCTTTAACAACAAAGGTAGCAAAACCAGCTGTATCTTTTGGAGCAAAATATCGTATTATCGATTTTACATTATCCAATTGTGTAAATTCGAATATTGATACAGTGGGTGTTTTAACACAATATCAACCACTTGTACTTAATGAATATATTGGTAATGGTCAACCTTGGGATTTGGATCGAACATTTGGTGGTGTTCATGTCTTACCTCCTTATCAAGCAAAAGGGAGAATGGATTGGTATAAAGGTACCGCAAATGCTATTTATCAAAATATTGATTTCATTAAGAATTATGACCCGGAGCATGTGTTAATTTTATCGGGTGACCATATTTATAAAATGGATTATAATGAGATGTTAAAAGCTCATATTAAAAATGATGCGGATTGTACGATTGCGGTACTGGAAGTTCCAATGGAAGATGCCAGTCGATTTGGTATTATGAATACAGATGGTGAGGATCGTATTACGGAATTTGAAGAAAAACCGAAGGTACCTAAAAGCAATAAAGCATCGATGGGAATTTATATTTTTAAAACAAAGAAATTGTTTGAATATTTAACCAAAGATGATAAAGATCCTTCTTCACAAAATGACTTTGGTAAAAATATTATTCCAGATATGTTACAAAATAAAGAAAGAATGTTTGCTTATCCATTTAAAGGTTATTGGAAAGATGTTGGTACAATAAAGAGTTTGTGGGACGCCAATCAAGATTTAATTGGGGAAGAACCGAAATTTGATATTTATAATCCGGTTTGGAAGATTTATTCAAGAAATACAGGTATTGACCCTGAATACATAGCAAATAAAGCAGTAGTTAAAAATTCATTGGTTGCGGGGGGAACTGAGATTTATGGTACAGTGTTGAATAGTATTATTGGTTCTCGCGTTATTATTGAAAAAGGTGCTGTGGTTAAAGATTCGGTGGTGTTTTCGGATACAGTTGTTAAACAAAATGCGGTTGTGAATTATAGTATTATTGATGAAAAAGTTGTAATTGGCGAAAATGCAAAGATTGGTGAAGAAAAAAGTGATGATGTTAATATTTGTGTAATTGGTCGTGACAATGTAATTGAAAATGGCGAAGTAGTACCTGCGGGTGCAAACTTGGATAGAAACTAGGAGGCATAATCATGAAGACAATGGGAATTATTTTTTCAAATATTCATAATGAAACAATTGATGAGTTAACAAGAAAAAGAACATCAGCTTCAATTCCATTTGGTGGAAGATATCGTTTAATTGATTTTGCCCTATCGAATATGGTGAATGCGGATATCGTTAATGTGGGTGTTGTAACTCAAAAGAACTATCAATCTTTAATGGACCATGTTGGAAGTGGAAAAGACTGGGATTTATCTCGTAAAAATGGGGGCTTAATTGTATTTCCACCTTTTAGTAACTCGGGGTCGGATTTTCTGTTTGCAAATAGACTCGAGGCTTTAAAGAGCATCTCAAATTATATCGAAGAAAATCAATCAGACTATGTTGTACTAACGGATTGTGATAGCGTAAATGTAATTGATTTATCTAATGCAATTAATTTTCATATTGAAAAAGAAGCGGATATTACAGTGGTTTATAAGAATATGACTGTACCACAAGATTTAGTTAGTCATATGTCTTGTGAAGTAGATGATAATGAGCGTATTATTCATACGGATAGAAAAAGTCAATTGGGTAGACATTCGAATGTATGCTTAAATATTTGGATTATGAATCGTAAACTATTAGAAGGTCTATTAGAAGATGCAACTGTAAGTGGATTTAATTCTTTTGAAAAAGACATTATTCAAAGAAATGTTAAGAGTTTACGTGTATTTGGATATAACTATGAAGGCGTTTATTTACATGTAAATACTATGGAAAACTATTTTAAATATAATATGCAATTACTAGATGCGGATGTTCGTAAAGAATTATTTGCTCAACCTGGAAGAGCAATTTATACGAAAGTTCGAGACTCTGCCCCCACTTTATATGGAAACGATGCAGTGGTTGAAAATTCATTTGTTGCGGATGGTTGTGAAATCGAAGGAGTTGTGAAAAATAGTATATTATTTCGTGGAGTAAAAATAGGCAAAGGGGCTGTCATTGAAAATTCAATATTAATGCAAGATACCTCGATTGCTTCAAATGTTCATTTAAATGCTGTTATTACAGATATGAACGTTGTAATTCGTGAACGCAATGATTTAGCGGGTTGCGAGAAGATACCTTATTATATTGGTAAAAATTCAGTAATATAAGATTGGAGTGTAATTATGGAAAATAAATTAGAAGAAGAATTAAAAACACAAATTGTTTATGTAGCTTCTGAGTGTCAACCATTTTTTGCAACAGGTGGATTAGGAGATGTGATGGGTTCACTTCCGGGTAAAATTGCTAAGGATAAGAATGTGAATGTTAGTGTATTTTTACCTCTATATCAAAAATTGGACCCTGCTTTTCGTAATAAATTAACGAGTGTGGCGCATTATACGGTTCGTCTTTCTTGGAGACAACAGTATTGTGGAATCTTTAAATATGTCTTAAAGAATGTTACTTATTATTTTATTGATAATGAGTATTATTTTAAGAGAGAGCAATTGTATGGGTACTTTGATGATGCGGAACGTTTTGCTTTCTTTTGTAAAGCAGTAGTAGATTCACTTCTTTATTTAAGCATTCGACCAAATATCATTCATTGTAATGATTGGCAAACGGCTCTTGTATCCGTTTATATGAGAACCATCTATTATCATCAAGTTGATTTTGTTCATACAAAAACAATATTTACAATTCATAATATCGAATATCAAGGAAGATATTCTTTTGATGATGATGTGATTCAAGATGTATTTGGAATATCGATGAATGATTCCTATTTATTAGAGTATCATCATACCATTAACCTTATGAAGGGCGCAATGGAGTGCTCAAATTACGTAACAACTGTTAGCCCTACGTATGCGAAAGAAATTTTACTCCCTGAATTTGCTTATGATTTAGATGAAGAGACCAATCGTATTGATAAGGAAAATAAGTTGGTTGGAATTTTAAATGGTATTGATAAAGATTTCTATAATCCAAAGAAAGATAAGAGTCTATTTTATACATATGATGAAACGGATTTTATTAAAAAGCAAGATAATAAAGTAGAATTACAAAAGATGTTAGGATTGCCAGAAAATAAGGAAGTTCCTTTGATTGGTATGGTATCTAGACTCGTTTCTCATAAAGGTATCGAAGGGCTAATTCGTGCGTTTGATAATATTATGGAAGAAAATTTTCCATTTGTAAT
>CAYYTE010000061.1:0-5396 GCA_964474685.1 uncultured Staphylococcaceae bacterium | reverse complement strand
ATCGCGGTTCTTAATACCGTATAATCAATTTCAACATGACCATTATCACAAAAGATATAAGAGGCTAGATTTGAATTTGTATTTGGATAATGAATTACATTCAAAGCAACTGCTTCATGCATATTCGACCTTACAGTTTTCAAATACATCTTCCCAACGTGATTCTTCTTTCCTTTATTGATTTCATCCGGTCTCATACGTTTCACGTTTCCTCTATTTGTAAGTAACATAATGATATCTTTTTCACGAACAAACTTGGCACCTACAACATAGTCATCTGGTCTAGACTTTAATTCAATCGATTTCACACCGAAAGATGCGGGTTCAATCACACTGATTTCCGATGCATCATAACGGTTCATAAAGCCATCTTTTGTAGCGATAACTACTTCGTCATTATCTCCAATTTCAAGATCCGCACTAACAACTTCATCACCATTTTTTAATTTGGTTGCTTTTAAAGCTTTTGAATAACGACTCACATTTAGTTTTGCTAAAGCAATACGTTTAATTAAACCACTACGAGTAGCAATTAATACAAACAATTCTTGATTGAAGTCATGCACTGGGAATGAAAATATAACTTTTTCATTAGGTTCCATTCCAATTAAAGTACTAACATGATACCCTAAGTCACGATGTTTACATTCGGGAATTTTATGAATCGGTAGGAAAACATAATTTCCTAAATTCGTAAATTGTAATAATGTATCCGTTGTACATACTTCATAAATATCGGTTATGACATCCCCATCTTTTAATTTTGTCGGTTCATTTGCGTCATTTGCAAAGAATGCTTTCTTAGATAGTCGTTTTAAATATCCATCATGGGTAATTAGAAGCATTACATTTTCTTGAGCGATAATATCTTCCGTTTTTACACTCACATCATCGATTTCATGTTCTACTTGGGTAATTCTTGGTACATTAATAATTTCTTTTGTATGTAATAATTCGGATATAATCATTGAGCTAAGAGCTGTATCACTTTCAATTAAATGATTTAATCTTTTAATCTCTGAAGCTAAATCCTTTGCTTCTTGTTTTAAAGCAAATACATCGGTGTTCGTTAAACGATACAATTGTAACATAACAATTGCTTCCGCTTGTACTTCTGTAAAACCATATTTCGAAATAATATTTTCTTTAGCATCCGCTTTATTTTTCGAATTACGAATTGTAGCAATTACACTATCTAAAATCGAAACCATGGCAATTAAACCATCCACAATTTCCGATCTTCTCTTAGCGCGCTCTAAGTCAAAGTTACACCGATTAGTATATACATTTTTTTGGTGTTCAATATAATAATCTAACATTTCCGCAAGTCCCATAGTAAGAGGTCTTGCATTTGCAATTGCAACCATATTAAAGTTAAAAGATTTTTGTAAACTCGTTTTTTTCAATAAGAAGTTAAGAATGGTATTCGGGTCAATATCACGACGAACTTCAATCACAATTCGAAGACCGGTACGGTCTGTTTCGTCTCTTATCGCTTTTACACCATCCACATTCTTTTTTGTTAATGCATCGTTCATTTCGCAAAGTAAACTTGCCTTATTAACACCATAGGGGATTTCAGTTATAATTATACGAGGTTCAACAAAGGAAGTATCAATCGTAGTTTTTGATTTAATAATCACTTGACCTTGTCCTGTTGAATAGGCACGTTTAAGTCCTTCAATGCCTTGAACGATACCACCCGTAGGAAAATCCGGACCTTTCACAATTTTTAATAAATCATCTAAACTGCATTCCGGGTTTTGTAACCGATAGATCACCGCATCAATTATCTCTCCGGGGTTGTGAGGAGGAATATACGTTGCATAACCTGTAGAAATACCGTTAGCACCATTCACTAAAATGTTTGGAAACTTTGCGGGTAAGACAACGGGTTCTAATTCCTCATCATCAAAGTTTGGCATCAAACCGACCGTGTGTTTGCTTAAGTCTTCTAAGAGTAATTCTGAGAACTTACTCATTCTTGCTTCCGTATAACGCATTGCTGCAGGGGAATCTCCATCAATGGAACCATTATTACCATGCATATCCACAAGAGGTAGAAGCATCGTAAAGTTTTGGCTCATACGAACTAACGCATCATATACAGCAACATCCCCATGAGGATGGTATTTACCAATAACGTCCCCGACAATACGAGCACTTTTCTTGAATGGTTTATTTGAAGCAAGTCCTAATTTAAACATAGCAAAAAGAATACGTCTTTGCACCGGTTTCAAACCATCACGAACATCTGGTAAAGCTCGGTCTTGAATGATATATTTTGCATATCTGCCGTAACGATTCTCTATAAGATTCTCGAAATATTCAGGAATCATTTTTTCATTTGTTTCAACCGTTTTTTTACTCATCTTCTTCTACGTCCTCCAATACAAAATTATCATCACAATCAAACACAACATTATTATCAATCCAATTCCTACGAATGTCCGCATCGTTTCCCATCAATACATCAATCGTATCCTCAACAACACTTTCTTCTCCGATTTGAATTTGAATCAGTGTTCTTTTATCTGGATTCATAGTTGTATCCCACAATTGTTCCGCATTCATTTCACCTAATCCTTTATATCGTTGGATTTGAGCATTCTTTGTACGGGCAATCTTTTGACGTAATTCATCATCCGTCCAAGCATATTCAATACCTGATTTCGTCGATACTTTATATAAAGGCGGAGTAGCAATATAAACACGACCCGCTAGAATCATCGGCTTCATATAACGATAAAAGAAAGTCATAAGTAAAGTTTGAATATGAGCACCATCGGTATCCGCATCGGTCATAATGATTATTTTCTTATAGTTCGATTTTGAAATATCAAAATCACTTCCAAAACTTGCTCCCACCGCATTAATAATTGAAACAAGTTCTTCATTTTTTAAGACTTCTTCAATACGTGTTTTCGCAGTATTTAAAACCTTTCCACGTAGTGGAAGAATCGCTTGGAACGTACGATCACGACCTTGCTTTGCAGATCCACCGGCTGACTCTCCTTCTACTAAGAATAATTCATTTTTATCCGAATTCTTATATTGAGGAGGTGTTAATTTACCAAGTAAGTTCACAGGTTTCGATGATTTTTGCTTTACCATTCGAACTTCATCTCTTGCTTTTCTAGCAGCTTCACGTGCTTTTGCGGCACGCATTGCTTTCTCCATTAACAAATCGGATATTTTTCCTTTTTCCGCCATGAAGTTCTTCATTTGTTGATATACAATAGCTTCAACCGCTGATTTAGCTTCCGTTGTACCTAATTTATTCTTCGTTTGTCCTTCAAATTGAAGAATTTCTTCCGGAACCCTTATAGATACAATCGCATTTAAACCTTCACGAACATCCGCACCATCTAAATTTGCATCTTTATCTTTTAAGGTCCCTACTAAACGAGCATGGTCATTAAATGCTCTTGTAATACCCGAACGAAAACCAATCTCATGAGTACCACCATCATAGGTTCGAATATTATTAACAAAAGAAACAACATTTTCATTATAGGACTTTTCACAATATTGAATTGCAACTTCTACCGCAATCCCATCTTGAACACCTGAAAATAACTCAGGTTCATGAATCGGTTGCTTTCCTTCTGTTAAAGTCCTTATAAATTCAAGAATACCATTCTCAAAATAGAATACATCATTCTTGCCATTTCCACGTAAATCATTCAGTTCAATACGAAGCCCCTTGAGTAAGAAAGCTGACTCTTTTAATCTTGTCGCAATTTGTTTATAATCAAATAGCGTAGTTGAAAAGATTTTAGGATCTGGTTTAAAATGAACTGTCGTACCTGTTCTTTTAGTATCCCCTAAGATTTTTGGTTTATCTATATACTTTCCACCTTCACGGTATTTTTGATAATAGATTTTACCTTCACGATAAATCGTAACTTCAAGCCATTCACTTAAAGCATTAACTACACTTGAACCAACACCATGTAGACCACCGGATACCTTATAACCACCGGTAGAGTCAAACTTACCCCCCGCATGAAGTGTGTTAAAAATAACCTCTGGTGTCGGTCTTTTTTCAATTTTATTGATTCCTGTCGGAATACCACGTCCATTATCAATTACTTCCACCGAATTATCTGGTTGAATCGTAACAATAATCTTATCACATGCACCCGATAAGGCTTCGTCAATTGAGTTATCAACAATTTCCCAAACCAAATGATGAAGACCTCGACTATCCGTAGAACCAATGTACATACCGGGTCTTTTACGAACAGCCTCCAGTCCTAATAAGACTTGAATCGACTCTTCATTATAAGTGCTCGTTTTATTATCAGCCATAAAAGCCTCCTTATTTTATTTCAAATATTTAAACTAAATTTTAGTATTTTTTTCACATCTATTATTCATTATAACATATATAGGAAATTAATGCAAGTATTTAATCTTGAAAAAATATAACTAGACTCTATCTAAATTGATAAAATTACTAATTACGTTGTTATTTGATTTTAAAAATATTACATAAAAACGGGTTAAAAAACACCGGATAAAATCGCATCTCGTTTGATATTTTGCAAGAATTATAGTACAATATACAAGTTGAAAGGAATTTAACTATGAGGATTTTTTTACCAATATTATTAATTATTTTATCCTATCTACTCGGTTCAATTCCTTGGGCTGTTATCATCAGCAAGAAAGTAAAAGGAATTGATATCAGAAATTACGGCAGTAAAAATATGGGGGCCACCAATGTTATGCGTGTGTTGGGAAAGAAATGGGGAATACTCGTATTCATACTAGACGCAATGAAAGCCGGGATCATAATTTTATTATTCTCCACTCATATTCTTGATTGGAATGGAGAAGCTATGATTTTAAAAATTCATCCACTTGTATATGGTGCGATTGCTTATATTGGTCACCTGTTCCCTTGTTTTGCCCATTTTAAAGGCGGTAAAGGCGTTTCTTGTGCTGCCGGTATAATTATGTGTTATAACCCATTGATTGGACTAGTAGGCCTTATTGCCTTTATTATCGTAGAGATTCTAACCCACTATGTTTCATTAGGTTCTTGTGTTGCTGTGGTTTGCACAACAATTGCAATTGCTATACAAGGTTTAATTATTGAGCAAATGGATTGGATCTTCTTAATCACTTGCATTCTTCTATCCATATTAATGATTATTAGGCATATTCCAAATTTTAAACGTTTAGTTCAAGGAACGGAAACAAAAACTTATCTTTTTAAACATCAAGAAAATGACAAGAATAAAAAGAAAAAATAAAAATACTAGCAAAAGGACAAGATACTTTATAGGATTATATAAAGAAGTTAGTGGTTTACATACACCTATAAAGAAGTTAGTGGTCACCACTATCTTCTTTATAGGTGTCTTTTATTATCAAAAAAAGGCTCC
>CAYYTE010000060.1:0-5663 GCA_964474685.1 uncultured Staphylococcaceae bacterium | reverse complement strand
CATTCAACGAATTATTTCCTAAGGTCTGTGTTGCACTTCAAAGTTTAATTTGCCATATCCGGATTATTTCTATAGTCTAGATGAATCAAAAATTCAAGATGGTGAGTCCTATATGGTTAAAATCCAGTCTTCGATTAAGGGAAGTGCGGATGATATTCGTTCTTCTATGATTAGCTTATGTGATTTAGTTCAAAATTCATTTAAGACAAAATATAATTTACCAGAAGATTATTACACGAAAGGTGCATAGTATGAGAAGAAGTTTGAAAAAAAACTTATTATTGCTCTCATTACTCGTTTTACCTATATTTTTATGCAATTGTTTTTCTTCAACTAGTTTAACAAAGTTTTTAGATCAATTAGAACTTCCAACGACTGTATCGGAAAATATTGAATTAAATACCAGTTATGAATATAAATCGCAAACGATTGTTTCTGTAAGTTGGTACTCTTCGAATGAAGATGCAATCTCTGTAACTGGTGTTGTCACTAGACAAACATATGATCAAGAAGTTATATTGATTGCTACCGCAACCTTAGGAGATGATACTTTGAAAAAAACTTATCGAATTACAGTATTAAAAGATGATTCTGAAGATATTTTAACAAGAGCCGCAAAGACGATTATGATGCCTTCTTATGCGGATTCATCTATAAATCTAATAACTTCGAAAGTGTTTGAAAATCAAACAATAACAATTACCTGGTCGAGTGATCATCCAAGTATTATCAGTGATACAGGAATTGTAGTATTACCCGATGTTCAAACAACCGTTATATTAAGTGCAACGCTTATGTTAAACTCGAAAACTATTACAAAAATGTTTTCAATTACAGTTCCTATGAGTCCTGAAAGTATGCCGGGTGAACGTTATGCAAAGGCAAGTTTATATACGAGTGAAATCTTAAATGCAACCTACCCAGATGCTCAAACAGCCTTTCAAGGAGCACTTTATCGTAAGGTATTATCCAGTAGAGATAATTGGCTAGGAATCGAAGTGGTTGTTACACTTCCTGATTTTATACCCGATGAAGGACGAACTGGTGAGAATCCTTTTAGTGATAAAGCGGGTGATTTAAGATACTTAGATAATCCTTCAGTATATTTAGGAGGAAATTGTAGAAAAGAATGCGATGTAGGCCTAACTTGGAGTGTGGGAGCAAGTGATGCTACCTGCTCATCTGTTGATTACTCTTCTTCAATTGCGTTTCGACCTTTCTGGCGTTATATTACGGTTGCTGGAAGTAACATTTATGCGAATGCTTCATGGAAGCAAACAGAATATTACTATTATCCTGGGGATACCATTCGTATGAGTGTCTATTCCGCATCTGATGATAAGTTACAATTAAGAATCGAACTATTAAAAGAAACAACGATTGAAAAATATGTTGCAAAACGTGCTAGTTACAACTTAGCGGATGGGTATAGCAAAGTATTTACATCTCCTGATTTTGAGTCAAGTGGGGCTGGAAAATACAAAATGGTATTTAAGCGTGTATGTGCTTTAGACCAAGTCAATAATGAAGGCCAACCTACCCAACCAACTAACGCTTCAAGTGTTAAAACAATATTTAAGGAAGTTTATTTATACCGGAATATTGATGGAGTTGTATATAAAGTACCAATGACTGAAAGGTATTGTACTGGTATTTGTGCTCCATCTGGAAGTAATTCCTTAGGGGATTTTACGAATGCATTTCTTATTACGAATGAAGGAATCACAAATACAGCACTCGGTGGCGAGTGTGTAACTATCGCCCCAAATAACAGAAAATAATCCTTAGGAGGAATTATGTCAAACAGCATACCAATTTATCAAGTCATAGAAAAAGATTTACGAGTTGCAATTCTCGATGGTCATTTAAAACAAGGTGATATGATTCCTTCGGAAACCGAACTTTGTTCAAAATATAAAGTATCAAGGATGACTGTTCGTCAAGCAATTAATAACTTATTGATTGATGGTTATATTTACCGTCATAAAGGTCGTGGTACTTTTGTGACATTTAACAAGATTGAAATGGACAATGAAGCTCAAGAAAAACCATACTTTAGTTTTTCTAAGGAAATGATTTTTCTTGGGGATGGTCCAGTTGATACGACCGTATTAAACTTTGAAAAGATACGTGCAGATGAAATAATTGCGAAAAGATTACAACTAGCTCAAGATGACGAAATCTATTATGTAGAACGTCTTCGTAACTGTAATAATGTTCCTTTAGTATATGAAAGACTCTACTTACCTATTAATATGTATCCTGTACTCAAGGAAGATAATTTTAAACAATCATTTTATGATTTTGTTGAACAAACATTAAACTTTAAAATTCGAAATTCTGAAAGTTCAATTGAAGCGAGAAGTTTAAGTGAAAAAGTAGCAGATATTTTGCACCAATCTGTAGGTGAACCGACTCTTTATATGAGTAGTGTGACCTATTTAAAAAATGGGAGAGCATTTGTTTATACGAGACAATATTTCCATGCAAATCGTTTCCGATTTCGTAATAAGTATTGTCGGAAAGAAGACAATCAATGATAGAAGATGAATACTTAGCCATTCATCCATCCGATATTTCAAATATGCGATGGGTGGATCCGTTAAACTGCGATTGTAAGATCTATGGGTTACCTTGGCTAAATGAGAATAAGAATTATGAAAGACTTCCAATTTCTTTAAGTAGTGAAATAAAAAATGCATCTGAAAGGTGTTATGCGATAGGTAAACACTCTACAGGGGCACAACTTCATTTCATAACCAACTCAAAGAAGCTTGTTTTACATGCGATAGTGCCGAATTATTCGCAATTATCGGGAATGACAACGGTTGCTCAAGTTGGGTTTGATTGCTATGTAGGACATAATTATGATGATTTATTGTTTTATGATACTACGAGATTTAATCCCGCATTAAAAGAATTTGAATACACATTATTCGATAATTTATCGAGTGAAGATAAACTCGTTGTAATTAATTTTCCCTTATATAATGAGGTGAAAAATATTCGAATAGCAATCGATGTTGACGCTACAATTCGTAAACCAACCCAAGATATTAGTAAAAACAATAAGTGGGTAATTTATGGTACTTCAATAACTCAAGGTGGTTGTTGTTCAAGACCAGGCTTAAACTATACGAATATTCTTAGTAGAAGATTTAAATCAGAGTTTATTAATTTAGGCTTTTCGGGTAATGCATTTGGTGAAAATATATTTTCTGAAATTATGTCAAGTATTCCTGATGTTACTATGTATTTTATTAATTATGAAGCCAACGGGGGAACGAATGGTAAAATGGAAAAAACTCTTCCGTCCTTTATTGAAACAATAAGAAAGAATCACCCAATTACACCGATTGTCATTGTCTCAAGAATTAAATATTTGTTTGATGATTTAAATAAAGATACTTTAGGTGTTCGAAGAAACGAATTGAGATTATATCAAAAGAACTTAGTAAAGAGTTTATCAAAAAAGGATAATCATATTTATTATATCAATGGGTCTACTTTATTAGGAAAGAAGTATGACGAATTTACCATTGATTCCATTCACCCAAATGATATAGGCTTTTGGATGATTGCTAAAGGTATGGAGAAAAATATAAAGAAAATATTAAAAAGAGAGGTTCAATTAGATGGAAAGATTAATTGATCAACTAAATAGAAAGAAGATGTGTTTGATTGTAAGTCTTCCTTGGGATTCCTATGATTTAGCTAAAAAGGTATGGGAAGCCGGAGCGGATGCAATTAAAGTACACATTAATGTGTTTCATGGTGCAAGTAAACACCAATTTGGAACATTAGAAGAAAATATAGAAACTTTTAAGAGGATATTAAAAGATTCTCCTGTCCCTGTTGGTATTGTTCCTGGAACGATTGCGGGGGAATGTGAGAAGTTAGTAGAACCTATCATTGATTTAGGTTTTGATTTTATATCCTTGTATTCAGAAAATATGCCCGCAAGCCTCTTAACTGAGAAACGTATTTCAAAGTTCTTCTCAGTGAACCCTACATATACGTTACCTGAAATCGAAGAGATTGCACAGTCAAAATATGTAGATATGCTTGAAATGGCCTTTTCAAAAGTGGAATCACCTGATGAGAGACTTAGTGCTAGAGATTGTTTGTGGTATGAAGCAATATGTAAAAAGGCAATTATGCCTACAATTCTTCCTACACAACATAAAGTTGTTCCTGAAGATTGTAAACTGCTTCATGAAATTGGCGTAAAAGCCGTTATGATTGGAGCAATTGTCACATCCAATGATGAGGCAATGGTAATTCAAAAAACAAAAGAGTTTAGAAAGGCTATTGATGAGCTATGATAACAATAGGAATTGTCCCAATCGACAGTAGACCATGTAATACCAATTGGCTTAGTAAATTAGGTCATATAAGTGATGTAAATGTAATGTTACTACCAATTGAATATTGTGGAACACTTGAAAAAGGGGCACAACCTGAGGCTATTTTGAATTGGTTAGAGCAATATATTTCTAAGTTTGATTATTTGATTCTATCTACCGATGCTCTTTGTTTTGGGGGTCTTGTTCAAGCGAGAAAAGGAGATAAGGAATTAGAAGTAATTAATCCTTTCCTGAATAAGATTAAAGACTTGTTACTTCGTAACAAAGGTGTAAAAGTATATTTATTTGACACTTTGATGAGAACAAGCATTACTGCTCATAATGCGAAAGAAGCGGAGTATTGGAAAATGATTAACGATTACTCCTATTATATGGGGCATTATCATTTTTATAAAGATATTGATTCTTTAGAACAAGTAAATAAACTGAAAGAAGTTATTCCTAGTTCAATACTTGATTCTTATCTAAAAGCTCGTAATGTAAAACACTTTTTAAATCTAGAGTTTATTTCTTGGGTGATAGAAGGAATTGCGGATACGATGCTGTTGTTACAAGAAGACTCTATGCCTTATGGTATTCAACAAATTGAACAAGAGAGTATTAATCAAGTAATATTATTAAATAAAATAGAAGATTCTGTTCATTTTTACAATGGAACCGACGAGGGAGCGCTTGTTCTTTTAGGCAAAATTATATATCATTGTTCTCCTATTGAAACGAGTGTGTTTATCGATTATTCATGTACTGAGATGATGGAACGCGTTCACTTATTTGAGGATCATATATTTAAAGATAATTTTAATAAAATGTGGGATACAATTGGGTTAAAAAGAGCAAGTAGTGCAAATGATTGTAATACAGTATTTGCTTTATTTGGTGGAAAAGCCAATCGTGATTTAGATTTATCAAAACCTACGATGATTCCTGTAATAAAAGATGATTCGTATAAAGAATTTATTAAAAGAATTAATCAATATTTAAAGTTAGGAAAGAATGTAATTTTAGTTGATTTGTATTTTCCTAATGGTGGCACCAAAGAATTATTAGATGACATTGATTATTCAAAACTATCGGGATATTCTGGGTGGAACACTTCATCAAACTCTTTAGGATCTGCAATTTGTCAGTTAGTTGGGGTATTAGTTCATGGTAATTCTTTATTAAACCAAGATTTTACTTGGGAAAGAATTGCGGATGATTGTATTTATCAAACATATGTTCGAAGAGTAGTGAACGAAAGATTAATAAAAGACAATATTAATGTATATCAATTAGGTGATGAATATAGGTATGCTG
>CAYYTE010000059.1:0-6300 GCA_964474685.1 uncultured Staphylococcaceae bacterium | reverse complement strand
CAGATTAAATTTTAAAAACAAAATAAAAAAGGAATTTGTATCGAACAAACTCCTTTTAATGTTTAAAATTAATTATAAAACAATAAAGAAATAATCCTCATTTGTCTCATTTAATAATTCTTCCCAGTGAATTAATAACTCTTCTATATTATTTACCCAAGAAATATTAAGATTCGTTTGTAATAACTTATTTAATACTGGATGAAAAATAACGATATCCTTATTCTCATATAGAATTAAAATAGAAATTACTTGATAACCTAAATAGAACTGATAGAACTCTCCAAAGTTTTCATTTTCTTCAATAAATAATCTTTTAACATATCCCCATAATTTATTCATACTATAATACAATAGATACTAATTTCTTTGGTATCACTATAACTTTCTTAGGAGTTAATCCTTCTAATAGTTTTTGTATCTTAGGACTTTCTAAAGCAAGTTTTTTCATTTCATCATTGGATATAGAACTATCTACTTCAATTTTATCTCTAATTTTTCCATTGATTTGTACAACCATAGTTATCTTTTCTTCAAGCGTTAATGAGTGAGTAAAACTAGGCCATTCTTCATACGTAATAGAGGATGTATGCTTTAAAACACTCCATAATTCCTCTCCCATATGGGGGGCAAATGGATACAACATTTTCACAAATCCTTCTAAATACTCAAGAGGTGCAACTTTAGTTTTATATAGTTCATTGGTGAATACCATAAGTTGTGAAATTGCGGTATTAAAGTGGAAAGCTTCAATATCTTCGGTTACTTTTTTAACCGTTTGGTGATAGAGTTTTTCAAGTGCATCATAAGATTCTTTCGAATTATCAATCGTAACCACTTCTGTATACAAACGATAGACTCTATCTAAGAATCTCCTACTACCTTCAACGCCTGTAGTACTCCAAGGTTTCATAGCATCTAAAGGGCCCATAAACATTTCGTAAATTCTTAATGTATCCGCTCCATAGTTTAATACAATCTCATCTGGATTTATAACATTTCCAAAAGATTTTGACATTTTTCTGTTATCTGTACCTAATATCATACCTTGATTAAATAATTTATGAAAAGGTTCAATAGTGTCAACAATCCCACAATCATATAGTACCTTATGCCAAAACCGAGCATAAAGCAAATGTAAAACCGCATGTTCGGCACCACCAATATATAAGTCAACTGGTAACCATTTACTTATCTTCTTTTGAACACTCGGATCAGCAAAATCCAAATAGCCATCTTTCGTTTTTAATAAATAACCAATATAGTACCAACAACTTCCAGCCCATTGAGGCATTGTATTCGTCTCACGACGTCCCTTACAACCATCACTACGAACAACATTCACCCAAGAAGTTGCGGTAGCAAGAGGGCTTTCACCCGTACCCGATGGTTTCATATTTAAAATAACAGGAAGCGTTAAAGGAAGTTCATTATCAGGAATTAAACCCGTCGTTCCATCATCCCAATGAATAACAGGGAAAGGTTCACCCCAATAACGTTGACGAGAGAAAATCCAATCTCTTAATTTATAATTTACAGCACTTTTACCAATATGTTGAACTTCTAACCACTTTGTTATTTTATCAATTGCATCTGGTTTATTCAAGCCATTTAAAAAATCAGAGTTAATATGAACACCATCTTCTGTGAAAGCAGCTTCTTTGATATCTCCGCCTTCAAGCACTGGAATAATGTCTAAATCGAATTTCTTAGCAAATGCATAATCACGATCATCATGAGCTGGAACCGCCATAATCGCACCTGTTCCATAACTAATCAATACATAATCCGCAATCCAAATAGGAATCTCTTTGCCATTTACAGGGTTAATTGCATAACTTCCCGTAAAACAACCCGTTTTTTCTTTATTTAATTCAGTTCGATCTAAATCCGTTTGACTCTTAGCAAATGTAATATATTCTTGTACTTCTTTTAATTTATCTTTCGTAGTTATCTCTTGAACTAATGGATGCTCCGGTGACAACACACAGTAGGTTGCTCCAAATAGGGTGTCAGGTCTAGTAGTAAATACTGTAAAATTGCAGTCTTTATCTTTCACCTGAAACGTCACATAAGCGCCTGTAGATTTACCAATCCAGTTTCTTTGCATTTCTTTAATTGATTCAGGCCAATCGAGTGTATCCAAATCATTTAATAATCTTTCCGCATACTTTGTAATCTTCAATACCCATTGTTTCATCGGTTTTTTTACAACCGGAAACTGACCACGCTCGGAAACCATTTTACCATCAATATTTAGTATTTCTTCATTTGCAAGAACGGTTCCAAGTTCTTCACACCAGTTTACTTCAATCTCTTTTAATTCAGCAAGACCCCGCTCATATAATCTTTTAAAAATCCATTGGGTCCAGTGATAATACTGAGGATCACAAGTTGCAATTTCCCTAGACCAATCATATGATAAACCTAAACTTTCAATTTGTCTTTTAAAATTTGCAATATTTGCATAGGTAAACTCTTTCGGGTCATGCCCTGTTTGAAGAGCATATTGCTCAGCAGGTAAGCCAAAAGCATCCCAACCCATTGGGTGCATAACATTAAAGTTATTCATTCTTTTATATCGAGCAATAATATCGGTTGCGGTATAACCTTCAGGATGTCCAACATGAAGCCCAGCGCCACTTGGATATGGAAACATATCCATTACATAGTATTTAGGTTTCGGTGACTCCAAAGGAGTTTCAAACGTTTTGTTATCTTCCCAATACTTTTGCCATTTTTTCTCAATTTCTAGATGATCATAATGCATAAAACCACTTCCTATTCTTCTTTATTTGGATTAATACTCATCTGCCTCATAGCACGAACAGTGAAAAATATCGTAATAAACATTCCTACATAAGTGAGTAAAGCCAGGTTGAAACAGCTAGCAAGAATGGTACATATTACTGTAGGTCCCATAGCAATCATAACAATTTTAAATACATTTTTAAAAGAAACTTGATACATACGATAAAGGAAAAATGACAACCCTGAGATGATTAAAACACTTAAAAAGAAATGAATTATACTATCAAGTATCACTCCTAGAATAATTGCCCATCCAAAGGAAACTTTGAAAGTATGAAAGAGGGAATTCACCATTCCTGATAATCCTAATTTAAAGTCATAATTCGAAGAATTTGCTTTACCTAAAGAGAAATCAACATTTGAAAGATTTAGCGTACTATAACTGATTGTTTTTTTATATAAAACGTTGATTTTAACATCATCAGAAGATGAAGTATCTGTTAAAACTTGACTTTGAAACAAACCACTTGACTGCGAAACAAAAGAGTTTTGAACAAAAGCAAACTGCAAATCTTTTTTATGAAAGGATACAAGTAAAACTTTACTATAAAGATTTCCTTTAAAACATTCTTTCTCTTTTGCAAGATAGAAAGTATCCTCGTAATTTGCACTTTCTTCACAATCATCAAATATAAGTAAAATCGGGTAAGAAAAAACAGTTCCAAAAGCATCAACAAAAACAGTAGATACTGTCTTATCACTGGTCTTAGACACTAATTCATTATTTTCAAGCTTATAATTCACCTTGTCTTCAACTAAAAAATTATTCCCTAGATTCTCAACATAAGTGCTTTGTACTCCACCTTGAAAACTAAAACTAATAATCGATGGAAGCGCATAAAAAATAATAAGGATCAAAGTAAATAAGAAAAAAATAATTTTTTTATCTTTTAGATGATTGGGTATTCTTGATGGAGCAAGTAAGCTATCTTTAAACAAACTATACATAATTAAATCACTTCCTTTTGCATTCTATTGTTTATTTACATAAGAACATTATACCATAATTTATCAATTAACTGATACATTTTGATACATAAATTCATAGTTCTATTATTTTTAAAAAAAATAGAAAAACTTTGGCAAAAATATCATCCAAAGTTTTTCTAATAAATAGTATTTTAAGAAATTCTATAGATCAGCGCCATAATCTGTAACAATTGCTTGTCCCGTAATTGGAGCAGAATCATCACTAGCAAGGAATAAAGCAACTTTCGCTACATCTAAAGGACTACAAGGACTTACAGTTAAATCACTATGTTTTTGCATAGAAGTAAACATTTGAACATCTAATGTTTGAGGATTTAATGAAGCAGACATTGTAGTTGTGATATTTCCTGGGCAAATTGCATTGCAACGAATTTGTTCTTTTGCAAAACGATATGCAGTATGTTTTGTAACACCAATAATAGCAGCTTTCGTTGCAACATATGCGGCACCACCACAACCATATACTCCCGCAACACTAGCAATATTTACAATAGATGCACCACTCTTCATTACTTTTAATGCTTCAGACATACAATAAATTGTACCTTTTTCATTAATATCAATAACATGAGATAAATCATCATAATCAACACGATTAATCGCATTTAGGTCTTTATCTAAAACTCCCGCATTATTTACTAATACATCTAACTTTCCAAATTTCTCAATTGTTTGCTTTATTAAATTTTTAACATCTTCAATCTTGGAAATGTCTGTAGGAATTGCTAAAACCTCAACACCTTTTTCAGTTAATTCTTTTGTAACAGCTTCTAATTTCTCTACACGTCTTGCACAAATGACAAGTTTTGCTCCTGCTTCTCCAAATAAACGAGCTGTTTCTTCACCAACACCCGCATTAGCACCTGTAATAATAACTACTTTTTCTTTTAATGAATTCATTTTAAAAATCTCCTTTTTAATTATTTTATCACATTTCAACCCATTTTGCAAGAATTCTATGTGATTTTTCACTGAACATTTCTTATTCATACTATTAAAAAAAGTCCTATGCAAAACATAGGACAAAACAGACGAATAAACGACTATTTATTTAAAACTTTCTTACAAGTTTCACAAAGTGAAGTAAATGTTGCTGGATCATTAATTGCAATCTCTGATAACATTTTACGATTCATTTCGATGTTTGCAAGTTTTAAGCCATGGATTAATTCACCATAACGTAATCCTTGTAAACGAGCAGCCGCATTAATACGTACAATCCATAACTTACGGAAGTTACGTTTGTTAACACGACGGTCACGGAATGCATACATTCCGCCCTTCATTACTTGTTGGTTTGCTACTTTAAATAAACGATGTTTTGAACCAAAGAAGCCTTTAGCTAACTTTAATACTTTTTTACGTCTTCTTCTTGCGACATAGCCGCCTTTAACTCTTGCCATTATTCAGACCTCCTTATTTCATTAGTTTCAACTGTTCGCTGATTCTTTTTCTATCACTTGTACAGATAGTTCCAGATTTGCGAAGGTGTCGTCTTTGATTTTTTGTTTTTCCTGGTGCTAAATGGCGAATCCCAGGTTTCGAACGTTTGATTGCGCCGGTTGCAGTTACGTGGAATCTTTTTTTCATTCCAGCATGTGTTCTCATTTTTGGCATAATAAATTCTCCTTACTACTTTTTCTTTACTGTTGCGTTTGGAACCAATTGCATAGTCATATTTTTACCATCTAAGATAGGCTGTTGATCAATTTCAGATACTTCTTTTAAGGTTTCAGCAAAACGAAGGAATAAACCTTTTGTTACTCCTGCTTGTTCAACCATTCTACCACGGAAACGACAACTCACTTTTACTTTGTCACCATTAGATAAAAACTTATACGCAGCTTTAATCTTTGTGTTTAAATCACCAACATCAATGGTAGGACTTAAACGAACCTCTTTGGTTTCAACTGTTTTTTGATTTTTACGCGCTTCTTTTGCTCTTTTAATCTTATCATAGCGATATTTGCTATAATCCATAAATTTGCAAACAGGAACATCCGCGTTCGGTGCAACACAAAATAAGTCCAGACCATGTTCAAACGCAAGTTTGATGGCATCTGATTTACTCATCTTGCCTAATTGTTCACCGGTTTCTGAAATTACAAAAACTGATTCTGCGTTAATGCCTTCATTAACTAAACCATCAGCTTTTTTGTCAACGATTTTACTAATACTTTCACCTCCAAGTATATTTGAAGTAAAATGGGTGAGAAAAGTTTCTAATAAAAAAACAGTAGGCATACGCCCACTGCTCATAATAACATACATTTATTTATGCATATTCATGACTCTTTACCTATCACCAAAGGATAAATATCCTTGCTAATCAGGTGAGAAGTGGGACTTCTTCTTTTCACGACCTATTTAATTCTTATATAGTATACCATAACCATACCTAAAGTGCAAACGAAATGACTTATAATTTCTAGAATACTATAATTCCTGAATTAAATACTCAAGTGCAACACCTAATAAGTTGAAAAACCCATAAAAATA
>CAYYTE010000058.1:0-6482 GCA_964474685.1 uncultured Staphylococcaceae bacterium | reverse complement strand
GATGCTTGTGCTTTTGTAAAAATTACAACTAAATTAGCAACAACTAATAATGCAACCAGAATCTGATTCATATATTGAACAAGGGCTATCGCCTCATTACCCGATATACCTAAAGAAACGCCACCAAAATACAATAGCGCCATAATACCAAGATTTAATAATATATAGGTTAATGGATTAAGTAAACTCGATAGACGAAAAACAAAAAGATTCAGTTTTTTTAAACCTCTTGTTTCTTCTTCAAACTTATTCTTCTCATAAGTTTCATTACCGAAAGCCCGAACTACCCTTGCTCCTTCAATATTTTCTTTTGTAATACAAGTTACTCTGTCGAGCCCAACTTGCGATTTCTTTAAAGAAGGAACACTTGATTTCATAATAATAAAAGAAACAATGGAAATTAAGATAGATGTAAATAAAAAAATTAGAGTGATATATATATTCTTAGTAGTAATATAAGACATAACGATACCGCCAACAACTAAGAAAGGTGCTCTCACAACCAAACGAATAAGCATAGCAACTGAAGTTTGTACTTGGTTAATATCATCCGACATCCTCATAAGTAAACTCGATGCGGCGATTTTATCTAATTCTTTATAACTAAGGCTTTGAATATGTTTAAATAAATCATGCCGAACTCTAGTACCAAAACCTTGTGATGCTCTACTCGCCATTCTTTGACAACACAAACTAAAAAACAAACCAATCAAACCAATCAATATTAAAATAAAACCACTATATAATATAAAGGAAGGCCCTTTATCCATATGAGCCATTATATATTTAGTCATTACAAAAGGTATGAGCAACTCTAAGATAGCTTCTAGTAGTTTAAAGAATGGTCCAAATATCACTTCTTTTTTATAATATTTTAAATATCGATATAATTTAATCATAATTAACATCCTTTTTTCTCTTTATTTATTATATCAAAATCAACTAAAAAAAGCCTAATAAATGTAAATATTTTATTACAACAAAAAATATACAAAAAATGGTATAATAATACAAAGGAGATTTAATACATTATGAAAAAGTTTTTACTTACACTTATTATTCTATGTATCTCTTTCTTTGTTGGATGTAAAAAAGATGATACAACCCCAAATGACAATCCCGGTGATGGGAATGATCCTGTAGTAAATACCGGAATACCCGATGCTCATTTTGAGACAAATGAATTTTTATCAGGTAAAAAATATCAATTAACTATTGATAATTATACAAATAATACACTGTTAGATATCGAAATATCAAACCCAGATATCTTAATTTTAACGGATGCTACTACTCTTCAGTTTAGAGCCGTAAACTTTGGTAAAACAACAGTAACAATAATCAATAAGAACAATAAAACAGAATTAAAAACCATTGATATTACTATATTTGATTCTACCCCTACATTTTATTTTTCATCAAACCATGTAGAAACTGGCCAATCCATTACTTTTGGGATGAAAAAAAGCATATTTTTCTCATCTGATAATATCGGTTTAAAAGAGAAAACCTTAAATGACTTTGTTGTTACAACAAACAATGATAATGTGTCAATAAAAGATAATGTGATTACAGGGCTAAAAAAAGGGAGTTCACAAGTTACATTTACTTCAAAGCTAGATTCCTATGTAACAAACTCTTATGTAGTTGAAGTAGGATCTAGAAATGAAATATTAATCATGGAAGCATCTACAAGTTCTTCTATTGCCATTGGCGAAGATGTAAAGATATCACTATTAGGTGGACTTGATACCTCATTATATAATTTCATTGTATCCCCCAAAGAAAACGCCTCATTAAATGATAATCATAGTATGTATCCAAATACCGAAGGGTATATTGTAGTAACTATTAGTGAAAAACTACACCCCACAAATAAAGTAAATATGACATTTGAATGCATAGGTAAAAAAGATGTTGATTATCCTGCGAGAGTCATTGATATGGCACTAGAAGAAAAAGGGACAGAGGAAGTAGGAAGTAACCATACCAAGTATGGTGTATGGTACAATAACGATGGAGAACCCTGGTGTGCAACCTTTGTTTCTTGGTGTTTATATCAATCAGGCGTATCTCAAGATGTTATGTGCAAATTTCAAGGATGCTATGCGGGAATGACCTGGGCGTGCCAAAAGGGAATTATGCATTTCATAAGAGACTTTAAAGTATTAGACCAAACAACATCCGAACAAATCTATACGGGAGTCAAAGAAGACTACAAACCTGTAACAGGAGATATTATCTTCTTCTTAAGTGGTGGTTGGAGCCATACAGGACTTGTAATCTATTCCGATGAAACCTATGTTTATACAATTGAAGGAAATCACTCAGACCGAGTAGATTGTTGGAGATGGAATCGAGATGATGCCAGAATTACAGGATATGCACATCCAAATTATCCACAATTTACAGGAGTTTCAAAAGACTATAGTTATATTGTTTCTTCTAAAATAGATGGTAAGAATTATTGGAATGATGTTACCTTCCAAGATAGTGCACTATAAAACAGATCAGAGACTTGATAAGAGTCTCTTTTCTTTATAGTATGAATTATTTGACAAAAAGCTATGAATAGTCTATAATGTTAATTGTCAAATTTTGGGGAGCGAAAGCTGAGAGGTTACAATGTAACGACCCATGACCTGATCTAGGTAATACTAGCGTAGGGAAAATTTTTCAATTTTTAAAAGATAGTTATATATATCTTTTTAAATCGAATTCTTACGTTCTTTGGATTACCTGCCAAAGAATTTTTTTTATTAAGGAGAAATTATGAAAAAACAATTAATTGCATTATGCGAAACAGCTGTTATGATTGCCTTAGCAGTTGTTATTGATTTACTTGTAAAAGTAATCCCATTTTTAACAATGCCTCAAGGAGGCTCCTACTCAATTGCTATGCTCCCAATAATGGTAATTGGTTTCAGGCATGGCTATAAATATAGTTTTCTAGCAGGACTTTGTTATGGACTATTAAATTTTATTCTCGATGGTTATTCCTTCTACTGGGGTTCTTTTCTATTTGATTACACTCTTCCTTTTACCTTAATCGGCATATGTGGATTATTTAAAAAAAGTGGAAGAAAAATTTTCTATTTTGAACTAGCAATTCTTTTAGCCGGATTCTTGCGCTATGTATGTCATGGATTAAGTGGCGTATTATTCTTTGCTGATTATGCACCCGTAGGAATGGCTCCTGCATTCTATTCATTTATAGTTTACAATTTACCTTATATGCTTGTATCAACTATCGCTTGTATGGTAATTGGTGCTAACCTTCATTCGCTTTTCTATTCATTTAAATATCCAGATAAAACGTTGGTCCCATTAGAAAAAAGTATTCCTCTTACTTCTTCTCAAAAATTTAATTACGCTTGCTTATTTTGTTCAAATGTTTTATTTTTAGTAGGAATGGGCGCTTTTATTACCTATCTATCGATGGATAAAACAAAGCTTGCAGATGAAGCTTTACAGTTACTTCATACTTCAATCTTGCAAAATCAACTTATCATTGCTCTTGTCACAATTATCTTAGGTACAATTTTGTCTTTCGCTTGTTTAACAAAATCAAAAGAACTAAAAGAAAAACAAGTAAATCTTCCAAAACTAGAACAACTATAAAAAAAAGCTCTTAAGGATATCCTTAAGAGTTTTTTTAGAGGGGAAATAGTATTAACTAATTAACATTGAATTATTGAATGCTAATTAATTTCTCAGTGGGTGTTTCGACTTCTTTTACTTTTGCAATTGTAAGTTTCAAAGTACCATTTTCTAGTTTTGCTTGAATATCCTTTTCAGAAACATTCTCACCAACATCAAAAGACCTTGAATAACTTCCTGAGAATCTCTCACGACGAATATAGTGACCTTCAGAATCTTTCTTGTCGTTTGAAGACTCTTGTTTTGCAGAAACGGTTAAGAAGCCATCTTTTAATGATAACTTGATATCTTCTTTCTTTATAGAAGGAACATCAATTTCAACAAGATAATGGTCTCCTTCATCTTTTACATCTGCTTTCATCACATGATTGTCATGCTTTTCTTCGCCAAACGGGATTGCGAAGAAATCTCTAAAGAATGGATCTCCTAACTCATAATCACGATTTACTAAATAATGATTTCTACTCATAATAATTCCTCCTTATCTGAATTATTTATAGAATATATTTAACTTAATTAATCATACATCCCAGGTTGGGGTGCAGGTGGAACCATAGGTTTTTCTTTCTTTGTTGCTATTGCTACTTCAGTTGTAATGAATAATCCTGCAATGGATGCGGCATTTAATAAAGCAGTTCTTGTAACCTTAGTTGGGTCTACAATACCTTCTTTTAACATATCAACAAAGACACCATTTTTGGCATCAAATCCATAGTTCATCGGTTGTAATGCTTGTTTTTCAAGAATATCTTTTCCATCAAATCCTGCATTTTCAGCAATTTGATACATAGGTTCAGTTAAAGAATCAAGCACAACGTGAATACCACGTTCTACATCAGTAACATCACTCTTAATTTCATCTTTTACTTCTTTATATATATCTACTAATGCAACTCCACCACCAATAACAATACCTTCAGCGATTGCGGCACGAGTAGCGTTCAAAGCATCTTCTAATCTTAACTTTTTATCTTTAAGTTCAGTTTCAGTCATTGCTCCAACTTTGATTAAAGCAACTCCACCAGTTAACTTAGCAACACGTTCTTGAAGACGTTTCTTGTCATATTCAGAAGTAGTTTCAGCAATACGAGCTTTTATCTCATTAACATGAGATTTAACTAATTCTTTATCACCAGCACCTTCAATTATAGTTGTATTATCTTTTGTAATAATTACCTTTTTGCAAGTACCAAGTTCTTCATATTGCATATCTTTTAAGTTCATTACTAAATCCTTAGAATAGAACTTAGCACCAACGAAGGTTGCAATATCACCTAAATTCTCACGTTCACTATCACCAAATCCAGGTGCTTTAGTGGCCACTACATTAAATGTACCACGAAGCTTATTGACAATTAATGTATTAACAGCATCATTTTCAATATCATCCGCAATAATAAGTAAAGGTTTTGAATTTTGAACAACTTTTTCAAGAATAGGCAATATTTCTTGTATAGAAGAAATCTTATAATCTGTTACCAGGATTAATGGGTTCTCTAAAACTACTTGTGACTTTGAATCATCGGATACCATATAAGGAGATATATAACCCTTATCATAACGAAGACCTTCAGTCATCTCTAGTTTTGTTTCAAAGCTCTTTGATTCATCAACATTAATGATTCCATCTTTTCCAACTTTTTCAATTGCTTCCGCAATCAAATTCCCAATTTCAGGAGAACTTGAAGAAATCGTTGCAACAGAGGCAATATCTTTCTTGCTTTCAATTTTCTTTGATTTTGCAAGTAGCCTTTCAGCTACCTTTTTACTAGCAATTTCAATACCTTCACGAAGTAATACAGGGTTTGCTCCTTTATCTACATCTTTAATTCCACTATGAATCATCGATTGAGCAAGTAAGGTTGCGGTAGTAGTACCATCCCCTGCTTCATCATTCGTATTATTTGCAACTTCATAAACAAGTTTAGCACCCATATTTTCAAATGGGTCTTCTAACTCAACTTCTTTTGCAATTGTAACACCATCATTTGTAATTAATGGTGACCCATATTCTTTTTCAAGAACAACATTTCTTCCTTTAGGCCCTAATGTGATTTTTACAGCATCCGCAAGTTTATCTACTCCACGAATTGTTGCTTCACGAGCTTCTTTACCATATTTTAAAGTCTTTGCCATATTTATTCCTCCTATTCAATAACTGCTAGAATACTTCCAGCACTAATTAATAAATACTCTTTATCTTCTTCTTTTAATTCTTGTCCACCATAGGTCTTATATAATACCTTGTCACCAATCTTAAATGGCATATTCATTTTCTTGCCATCTGGAAGTTCTCCACTTCCCATAGCTACAACAAAGCCATACTTCGTTTCTACTTGTTTTGTGGATAAAATAATTCCACTTGTAGTTTGTTGTGATACTTTTTCTTTTTCAAGTAACACATTATCAAATAACGGTCTAATCATTTTAATTCCTCCTAGAATTTAATATAGTAATTAGCACTCTTCGTAACTAAGTGCTAATAATATTATAACACTTTATTATTGTTTGTCAATACCTTTTTAAAAGATTTTTATTTTTTTATAACTATTTTATGATATTGCCCTAATAGTAGGACAAAATTGAAATAAATATGATTAAATATCAGTGGAGGTATTTTATCAGATAGTGTAAAATATGTTTTGTAAATTTATTTAAGTGTTTTTCTGAAGCATTAAAGGAAACTCCTATGATAAAATTATTTCTTTAGACAATTCATGTTTAATGGAGTTTCTCGTGTTTAATTTTATACCACACAAAGCACGTTAGTCTATTAATTAATAACTTTAATTTAGAATCCTCTCTACAATCGATGATTCGAG
>CAYYTE010000057.1:0-6591 GCA_964474685.1 uncultured Staphylococcaceae bacterium | reverse complement strand
TAATAAGAGCTTTTTTAAAAGGACAATAAATTGTTATTTCTGAGGTTTACGATATCCACACTTAGGGCATACGCCGTTCTCATCAAGTGCAATTCCACATAGTGGGCAACGTTCAATTGTTCCTACAGGTTCATACTCTTGTGTTGCTGCATTCACACCACTTGTAAAAGTGATTTTAGCAATGTTTAATTTATCTTTTAATAAATCATAAACAATTTTAATCATACCCTCAACTGTCATTGTTTCTTTCGTAACAACTAATCTACAATCTGGATATGCAGTTGCTAGTTCGGTTTTAAAAGCAACGCCCTTCATCTTGTTTGTTGGAGCACCATGAAGAATTCCTTGTTTTTCATACACTTCAAGAATAGCAGGTAATAATGGATCATCAGCTCTTAATATTAAAGCATGATCAAAATTCTTTAATAAATCCCAAGCAGTCTTTTGAATCTCATTACATGGGAAAACCATGTTCACTCCTTCATTAATTGTGTCCTCAACTTCAATTGTCAAATGACCCGTATGGCCATGAAGATATTGTGCCTCTCCTTTAAATCCATAAAATCTGTGCGCATATTGAAGGTCTAATTGTGCAATACTTCTCATAATTAATTCTCGCTTTCTTGTGGTTATAAGTGGTCCACAACCACTTTATATATTTCTCAATTGTGTTTCTTTCTACACTTTGAGCAAATACCTTTAAATAATATATCAAAACCAGTAATCTCATCCCCGTGAATAGACTTAAAAGATTGAATAAAACTTGGGACTTCGGGAAGAATAACATCTGATACTTGACCACATTTAATACATTTCATGTGATAATGTGTCTTTGTAACAAGGTCAAAACAATCCGCAGAATTCGGTATCTCAATGCGATTCACTTGACCAGTAGCAACAAGTTTATTTAGGTTTCTATATACAGTTGCCCTACTAATTGTGGGGTGTTCCAAATTAATCGCTTGAAATATTTCATCCGCAGTAGCATGAATATGTTTCGAATAAAGTTCTTCCACTTTATCAAAAACAATTTGTTGTTGTATTGTGTTTCTTTCTACCATATATCTCGCCCTCGTTAATTAGGATTAAATACTAATTAGTATCTTATATCAATAGTATACACGAATAAATAGCAAATGTCAAGTATTTTTTAAATAAAATAAAATAAAAAGAAACAGATAAATCTGTTTCTAATAATTATAAGACTTTGCTTAAAAATTCTTTTGTTCTATCCATTTTAGGATGATCAAACACTTCACTTGGAGTCCCAGATTCACAAACTTTTCCTTCATCCATAAAGATTACCTCATCACTAATTCTTTTTGCGAATGACATCTCATGAGTTACAATCACAACGGTCATTCCAAGCTTAGATACTTTTTCAATTAAATTCAAAATATCTTTTACCATTTCAGGATCTAATGCACTTGTGGGTTCATCAAACAACATCACCTCAGGTTCCATTGCTAATGCTCGAACAATAGCTAGACGCTGTTTTTCACCACCACTTAGTTTTTTAGGATACATCTCTGCTTTATCTAAAAGACCAACAAAATCAAGAAGGGATTTTGCTTTTTCCGTGGCTTCTTCTTTTGTAAATTTCTTAGTTAAGGTAGGGGCAAGCGTAATATTATCTAGAATAGTAAGATTATTAAATACATTAAAGTGTTGAAACACCATTCCTATATGTCTTCGGTATTCATCTAAAGTTTTTTCTAAATTTTTGGATTGTTTTTGTTCAATCTTCTTAATGTTCTTTAACTCTTTCAATGCTTTTACTTGTTCATCACTCTTTTTTAGAGATTGAACCTTTGGGTATTTCTCTTCATATAATTCCTTTTGTATCTGATACGATTTATGAATTACCTCTTGATTGTGAAACAAAATAACACCAGTCGTAGGGTTTTCAAGAAGATTTATACAACGAAGTAAGGTCGATTTTCCACTTCCAGAAGGACCAATAATGCTTATCACTTGTCCCTCTTCAATGGATAAAGAAATTCCATTTAAAACCTTCGTTTTATGAAATTGTTTATGGATATTACTTAATTCTAATATAATATGATTTTTATCTTTGTTCACGAAGTTTTAATCTCCTTTCAATGAATCTTACTCCCTTGGATAAGGAGAATGTAACTATAAAGTAAATAATAGCAATTACGATATATGGAGGAATATTACTAAATGTATAGGATGTTATTTGAATCTTAACACTCATTAATTCACCAATAGATGCATCAACGGTTGATGCGAGTGAAGTTTCTTTTATAACCGCAATTAATTCATTTCCTAAAGAAGGTAAACTATTCTTTATTCCTTGTGGCAATACAATTTTAAATAGTACTTGTAATTTTGACAATCCAAGCGCACGGCCGGCCTCACTTTGTCCAATATCAACAGCCTCAATACCAGCACGATATATTTCTTCTTGATAGGCACCTGAGTTAATAAACAATGCACAAAGACAAGCTAGTACTTCGGTATTTAAAAAACCTATTGAAATTCTTGGAAATATAGTATAGATTAATAATAATTGTAATAGAATAGGAATACCACGTATAATTTCTACATATGCGGTAGATATGAATTTTAAAATAGGATTGCCGGATATTCGCATAAAGCAAAGAACAAGACCTAAAGCAATTGCTAAAACCACAGAAACAATAGACAAAGCAAGGGTAATTCCTAAGCCTTTTAAAAACAATAAGGAATAGTCTTTCGCTATACTAAATACCGTTGCATTAAATATGGGTGTTAAATCTACATCCTTATTAATACTTGAAAGTGTTACTTCCGTTCCATCTTTTGTTGACCATCCTTGCAAAGCAAAACCTCTTTTGGTTGGCTTATCAAAGTGCGTGTTAATAGTAACATCCTCATTTAAGATTTGAAGAGAAAGCAAATAGTTCGTTGAATCCTCTTGAAGTGAATTATAAAAACGAACGATTACATCATCAGTTTTACAAAAGACTGCTACGAAATTATATGAAGACGAAGGAGTTACAACAAATATAGAATTATCATACGAAATTGTTCCCTTTTTTGTTTCATACGTCCAACAAACAAAACGGTATCCTTCCATAGCAGTCTCAGTTAAACGAATTTGTGTTTTGGATGTAAAAGTAACATCATTTGTAGATACATCAATTCCTTCACTATTTGTATACGTAATTGTTGCAGTACCACCTGTTGTCGCATCTAATTTTAAATGAATGGGCGTTGCTGCATCAACAACGTTGTTTTTGCCACTAAAAACTAAAAATAGAAATAACATTAATATTAATAATATGACTAATCCTTGATTTTTAATTTTTGTTGAATTATTAATTTGATCTACCATTTTACTTATTTGTATCCACAGGCACTAATTCTTCCGCATCGCTCCCAAGTTTTGTATAAATTGCATTTGCTTGACTTACCCAAGTAGAATATACTTTGGTTTTATCAAGTTCAGCAATAACCTTATTAACACCACCTAGTAAAACAGAGTTTCCTTTTTTGCAAAGTGCATAAAAACTAAAACTATCACATTCAAATAATACACTAGAAACACTTAAGTCACTCTTTGATTGAACAGCCGTTAATGCGGGAGTCATTGCCATAGCAATAGCATCATAAGAACCGCTTTGGAGAGCAGTGATTGCGTTTTGTAAATCATCAATTAATATTTTATTGGCATTAGGAAGTTGTGCTTCGACAAGACCTTGTTGTACAGAACCTGTTTGAACAGCAACTTTAACACTGGATTTATCAAAATCAGCCAAACTTGTATATTTATCTTTATCGCTTGCTTTTACAAGTAAAGTTTGGTCCCCTTCCCCTTCCGCATAATAAGCATCACTAAATCCATAACTTAAACGACGTTCTGGGGATGCGGTAAAACCAGATATTCCAATGTCTGCTTTATTCGAATCAATCGAGGTTAAAATACTTCCAAAAGCCATTGGTTTAATTACCAATTCGAGATTAAAACTTTTTGCAATGCACTTAGCAAAATAAACATCGGAGCCAACAAACTTATCTTGACCAGTTTTCGTTAAATTAACAAATTCAAAAGGTGCATAATCACTACTAATAGCAACATATAATTTACCTTGTTCAATCAACCCACTAGAAATATCATACTTACTCTCTAAATCTAGATCTGGAATCTCGACAAGACTCTCAAGTTCATCAATTTCACTTACTGATTTTTTACAACCTGTAACTGTACCAAACAAAACAAATGCTAACATAATAAATAAAAGTTTTTTCATATTTTTCTCCTTCAAACAAAAAACTAGAGGATACGGTACATTCCATATCCTCTAGTTAGGTTCGAAAAAAGTATCCAGTTTATTAAAAAATTAATAAACAATGACTACTCTTACAAGCAACTAGCCGATAATTATGGTGCTAGATGCAAGTCATAATTATGCTCAAGGACATGCAAAAATGCATCCTATCTTTTCTTCTTTTTGATTTATAGTATAATTATACGCCTCGAATTAATATATCGCAAAAAGTTTGCTCATCCATTCTTATGAAAACGTTCTAAGAGGAAATTACTTTTTCCAAAATGAAAAAGAAAACAAGAAGAAGTAATGCAATGCATTCTTCTTCTTGCTCCTTTAAAAACATAACTAACACGAATAAAATACGGAGAAAGTACCATCGGCAGAGGTTATACTATTGGGTGCTTTCATTCATGCTAAGAGAGAGCGTTATGTTTAATAAGATAAATCGTTTTCGGTTTACAAGTATATTTTATCAAACCAATATTAACTCAATGTTAACTTAATCATTATTTTCAAGTTTTGTATAAATATTTGGTAATGTTACTGTAAAAACCGTTCCAACTCCAACCTTACTCTCAACTTGAATTTTAGCATTTAAGATTATTAGAATCTTCTTCGTAAGGGTAAGCCCTAACCCATTTCCTTCTCGATTATGTGAAACATCTCCTTGATAAAATTTATCAAAGATATGTGACATTGTTTCTTGTGTCATTCCGACACCAGAATCTGCAATTTTAATTATTACATTCTTCGTATGATGGTCCTGCTTTAAATAAACCCTTAAAAAACCACCATCCTTATTAAACTTTATTGCGTTTGAGATAAGATTAAACCAAACTTCTGTTAATAAATCCCTATCACAAGAAATATCAATATGTTCTAAATGAAGGTCAAGGTCTAAATTCTTCTTTGTCCATTTAACTTCTTGTGTTAGAATTACTTGACGAATTAATTCATCTAGTGAAAAAGTAGAAATTTGAAGCTGTATTTTTTGATTATCTAATTTGTTTAACCTTAGAATATTACTTGTCAAACTAGACATCTCCCTTGTTGCCTCGCATATCATTTGTATATAGTTTGTTTTATCAACTTCTGTGATATCTTTATCTTGTAGCATTGTAGCACAACCTTCTATGGTTGCTAAAGGAGTTTTAAATTCATGAGAGACATTAGCGATGAAGTCGTTTTTCAATAATTCATTTGAACGAAGTTCTTTCACCATATGATTAAAACTAAGTATAAATGCGTCCATCTCATCATATTCACCATCAGATTTAGTTTCAATAGGTTCTAAGTTGAAATTCCCTTGTGAAATCTCTTTTGTCTGTTCGTACATAGAAACCATTGGTTTTAAAAATATATGTAATATAACAAATGCTAAGATAGTACCCATAATCAAACTGACAATGAATATAAGAATAATGGGAATTGGGTATAACGTCTCTCTTTGTACAAACTCAAATCGAATTAAGGAGAAGCTTAATAAAAATGCTAATAGAAAAGTTAATACTAATATGATGACAATAAATAATACCAGGCGGAATAATAAATTTCCAAATAACTTATTTCGTTTTTTCATCACCATATACCGCCTTATAACCAAGTCCACGTATTGTTAAAATTTCAAAGTCAGGATTTTCTTTAAATTTATCTCTTAATCTTGTAATATGAACATCAATTGTTCGATCAATTGAATCTGTATAAGCACCCCAAAACTCATCCATAAGCTGTGCTCTTGTAAATATCTTATCTGGATTCGATAGTAGTTTATAAAGAATATAAAATTCCTTTTGAGGTAATTCTAATTTTGAATTGTTTCTAGAAACTGTTAAATTATCATAATCCAAAGTAGTTAAGCCAACGATTAATTGATGTTCGGTAACGATTTGGGATCTTCTTAATAAAGCCTTAACTCTCAATACCAACTCATTTAAATCAACGGGTTTAACCATATAATCATCAATGCCTAATTCAAACCCTCTTTGCTTATCCACAAAAGAATCAAGTGCAGTGACAAAAAGAATAGGCAATTGCTTATTAATCTCTCTTAGAGAAGAAACAAACTCAAAGCCATCAATATTTGGCATCATTACATCAGATATTACTAAATCAAATACTGTCTGGTGGAATAATTCTAGTCCATCTTGAGCATTATCACAACATCCCACATTATATCCATTTTTAGATAATACTGTTTTCAACAATTGTTGAAACCTAATATCATCCTCAACAACTAAGATTCGAAACATATAGTCACCTCATTAAGTTTATTGTATCATTAAAACAACATTTTTGCAATTTTAAAGAACTATTC
>CAYYTE010000056.1:0-6741 GCA_964474685.1 uncultured Staphylococcaceae bacterium | reverse complement strand
ATATGGTATAATACAAAAGATAAAAGGAAAAAATTTACTTAGGAGGCCTCTAAAAGTGAAAAAACAAACAAAATTTAGGCTTATTCCCTTTTTAATATCACTATTTATTGTCGTTGGTGCTACAACAGGCATCGTACTTTATTCTTATTACAACTGGCAAGACAATAAAGTAGCTTTTTTAAATGGGTACTTTCATGAAGATGATCATGCGGACATTTCTACTTCTACATTAATTGAGAATGCAGCAAAATGGTCGAATGATTATTATCAACAAAATCCTGGCACTTTAACTTATCGTACGCCTAAAGGTGAGTTAATTGGAAACACCGCTTCTACAAAAACAGATAATATGTATATAGATGAAAATGGTGTATTAAAAGGAACAAAATTCTCATTAACTATGTTTGGTGTTGCCAATTATGGCGATGATGAAACATGGGCAATGCAATATCAGTTCTTTATGTCTGATATTTATTATAAAAACAAAGATTTCAGCCCCGAGAAGTACTATTTTGTATTTGTAAAAGGAACTGGTAAAGCTACTGAAGCTACTGTTAATCCAGAAACAGGAAAAGTATTGCCAAAAGCTGCTATCAAAGATTACCTTCTTGCACATCCAAATGTTACTCTTACAGGTGATGATGCGCTAAATTATCTATATGCAGCAATTCAATCAACAGATGGAGATTTAGGAGCTGGTGGTGGAACAACACCTTCTGTTTATAAGTATTCCCATCAAAACACGCAAACTAGTGCTACAACAAATTGTTATATATATGATAATAATGCTCAAGATGCTGAAAAAGCAGTAGAAAACCATTATGCTTATCAATATACAATGAAAAAGAATTCTACAAACGAATATAATTTTAATGATTGTACAGAAGGATTGACATTTGCAATCTATTATGAAGACAACGCCTCAGATGAAGATGGCGGCGACACTGAAATTACAAAAGTAGTTGAAGGAACATTCAATGGTGTTGAAAAAGTTGAAGACTTTAAAGCAAACGGCAAATGTTACAAAGGCTATAGTTTAGATTTCTATAAAGCACCGATGGGTCGTTACATCTGGAAACGTT
The DNA here is from genome assembly GCA_964474685.1 of uncultured Staphylococcaceae bacterium. GTDB lineage: Bacteria > Bacillota_I > Bacilli_A > ML615J-28 > CAG-313 > UBA1737. The sequence continues at coordinate 5,659 of CAYYTE010000056.1, read as the reverse complement.
TATTACTTCATGGCGCAATTGCCTTTGTTATCTCTGGTGTTTTGGGTGTATTATTCTATTTTATATGGCAAGATGATGAAGAAGTAAGTACATCAAATAAAAAGAAAAAACAAGTTACTTCAAAAAAATAACAAACTAAAAGGATGAATTCAATAGAGTTCATCCTTTTTTTATTAAAATTCACAATTTTTAGGAGTTCTAGGAAAAGGAATAACATCACGAATATTCTCTACTCCTGTTATATACATAATAAGTCTTTCAAACCCCATACCAAAGCCGGAATGTCTTACACTTCCATACTTTCTTAAATCTAAATACCAACTCATCGAGTTTGCATCCATCTTTAATTCTTCCATTCTCTTTAATAAATGTTCAAGTCTCTCTTCTCTTTGAGAACCTCCACAAAGTTCACCTGCACCCGGAACAAGCAAATCAACAGCCGCAACAGTTTCTTGATCCTCATTTAATCTCATATAGAACGCCTTTATAGCTTTTGGCCAATTTGTAACAAATACGGGGCCATGAAAATGAACATCTGTTAAGTATTTCTCATGCTCAGTTGCTAAATCTTCTCCATATTCAGGAGAGTGTTCAAACTTGACATTGGATTTCTTTAAGATTGTTATTGCTTCTTCATGAGTACAACGAGCAAAATGAGATTGTAACAAAGCTTGTAATTGTTTTAATTTACCTGGCGAAACAAACTTGTCAAAGAAATTCATTTCTTCGGGGTTATGATCAAGTACATACTTCACAATTGATTTTAACATTGATTCCATAATTTCCATGTCTTCTTCAAGGTCTGCAAAGGCAATTTCAGGCTCAATCATCCAAAATTCAGAAGCATGACGAGTCGTATTCGAGTTTTCAGCACGGAAAGTAGGCCCGAAAGTATAAACCCTCCCTAAAGCAAGAGCAAACGCCTCTGCTTCTAGCTGCCCACTTACAGTTAAGTTTGTTTCTTTGCCAAAGAAATCTTTAGAATAATCTACTTCCTTGCTACTTGCTACTCGATTTAAGTCAAGTGTTGTAACTTGAAACATTTCTCCTGCACCTTCACAGTCGGAAGAAGTAATGATTGGTGCGTGAAAATATACAAAACCTTCACTGTGCAAATACTCATGAATAGCAAAGGCTAATTCGCTACGAATTTTAAAACAAGCTTCAAATAAGTTTGTTCGTGGTCGTAAGTGTGCTACACCACGCAAAAATTCCATTGTATGGCGTTTCGGTTGAATGGGATAATCATCTGTAACATCTCCTTCTAATGAAACGCTTAAAGCTTTTAATTCATAGGGTTGTTTTTCGTTTTGAGATTTACAAAGAATTCCCTCTACTTTAATAGAGCTGCCTACGCGAATTTTAGATACTTCTATAAAATTATCTAGTGTACTCTCATAAACAACTTGAATACCGGACAGTGTTGACCCATCGTTTATGTTTAAAAAACCAAATTCCTTCTGATTTCGGTTGCTACGAACCCACCCTTCTAACACAACTTGTTTTTCTAGGTATTGTGTAGCATTTTCCATCAATTTTTGAATTAATAAATCCATTATTAATACCTCCTTTAAGTATATAAAAAGTCCTTAGATATCTTCCGACATCTAAGGACGAATTCGACTAGGACTTAAATCGTGATCCGTGGTACCACCTTAGTTATTTAATAATTAGTTTAAAGCAAATTATTAAACACTCTTTTTCTCTTGTTCGCAAGAATACGGGTAGTTCTACGGCATAATACTTTCTTCTACCAGCTCAGAGTCGTTGTTTTCAATATTGCCTGTTTGAGTTTCACGAACCCTCAAATCCCTAAAATTCAGCCAATACATACTTTTTCTCTTCATAGCTATTTATATTATATACTACAATAAATCTCTTGTCAAGCGATTTATTTACCCAAGCAAAATCGTGAGAATAATTCATCTAAGAATTGCTCATTTGATACAACATCTGTGATTTCTGATAAAGAATTCCAAGCTTCGTGAAGGCTAAGTTCTACCACATCTAAAAATACATTTTCATTAATTTCTTTTTTTGCTTCTTTCAAACAATTTAACGCATCATTTAATTTTTTTAACTGACGGGCATTACTTACATATGTAATATCGGTTGAGAATATTTTATCTAGTTGTATCGTTTTTTCAATTGCATCATTAATTAATCCTATATCATTTTTTGAATTAGCACATATTGAAACAACAGGACCGGTAAACTTTTTTTGTAAAACTTTAGGTAAGTCATTTTTGTTTTCAATTATAATATACTTTTTATTTTCTAGATGTTTAAAAATTTCTTCATCATCTAACGTCCAATTCGAACTGCCGTCAACAACAAACAATACTAAGTCGGCTTTTTCAATTGCTTCTAGAGTCTTTTGAATTCCTATATTTTCAACGATATCTAAAGTTTGGTGAACTCCCGCTGTATCAACAAGATTGAGCGTAACATTTAAAAGATTAATCTTTGCTTCTATCGTATCTCTTGTTGTACCTGGTATTGGAGTAACAATCGCCCTATTTTCACCTAAAAGTAAGTTAAGCAAACTGCTTTTCCCTACGTTTGGTTTTCCAACAATCGCCGTATTAACCCCATTCTTAATAAATACAGCACTTTTCGATGCTTGGATAATTTTACCAATTTCATTTATAATCTTATCGATTTCAGGCATAATTTGCCCTTTAGATAAAGAATCACAATCATAGTACTCTGGATAATCAATGGAAGCAGAAATTAGAGAGATTTGCTCAATAAGCGTCTCTTTAAGTTCTTTCACTTTTAATTGAACATCCCCTTGTAAAGCGTGATTCGCCATTCTAAGGGAACTTTTATTTTCGCTTTCGATAACGTCCATTACTGCTTCCGCTTGGGTTAAATCAATTCTACCATTTAAGAAGGCTCGTTTAGTAAACTCTCCAGGTTCACTAGGCCTTGCACCACATAGAACCACCTGTTCATAAACAGAATTTGTTACGAAAATTCCTCCATGTGTGTTAATCTCAACAATATTTTCTTTTGTATATGTCTTAGGTGCTAAAAAAACACTTATTAATACTTCATCAATAACTTCTTTCGTGTTTAAATCGATAATATGTCCATAATGAATTGTATGAGATGGAACACTTCTTAAATCGCAACCTTTAAAAATTTTATTTACAATTACAATACTGTTTTCGCCACTTATTCGAATAATAGAAATCGCTCCTTCTTGTTGTGCGGTTGATATCCCTACAATAGTATCTTCATCATATAACCTATTCATAAACGAAGTTCCTTTCTTTAATAATTATATTATAACAAAATAATTCTTAAATTACAAAAAATAGAAATACATAAAATGTGTAAACATTTTCAAAATATAAATTATAGAAAACACTCATTGATTATGTTATACTAAATTTGCTCTTTGTAGTAGAACTCCTACCTGTTACGAAGAGATCCTTAATTTTTATTCAATTCTCGTTTCATGTAAAAAGGAATACTTATCCGGTATTCCTTTTTCTTTTTATATTTCAAATTAAATCCTCGAAAATCATCTATAAAAGGCTAAAAATAAATAAATAATTTATAATCAACTATAAAAAGGGTGAGAATTCTCACCCTTTTCTTATTCCGTAGGAGTATTGTTTTGTTCAGGCGCTAAAGGAGCACTTTGAATTGTTGGTTTTGGTTTCATTTCTACAACTACATAACGGTGAGGTTCTAAGCCTTCTGAATGAGTAGTAATATCATGCCAATCCGTTAACTTATTGTGGATAACTTTTCTTTCATATGCGTTCATATAACGTAACTTGACAGGAGTTTTTGTTCGAGCAACTTCACGTCCTATTCTTACGGCTAGTTTTTCGAGTTGTTCATCTCGTTTTTTTCGATAATCACCAACATCTACTTTTACAATTAGTCCACTTTCTATCTCTCTATCAAAATATTGATTTACGACAAGGGAAGTTAAATATTGTAACGAAGCAAGAGTTCTGGAATCGTGACCGATAAGAATTCCGTTTGCGTCATCCGTTGTTATATCATATTCGACAATATTATCTCGCATTTGACGAATAACCATTCCTAGTATATTCGCATTTTTTAAATAATCTTCTAAAAAGTCTTTTCCCTTTTTAACAGGATTAGCATAAACCATAACATGAACTTTATTTTCTTCTAAAGTATCGAAATAGAGATCCTCTTTACATACACCTAATTCCTGAGGTGCTAGAATTTCAACTTCTTCTAGTGATTTTCCTTCATAAATTTTTTCTTTCATATTATCCCTCGCTTTAAATTCTACGTTTATTTTTTAATTTTTCCATTCTTTTAGCACTAGTTTTGTTATTTACCATCATTTGGAAAATCGAAAATAAGTTACCAATTAACCAGTAAATACCTAATCCGGCCTTACTCGTCCATACAAACATACCCATCATTGCCATCATCACATACATCATTATTTTCATGGAATTGCCGGCTGAACTTTTACTTTGGTTGTATGCTTGTCTACGATAAGCAGGAACATCTTCTTGAGTTTTCGCTTGTGTCTTCTTTTGTTGTAATTGACTTAACCAGTTTGCTAAAAATTGAGTTCCAACTACCAATACAATGAGAACAATTACACCAATTAATTGATAAGGTTCTTTTCCACCTGTTCTATCTTCAAATAGATTAATACCAAAAACATATGGTTTTACTTCATTTGCCCAGTTATTTGTGTAGATTGTATTTGGGATAGAAACAGTATATGGAAGTTTTTGTACTGCATTATAGATTGACAAGAAGATTGGAAATTGTAATAAAGGCATAATACAGCCGCCAAGTCCTACTCCGTATTTTTTATAGAGTTGCGCTTGTTCCATTTGCATCATTCTTTGAGAATCAGGATCTTTTCTTGTGGCATACTTTTCTTGAACGCTATTTAGTTCTGGTTGCATTAGACCCATTTTTAAAGACATATCATTGCTTTTAGCATAAATTGGCCATCCGATTGTACGTACCAAAATAGTTGTAATAAACAAACCTACGATATAATAACCACCAAATAATTTTGATATAATATAAAGAAGCCAACCAATAGGGAATACAAATAAATTATTGAAGAAATTCTTCATAAAATCGCCAAATGAAGCGTGGTGGAACACAAGTGGTTCCGCTTCTTTCAGTCTTTCTTCTGCGCTCACAATAAATGCGGCTACAATTTCGTAAATATTATTGGATTCAGGAATAGATTTTAAAAACTTCGCTTTCTTTTCAACATAGTTTGTATTTGTGCAAGAAGACCCGCTCGTACCAGCTAAAACACTTACTATCTCGGTTTTTTCGTCTTCTGTTAATGTATCACTCCAACATTCAGTTGCATTATTTAAATAATTCAAATAAATTGTTGCATCGTTTGATATGGTTGCACAATGATAATTTTTTAACCATTCTTCCTTTGTTTTTTTCTTTTCGGGATCTCCCGCAACTACATTATAATTAATATAATTTTCAATAATAAATTGACCTGCATCTTTATAAAAAGAAAATTTCTTGTCCGTAGTATAAAATTCATTGAATTTACTCACTATTTTTTCGGAAGTTGAATTATATGTTACATCTGGATTAACTATCGTTTGGGAAGTAGTAATAGCAAGAATTTTTTCTTGATATGTTTGTTGAATTTGTAAAACTT
>CAYYTE010000055.1:0-6851 GCA_964474685.1 uncultured Staphylococcaceae bacterium | reverse complement strand
TAAATAGGTAACCGAGTGTTATATAGTTGAGCAAGCGATTCAAAACTACTCGATAAGGGACGTGTATTTGTAGGGGATAGAAATTCAAGGGAACGATTTAAAAAATATAATTTCCCATTTTGTTTTAACGATTGAACGTTGGTATTATCAAGTATTGTTCCTCCACCCGTTGCAATTACACAACCTGTTAGTTTGGATAATCTTGCAATTGTATTTCTTTCTAATTCGCGAAAATAAGATATTCCTTTTGTTTGAATTATATGAAAAATTTTATCATTCGTTTCTTTTTCAATCTCAGAATCCGAATCATAAAATGCTCTATTGATTCTTTTAGCAAGGTTTGCTCCTAGAGTTGATTTCCCAGAGGATGGCATCCCAATTAATACAATGTTTTCTTTTGTTTTAAACAACTGTTTATAATACTCATTACTAAGATTTTGAATCAATTGTTCATCAAGGGGTTCATTTAAAAATAAGCATTTAGATGCAACCGCTTGACAAATAAGCATATATAAACCGCCGATAGAACAAATGTTTTCTTTCTTTCCATCTAACACTAAATTGGTACGTAGCGGATTATAAACAACATCTATAATATCTTCAACATTTAAGAATGAAGATATTTCAATAAAATGATTAATTTCATCATTATTCGGATACATTCCACAAGGAGTTGCATTAATGATTACATCTATATCAAGTTTTTTATTATCTAATTCTTCATAGGATAATATATCTTTCGAATCATCTTTTTTTCTACGACTGATTCGATAGATTTTCTTAGCTTTTAAATCTTTACATACAGCTTTCGTAGTTAATGAGGTACCACCGGTTCCTAAAATAGCAATAGTTTTGTCTTGAATATCACAATTGATATGTTTTAATAAACAAGAAAAACCGGTATAATCCGTATTATATCCATATAATTTCGAATGAATATTTACTATTGTATTTACCGCTCCAATTAATGAAGCTTCAGGAGATACATAATCTAAGTACGGTATTACCTTTTCCTTATATGGAATTGTAACATTAATTCCTTTAAAACAGCGATGTTTCAAAAAAGTAGGTAGTTCTTCTTCAGGAAGTTCTATGAGTTCATATTTATACTTATTAAATGAAGTATGAATTTCTTTTGAAAAACTATGCTTTAAAGTCTTCCCAATTAACCCATATTCCATACTATTTAAGTTCCTTATTTAAATACTCAACACCAAAGCGACTTGAGAGCATATCACAAACAACAATTCCAGTAAGTGCAGTTGCAACAACAGCCACTCTTCGAATAATTGCGGGATCATGACGACCACGAATTACTAATGTGTCTTCTTGTTTTGTTTTCAAATGAATTGTTTGTTGGGGTAATCCGATAGAAGGAGTGGGTTTTACAAAACAATTAAACACAATTGGCATTCCATTTGATATACCGCCATTAATGCCACCATTATTATTCGTTTTTGTTTTTACAACATCATTATCGATATATAAACTATCATTGAAACTCATTCCTGTATCAATTACTCCACCAAAACCTTTACCAAACTCAATTCCTTTAATACCACCAATAGAGAACATTGCATTACTAATTTGACCTTCAACAGAAGAAAACCAAGGTTCACCAACTCCCACAGGCATATTTGAAATTCCTGTTTGAATAATCCCACCAATGGAATCCATATTTTTACAAACAAGTTCAATCTCTTGCTTCATCTTTGTTTCACAATCTGTTAACACCGGAAATGAAAGAGAGTTAATTCTTTTTATTTCAGAATCAATGTTCGTAATTGAATAATTCAGATCTTTAACACTACCTATTTGATAAATGTGGGTGCCAATATGAATATTTAACCCATCGAGAATTTGTAAACAAATAGATCCTAAAGCAACAATGACAGAAGTAATTCGCCCAGAGAAATGTCCACCACCCATTCTATTTTCAAACCCATGATATTTAACATCCGCTACGTAATCCGCATGAGAAGGCCTTGCTAAATCGCCCATAGCACTATAATCATTTGACCGAATATTTTCATTTTTTATAATTAAGCATAGAGGATCTCCCGTAGTAAAACCATCGTTTAATCCACTAATGATTTCAAAATCATCATTTTCAATTCTTTTTGTTTCAAACGGTTCATTAGGTCTTCTTTTCGATAGATTCATTTTAATATCGTCATAATTGACTTTAATCCCACTTGGGAGTCCATCGAGTACTCCACCAATGGATGTGCTATGACTTTCACCAAATAAAGTAAGAGTGATACTAGATCCTAAAACATTTCGCATATATATTCACCTATCTTTCATTCTCAAGTTGACGAATATCCATTTGAATGATTTGACACTCACCAATCTTATCTACATACACTACATCAATCCTATCGCCCTTTGCTTTTTTATCATGATAAATATAGGGAATTAATTCACTTATATTATAAGGACAAAGCGTTGGCAATTTATATTTATTTAACACTTGAATAATTAATTTTTTTACATCATCACTACATAAATACAGCATTCCTAGTCCTACGCATTCACCATGATAATAAGACATATTTGAAATGCTCTCAATAGCGTGACCAAAAGTATGACCAAAATTAAGAGTTTTACGTATGTTTTTTTCATAAGGGTCTTTTTCAACTATGTTCTTCTTAATCAATAAGGCTTCATAAATAATATCATCTAAGTCTGATTCCAAATCAAAGGAATTATAGATACGATTAAATAATTGCCCATTGGAAGTAGCAGCCATCTTAATAGCTTCAACAAGACCTGATGATAATTGCCTTTGACTTAATGTTTTTAAGAGGGAAGTATCAATAAAAACAGCCTTTGGAAAATAGAAAGAACCAATGACGTTTTTATAATCCTCAAAATCGATTGCTGTTTTTCCTCCGATAGAAGAATCGACACAAGCAAGAAGAGTAGTTGGGATATTATAAAAGTCGATCCCTCGCATATAGGTAGAGGCAACAAAACCAGCAAGATCTCCTACCATTCCTCCACCGATAGCAATAATCGCATCATTTCTCGTAAATCCTTCTTTTACTAAACGCTTCATAAGAAGTGTATAATTTGAAAGATTTTTGTTTTGCTCCCCTTGTTTTATTACTTCATAAAAGCCAAAAGGAAGTTGTGACAATACACTTTTTAGATATGCAAATGGAACTCCATCATCTGTGACTAATAGTATCTTGCGATTGGTGTCAATTTTGCTTTTTATGTCTTGAATACATCCATACTCTATATATATATTATATGCTTTATTTTCTTGATTCACTGCTAAAATCATTAAATCACCTACTTACTAATATGATAATAATAACTCCCAACTTGATGTAATAAAGAACAAATCTCTTTTAATTCATTCATCATTTGTTTCCCTTTTGTTGTTTCTACATTTCCTTCAATCTCTATATAAAAGTAATAATTCCATAATAAATCTTTCATAGGTCTACTTCTTAAATTTCTCATATTAAACCCATAACGACCAATTATCTCTAAAGCCATTGCCAAAGACCCAGCTTCATTTTTAACTGTAAATACAAGAATAGAATAATCCCCAAATATATTATTAGACGTATTTTGTTTTAAATGTTTTGAGAAAACTCCAAATCTTGTTGTATTGTTTTTCTTGGTATTAATACTTGTTTCAACACATTTAAATCCATATATCAAAGCGTTTTGTTCATGAGCAATTACACCAATTGTAAGATCTTTTGTTTTTGAAAGTGCTTCACAAGCAAATGCGGTGTTTGAATATTCCACCACATCATAATGGTGTTTTTGAATATAATCACTACACTGGCTAAGCGCTTGTGGGTGACTCCAAACAGTTTTAATATCTTTAATATTTGCTTCTTTATGAATTAGAAGTGATTCTTCAACAGGAAGTTCAATTACTTGGTTAATATACAAATCCCCTGAGAAAATCAAATCCATCACTTCACCCACGTCCCCCGCATTGCTATTCTCAATAGGTAACAAGCAAGTATCACATAATCCAGATCTTACAGCGTTATATGCTTCATCAAAACTACTGTAAGAAATAAAATCGCCTTTACCAAATGTTTGAATGCAAGCAAAATAGGAAAAAGAGCCAACAAGCCCACAATAAGCTACTTTTATACCTTCTAAAAGATATCTTTGATAATCCTTTGATGTTTTTAGGATTGCATCCATAAATGCAACATAGTAATCTTTATAAGCATCGTTTTCAACATACGACAAATTCTTTTGAATAATCTCTTGTTCTCTTTGGTTATCCATAACAGGAAGCGCATATTCTTTTTTATATTCAGCAACATCATTTAATGAGTCCATTCTTTCACAAAATAATTTTGCCATTTGTTTATCTATTTCATTAATTTTAATTCGAGCTTCACTTAATTTACTCATTCGTACCTCCTATATGGTAATAATCATATACCCTTTTAAAAGCAATTTTTGAGTTCTCAATTTGTTTCATTTTCACACAATATGCTATCCTTACATACCCTTTTACACCAAACGAATCGCTTGGAACTAAATAGAGTCCAAAGTTTTTGCATACATTTGAAAAATTATTTGCATCTTCTTCAAGTGATTTTACAAATAAATAAAATGTCCCTTCAGGCTTAATTACTTGATAACCTAAATGAATTAAATATTGATATAAAACATTTTTATTTCTTTCATATATCGTAACATCAGATTTGAGAGTGCAACAAGTTTTTAATACATATTGAAATAAAGAAGGAGCACAAACAAAACCCAAAGCCCTTCCAGAACCACATAGAGCACAATAGAGCGTATCTTTATCATTCATAGAATTACTAACAAGTATATATCCAATTCTTTCTCCTGGTAAGGATAAGGACTTGCTGAAAGAATAACATATAATAGAATTATTATAATACTTAGTAACAAAAGGATATTTTAGTGAATCAAATAGAATCTCCCTGTAAGGTTCATCACTAATTAGATATATATCATGAGAGTATTTGATTTCCATTTCTTTTAATAAAGAGGCAAGTTCTTTTAGAACATCCTCGCCATATAAAACCCCCGTTGGATTATTCGGAGAGTTAATTATAATTGCTTTCGTCATCGAGTTTATTGAATTTCTTATTAAATCGATACGCGGCATAAAAGTATTGGGGTTAGTTGCGACAGTTACACATTTTCCACCCGCTTTTTCAATAAATACTTTATATTCGGGAAAATAAGGGGCAAGAACGATTACTTCATCTAAAGGGTTTAGTAAAGCATTCAAAGTAATTGTTAAAGAGGCAGCGGCACCCGCTGTTAGATAAACGAGGTTTTCGTTTTCCGACACATCAAACCGTCGATTCAAATCATCTACAATACATTTTCTCGTAGTAACTAGTCCCGCACTGGATGTATAACCATGAACTGCTACATCTTCATTCATAACCAAACTACAAATAGTGGAGTTAATTTCTGTTGGAGGAAGAACACTGGGATTCCCCAATGTATAATCAAATACATTCTCTGAGCCCTTTAACTTAATAGCATTTCTTGCTTCTTCGTATAACAAACGGATTAATGATTTCTCAGTTCCAATTTGAACCATTTTATTATTCACCATATAGTAACTCCCAATCGTATATTATTTTCTCTATTATACCACAAATACGAAACAAAAGGACAAAAAAAACTAGGTACGTATATTGCAAAGGTAGGTTTCATTCTCTTAACCGATTTGTAAGAGAAAGAAATGCTTGCAAATGAATACCTAGTAAAATTTTATATATCTATCTTTTCAAATTCCTTCGTTGAAATACGATAGCTTAAAACATTCAATCCAACATATATTAATATACCACCAATAAGAATTAACAACCGCATCCACAAAAATGAATTATTATAAGTACTAAGCATGATTTTAAGAGAAGGAATGACTTGTATAAGCACCTCAAATAAAACTCCGAATGTCAAAAAAACAATTGAAGACACTATAAATGAAGATAACAATTTCTTAGCGGTTTTGTAAAACTTTGTTGTAAAGAAAAAATTAAACAATCCATAAAGAATAAATACCATAGCATACAAAGTAAAATTAGCATCAACAAACATTCTGTTTCCAGAAGCATCTCCTTTTGCAATTAATGATTCATTGATGGATTTTGAAAGAAAGGCAAATGGAATTGAAATCAGAATAGTTGCAAGTTCAATTAAAACAATCGTTACAAATCGAGATTTAACAACATCTTTTTTTCGGACGGGTAGAATACAAGTATAATACATATCATTATTTTCTCTTCCACCGATAAAGATAAAAGTAAAGGATATTAGTGTATAGATAAAAGCAACAAGATAAGGATAAGTTGGAATTAATAACATAACTCCAAATAAACAAAAGAATATCACCATTGGATGCACAATTAATTTTAATTCCTTATATAATAGATTCTTCATAATTATGCTCCCTTTCTTCATATATCATAATAGTCTCTAAATCAACAGATAAAACATTCATCCCATCAAAAAATAATATATCCTCTTTTTGATAAGACCGGATAGACTTTTATCATCTTTTTTAGAACTAATCATTTTACTTATTTGCAACTCTGAGAACTTGTCAATATCACCTTTTACTAAACGATAACTATCAATGAAAGCATCTTTTTTATTACTTCCAATCATTTTTCCCTTTTTAATATATGTGATATTTGTTGCACATTTATCTAAATCCGAGGTGATATGAGTTGAAAACAAAATACTTCTTTTCTTATCTTTTACAAGTCCTAAAAATATCTCTAATATTTCATCACGAGATATCGGGTCTAGTCCACTCGTCGGTTCATCAAGAATAAAGAGTCTTGCATCATGAGATAAAGCAATTGCTA
>CAYYTE010000054.1:0-6882 GCA_964474685.1 uncultured Staphylococcaceae bacterium | reverse complement strand
GCATAATAAATATCTCCTTTTTTTATATCTGATTTAATCATCTTTCTTTTCAACTTTATATATAATGCGTGGTGGTCTATCATTAAATAGATTTAAAATGTTTAACTTCTTATCTTTTAAATAATCTGTTAAAACACGATTAACATCTTCTTGTGCCTTTTGCATACTTGTTTGTGAATGATCCATAGTTGTTTCAAATATCAATTTAACTTTTACTTTATAATTTTTTCTTTTCATTAAAATTTCCTCCTTAATATGTAAAAAAGCCAAAGTACATATAAATACCTTGACTTTCATAATATTTATTTCTTTTATTTTTTTAGTTTTAACTGATATTTGTCTTAATACCCTCAGTACGGGATTTCATCAAACTATTGACTTGCTAAATCAATATCACAGGAATTTCACCTCCCCGAGGATCTCTCCGGGCTGCACCCATTGCGTGAGTCTGTGGCTATGCAGGAGTATCTTTAATACTGTTAGATGTAATCGCAAATTAGGTGCTACCTAATTTTATAACCAAGTATAGACCGACAAGCGTACTTGTTAAAGTGCTGAATCTAACAGGAAAGTATCTGATGAATGTGTATCAAATTTTCAAAGAACACATCCTGCTCCACTAAAATAAAAGGAACAGGTGAAAAAGGATTAACTCCCTTTCACCTGTTTCCTCACTAAAATGCAAAATAACAGACACTAAATTTTAATTTTTAAATATTTTTTTAAATTTTCTAATGCTCTTTCCAAAATAATATGTACTGATTGTTGTGTAGCATTTTCTTCTTCTGCTATTTGCTGCTCTGTTTTATCTTCAAAATAATATTTTTTAATTCTTCTTTTTTGAACCTCTGGCAATAATTCTATTGCTTTTTTTAGTTCGTCAAATGTAGATTTCTTTATAATCTCATCTTCCAAACTTGAAGGCTTTTCCTTTGCTCTTGATTCAAGGTTGTTTTCAAATATTTCTGAATGTTCGATATGTCTATCATATTCATTCAATTCTTTAATATCTTGTAGTTCAAACTTATCAAAAACTCTGTATACTTCCTCACTAACTTCTACTTTATTTATATGTCCTTTAACATCTTTAAATGTAATTGTATAAATATTTTTTTCTTCAATATGATTTAATGTATAAGGGTTATCCTTACATTTTCTTCTTTTAGGGCTTTCTGCCATCTTTCTTTCCTCCATTCAAGTTTTTTTCGTTTAAACTTGAACTTTGGTGGGCTTCTGCACCTAAAAAGTTTTACACAAAAAGAAAAGACGCCAATAGTCAAACTCATATTTTGAGTCAAACTATTAGCGTCAATCAAAACTGCATTATTTAATTTTCTTGTTTTTTTACGTTTATGAGCGAAAGATACCCCTTTATGAATATAATCGCTTCTATCAATTTCTAACAAACAAATAAGAACTACTCTCACAATCATAAGGGCAACAACTCCTACTTCTTATAAAAATCAATGCCCTAATTTTTATACGAGTAATAGCGTAAGGTATTGCTCCCTCTTATGAAAAATTAACCAGTAATATATCTTCTTCTTTTGTTGTCAAAGAAATATGTACTGCTTAATTATTTCTTTTAATTGTCCTTATTTAATTATCAAAACTACTATAATTAATTTCATATATCACACAGCCTGGCATTGCTATATGTACGATTACATTATACAACATTATTTTTGCGATTTTTGTCGAATTATGCGAAAAGCAATATTTTTGCCATTAAATGTAATATTTTTTACTTTTGTGTAGTATTTTGCCACTTTCGTAAACTATAAATCAGTAATTCGTAGCATAAAAAATAGCCACCATAGTGACTATTTTGATTTCTTGTATTTTTCTTTGAGTTGTTCATCTTTGTTGATTAGTTCTGCAACCCAAGGTTGTAAAAAGTATTTTAATATGATTTCATTATCATAACCAAACTCCATTGCCTGAGTTGATCCGGCTTGTGAAATCACTCCATAACTAACAAGTTCCATTGTAACTCCATTATTATATTGCATTGGCATAGTATGTGTTGGTGCTTTTAATAAATTTTTTATTACTTTTGCTTTGTTTTCTTCTAACTTTAATAAATATTTTTTCCTTCTTGCTATGTCTTTCTTTCTTTTCGTAATTGTTCGTGCATAAGAATATATCTTAGTACATAGTAAAGTTAATAATAAACAAAGGCTAATTAGAAATATAACACCTATTATTCCACCGAATTTATCTCTGAAGTCTAATAGATACATTTTCTTTACTATAAAATCTGGTAAAAATAACAATAAGCCACTACATAAAGCAAGAGTTAAAAGTATATATGGTGCTTTTAACAATTTTTCTAATTCTTTTATAGTGTTTCCATCCACTGACATTTATTCACCCCCATAATATTAAACAATTCCAAAATACTTTTCAAAGAATTTCATTATTCTTTCTATTATAGTTTGTTTTCTTTCGTTTCTATTGCTACCACCAAATCTTCTCATAGGAGGTAAAATCTTTTCTATATCGGTTCCTGTTGTCTTAACTTGTCCATCTCTAAAAGAATTTTCAATAAATTTTCTTGTTTCTTCTTCGTTTAGATTTTCTTCTAATATTAAGTTTTTCAAATCAGATTCTTCTTGTTCTCTTACAAATTTACTCCAATCTTTCATTACATCTGTATTAGCATTTATTTTTGAGATAAATCCATCAATAAGTTCTTTCTTTGAGCGAAGTGTTAAACTTGATTTTATTGCTTTATCAATAGAACCTAATATTTCTTTATCAGTACAATTAGATTGATGATATTTTGCTACTAACATTAAAATATAGTCAATGTTTACCTCAACTTGCTTTACTAATTCCATTTCAAATACTAAGTCATCTTTAATGCTTTCACCATCTCCTGCATTAGGTTTAAATTCTTCATAAAGGTCAGTATAAGTACCAATATAATCTTGGAAATCTCTATCAGTAAGTATTTCATTACCTTTAAATTTATCAAAAGAAGATAATATATTCCTCAATCTCAAAATATTACCCATCGCAACAATAAATTCTTTTTTTGCTTGTTCGCCTATTATTTGTTCTCCTAACGGGTACTTTTGAAGTAACATTGCAATTCTTTCTTCATAACCTATCTGCTTCTTGCCTTTGTCATCTTCATAACCGTAGTAATAATCTTCATAAGATTTTAATAAAACAATACCTGTTGCATTTTTATCTCCAAACAAAGCAATAGCGTCATTCGTTTGTTGTTGTAAATCTCTAAAACAAACTATATTACCATAGGATTTTACTGAATTTAATATACGATTAGTTCTTGAATATGCCTGAATAAGACCGTGTTGTTTTAAATTTTTATCTACCCATAAAGTATTTAAGGTTGTGGCGTCAAAACCGGTAAGAAACATATTTACTACTATAAGTAAGTCTATCTCTCTATGTTTAACTTTATCTGATAAATCTTTATAGTAATCTTGGAATCCATTACCATCTGATGAAAAATTTGTTTTAAATTTTTTATTATACTCTCCTATTGCAAAATCCAAAAACTCTCTTGAACTTTGATCCAATAAGTAAGTTTCAAAGCCCTCATCATCTAATATTCCATCTGATGTATCTTCTTCATTTGCAGCAAACGAATATATTGTAGCAATAGTTAAATCTTTATGTTTTTCTTCAAGTTGCTTTTTAAATTCTAAATAATATTTTTTTGCCATTGGAATTGAAGCAACTGCAAACATAGAATTAAATCCGTTTACTCTTTGTCCTTTTAAATCATAAAAAGAATTTCGCTTAGTTTTTTGGTCAAAATGTTCTATAATGTATTCAACAATTTTGCTAACCCTTTCGTGTGATGATAGTGCTTCCTCTGTATTTATTGCTTGAACTTCTTTATCAGTCATTCCATCTTTCTTTTTAACTGTATTTACATAGTCAATTCTAAATGGTAGAACATTTCCATCATTTATTGCGTCAACAATGGTATATGTATGTAACTTATCTCCAAATGCTTGTTCAGTTGTACAAAAATCTGGATTAGATTTATTTGTAGCATTTTTAGCAAATATTGGAGTTCCAGTAAAGCCAAACAAATGATAATTATTAAAATTATTAACTATCATTTTATGCATATCACCAAACTGTGAACGGTGACATTCATCAAATATTAAAACTAAATGTTTTTGAAATACTGGGTGATTATTATTTCTTTTTACAAATTCGCTTAATTTTTGTATAGTTGTAACAATAATTCTTGATGTATCATCTTCAAGTTGTTTTTGAAGAATCTTTGTACTTCTATTACCATTTGCTGCACCTTTTTCAAATCTGTCATATTCTCTCATTGTTTGATAATCTAAATCTTTTCTATCAACTACAAATATTACTTTATCTATATAATCTAAATTACTTGCAAGTTGTGCAGTCTTAAATGAGGTTAGAGTTTTACCTGAACCAGTTGTATGCCATATATAACCACCTGCTTCAATAGTTCCCATTTTCTTATAGTTAGTTGAAACTTCTATTCTATTTAATATTCTTTCCGTTGCAACTATTTGATACGGACGCATAACAAGTAATAACTCTTCTGATGTGAATACACAATATTTCGTTAATATATTTAATATTGTATGTTTTGAAAAGAATGTTCTTGTAAAATCAACTAAATCAGATATTACTTTGTTATTAGCGTCTGCCCAGTATGATGTAAATTCAAAACTGTTACTTGTCTTTTTACTTTTATTTCTTGTTTGTTGTTGCTCTTTTATATGACTTTCTCTTGTAGTATTTGAATAATACTTTGTATTTGTTCCATTTGATATTACAAATATTTGCACATATTCATATAAGCCACTTCCTGCCCAAAATGAATCTCTTTGGTATCTATTTATTTGATTAAAAGCCTCTTTTAAAGGGCAATGCTCTAAGGGAACCTTTTTGAAGTGAAAGAATTGCAGTGTGATGTACGAGAGTATGTCACGCTGCTTTTCTATCTTTAAGAGTTCGTTGGGCGACCACATGAGAGGTGGATTTAGAGATCCATAAATTTATTTTTTGAAAAGTGCCAATTTTGAGCCGTTTTTCACTGAAAAAACCTTGTAACAAATTAACTCATATTTGTTACCACTCTTTTTTATAATTTTGAAGGAGGATTTTCCAATTATGAATTGTTACCAAGATAACAACAATATCGCTGACACTTCCGGGAACCTACGCAAGAATATGTCAGATAAGGAACTGCAACAGAAACTCACAATCGAAACCAATCCCCAGACGCAGCTGCGAATTCTGATCGAACTGAATACACGCCAAGCCAGACAAATCACTGCCCTTACAAATCGAATTGCCATTCTGGAAGATAAGGCATTGAAAAAAGCCGGGAGAAAACGTGTGCCTATCTATCTGGACGGTAGGGAATTGACCGATGATGATATCCTTTACTACATTGACGAGGATTACTATACAATCGTAGAATTAGAACGTGTTACCAAAGCTCCTAAAAACCTGATTCGCAATCGGTATAATAGAGCCAAGAAGAAGCAACGGATTGCTAAAGAATAATGCTTATATCATAAATACCGCCGAACGGAAGAACCTTTCCGTTCAGCGGTATTTAGCAGATTTTGTTCGCTTCACTTATAACTCTTTCTTAAAGCAGATAATTCTGCCTGCTTCAATAAATCCCATAGCCATATGAAAATGCAAACTATCTTCATTGTCTAATTCGCAATCACTAGCAAATTCCGTACATCCCTTTTCTTTTGTCCATTTTTCGCACTCCGTCAATATTTCTTTTGCAAAACCTCTGTGACGAAATTCCTCTTTTACAAAAATCCCCTCTAAATATCCAACCGGCGATGAATCCGTACCTTCTACATAATCATATCTCAGTTGGCATTCTGCAAATCCTACCGGCTCACTATCAACATACTTGATGAAATATTGAGCATCTTCTTTTGCCATATTATCGGAAATATCATCAATTAATTCTTGTATAGTATCTACATCCCACATTTGGACTGCTAATTCTGCAATAACAGTTATATCATCTTTTTTAGCCTTCTTTACCATAGCAAACTCTCCTTACTCTTATTTAAAACATTTCATCAAGCAACAAATAGTAATTAATCTTTTCATAATTAGGCTCCATACCCAACATCTCAAAAAACAGTTTCTCGAATTCAGAATTGTGAAAAAAATTTCTAATTTCTCTGACGCACATTGAAATATCCAACCATTTATCCGCAGTTCCACATCTTGCTAAATCAAAAAAATATATTTCATCGTTGCAAATAAACAAATTACTGATATCGCCATGTGAAAACACTAACTCTTCATGTGGCTTGTTGTCGCAGAGCCATTTATATAGTTCTTGTGGATCTGTAAATTCCGTTGAATCTTCCCAATTAGATATATCAGTATCTGCCAGACCGTTCTTCAAAAGATAATCCAGTTCCTCCAATCTCATATCAATTTGTGATGAAAACGGACAGTTTGAGATATCAATGGATTGCAATAACTTAATTGCATTTGCTAAGTATGCTATGTATTGTATAGGATCCTCTGCAAAATCATCTATACTTTTCCCCTCAATTTCGCTCATAATCAAATATTCTGTACTTTCTTTTTGACCATATTCAATTACTTTGGGAACGTTTAGTATGCCTTCCAACCACTGCATTACTTCAGCTTCTCGCTTGACACTATAGGTTGTACGTGAGTATATTTCATTAATCCTTTTTAAATATACAACCTGGTCTTCAATTTGACATTTATATACTTCTGCCGCCGACATACCTACAGCATCTTTTTCTTGAACGATAATTTTGTCTATATACTTCATGCCTATACCTCCTAGCTCAAGACATATTAACCTATTGATAGATTATATCACACTCAAAA
>CAYYTE010000053.1:0-7031 GCA_964474685.1 uncultured Staphylococcaceae bacterium | reverse complement strand
GATTTAAAAATGTTACTTTAAATCCTTTATAAAAAATATCCTTTTGTATATCGTTTGACAAAATGATAAAAAAAAGGTATAATACTAAAGCACGGAGTAATACTCAAGAGGCTCAAGAGGCGCCCCTGCTAAGGGCGTAGGCTGGGAGACTGGCGCAAGGGTTCGAATCCCTTTTACTCCGCCATTTGGTCCAATGGAGAAGCGGCTTAACTCACATGCCTTTCACGCATGCATTCATGGGTTCGAATCCCGTTTGGATCACCATAAGAAATTAAACAAACAAGCAATTGTTTGTTTTTTTGTTACCAAAGTTTAAATACTTATTTCATTTTAAACCTGTCAGTACTTTATTGATCTACGTTGATAGCCTGACATGTTAAAATAAAAACCTCTTAATGATAAAACACCATTAAAAGGTTTTTTGAAATTTTGCTATATTTTAGTTACCTTTATATGCATCTTTTAGAATTTGCTTCATATCTTCAATCATAGGTACTCGAGGATTTGCTGGAGAACATTGATCTTCATAAGCAAGATAACATATTTCTTCCATCTTCTCGTTCCATAATTTTTCTTCAACGCAAGCATCAAAATTCATATTGATACCTACTTCTTTTCCTAATGCCATAACAGCATTTGCTAATTCGGTAACTCCTTCTTGTGGAGTAGTTGCATGAAGTCCAATCAATTTAGCAATATCTTGATATTTTTTATCCGCTTTGTAATAATCATACTTTGGCCAAGTTGCTAATTTTTGAGGAACAGTGCCATTATACTTAATAACATGTGGTAGTAAAATTGCATTCGCTAATCCATGAGCAACATGGAATTCACCACCAATCTTATGAGCTAATGAGTGATTCAATCCAAGGAATGCATTTGCAAATGCCATCCCCGCAATAGTAGAAGCATTGTGCATTTTTTCACGAGCCTCCAAGTCATTTTTGCCGTCTTTTACTGCTCTTGGTAAATATTCAAACACCATCTTAATAGCTTGAAGAGCAAGACCATCTGTATAATCACTAGCTAATACGGAAACATATGCTTCAATTGCGTGAGTTAATACGTCCATACCTGTAATAGCAGTTACAAATGGAGGTAAGTTTGTTGTAAACTCAGGATCAATAATAGCGATTGTAGGAGTTAGTGAATAATCAGCTAATGGATATTTTAGGTTGTTTTTCTTATCACTAATAACTGCAAACGGAGATACTTCCGAACCTGTTCCGGATGTTGTTGGAATACATACTAAATGACTTTTTTTACCAAGTTCAGGATACTTAAATGCACGTTTACGAATATCCATAAATTTTTGTTTTAAATCGTTAAAATCAACTTCTGGATGTTCATAGAATAGCCACATTCCTTTTGCGGCGTCCATAGCAGAACCACCACCTAAGGCAATAATTGTATCTGGTTTGAAAGAATCCATTAATTTTAACCCTTGACGTATTGTTTCAATATCTGGGTCAGGTTCAACATCACAGAATAGTTCAAATTGAACTTCATTTCTTCTTGAATTTAATTGATCTGTAATCTTATTGACAAACCCTAAATCAACCATTGTTCGATCTGTAACAATAAAAGCACGATTTATATCTTTCATATCATGAAGATATTGAATTGAATTTCTTTCAAAATATATTTTTGAGGGAACTTTAAACCATTGCATATTATTTCTTCTCTTTCCCACTTTCTTAATATTTATTAAGTTCAATGCGTTAATATTACCGCCTACAGAATTTCCACCATAGCTTCCACAACCAAGGGTCATAGAAGGTGTAAATGAGTTGTAGATATTACCTATACCACCAAAACTAGAGGGTGA
Organism: uncultured Staphylococcaceae bacterium; assembly: GCA_964474685.1. Lineage (GTDB taxonomy): Bacteria > Bacillota_I > Bacilli_A > ML615J-28 > CAG-313 > UBA1737. The sequence goes on along the minus strand of CAYYTE010000053.1, from coordinate 5,203 downwards.
ATTCCAAATAACACGAATCGCTTTTACACGTTTACCAAATTCATCCGCCATTGCTTGTGTTTTTGTATGGATAGCGGCACTATGACCTAACCCATTAAACTCAACCATTTGAGATGCTTTTAACATTCCATCATCTGTAGATTTAGCTTTTAGAATAGCAAGAACAGGAGATAGTTTTTCTCTAGTCATTGGTTCGTTAACACCGACTTCACTGCATTCAACAGCAAGAATCGGAGTAGAATCCGGAACATCAAATCCCGCTTCTTTAGCAATCCAATGAGCTGATTTACCAACCAACTTAGAATTTAAACGAGCATTTAGAACATCTTCTTTGGATGTTACGCCAAACATATACTTCTCAAGTAAAACTTTTTCTTCTTTACTAACAAAATATACGCCATATTTTTTAAAGTGCTTAACTGTATCTTCGTAGATCTCTTTATCAATGATAACAGCTTGTTCAGAAGCACAAATCATACCATTATCAAAAGATTTACTCATCACTATATCATTTGTAGCTTGGTCTATATTTGCTGATTTCTCAATATATGCAGGAACGTTTCCGGCTCCAACTCCTAACGCTGGTTTGCCACAAGAATATGCTGCTTTAACCATTGCATTACCACCAGTAGCAAGAATAGTTGCAATTCCATCATGGTGCATTAGATATGTCGTAGCGTCAATCGATGGATGTTCAATCCATTGAATACAGTTTTTCGGAGCACCAGCTTTTTCACATGCTTCTTTAATAATCACAGCAGCCATTTTACTAGATTCTTGTGCAGAAGGATGAAAAGCAAATATAATTGGATTTCTAGTTTTTAAGCAAATTAAAGATTTAAATATAACCGTAGAAGTAGGGTTTGTCGTAGGTGTGATACCACATACAACACCAACTGGATCCGCAATCTCTGTAATTCCAGTTACAGGGTCTTCTTTAATAACTCCAACAGTTTTTAAATGTCTCATATAATTAACAACATACTCACAAGCAAACAAATTCTTTGTTGCTTTGTCTTCAAAAACACCACGATTTGTTTCATCAAATGCAGCTTTTGCAAGTTTGCCATGATTGTCTATTGCTGCAACACTTGCTTTCGACACGATATAATCAACTTGTTCTTGATTAAGCATTCGAAATTCTTCCAGTGCTTTTGTGGCATTAACAACCATTTCATCAATTTCTTGAACGTATACTTCTTTATTTGTTTCCATATTATCCTCCAATGAGTTTAAAATCTTATTTATTTAATTAGACATATATATTTTACCACAAAACTTTTAATATTGCATCTTGTTGCTTAAAGTTTTATGATACTATTAGTAATAGAGGATATTTGTGAATGATAAGTTCAAAATATTCCTCTATTTTATTAATTAGAATGTTACTTCTTTATCGTAATAACAACATTTAATTAACTCTTCCATTTCATGTTGAGTAGGGATTCTTGGGTTAGAACCTGTACAAGCATCCGCAATTGCATTTTTAGCAATCTCAGGAAGTTTTTGTAAAAATTCTTGTTCAGTAACAAATCCTTTTTCAACAATTACTCCTTTTTCTCCATAGTGAGAAATACATTGTGGAATTGATAATTCATCATTTAATTGACGAATACGAGCTACTAATAATTGAATCTTTTCAGAAGTTGTGTTTCCACCTAAATTTAAGAAATCAGCAATTTGAGCATAACGAGTCGCTGCTTCAGGATTCTTTGCATTAAATTCAATAACTTTTGATAAATACATTGCATTTGCGGCGCCATGAATAATATGTCCAGTAGAACCATGGGCAAAAGCAGCACCGGTTTTATGAGCCATTGAGTGAACAATTCCAAGTAAAGCATTCGAGAATGCCATTCCAGCAAGACATTGAGCATCATGCATTGTATCACGTGCTTTCATATCAAGATTATAAGATGCTACAATATTCTCATTAACAAGTTTAATTGCCCACAATGCCAGAGGATCTGTATAATTGCAATGAAGAGTGGATACATAAGCCTCAATTGCATGTGTTAGAGCATCCATACCTGTATGTGCTACTAAAACTTTCGGCATTGTTTCAGCAAGCTCTGGATCAACAATAGCAACATCTGGTGTAATTTCAAAGTCAGCTAATGGATACTTAATACCCTTATTATAATCTGTGATAACTGAAAATGCAGTTACTTCGGTTGCTGTACCTGATGTTGATGATACAGCACAGAAATGAGCTTTAGTTCTTAATTTTGGCATTCCAAAAGGAACACACATTTGTTCAAATGTAGTTTCTGGTGCTTCGTATTTAACCCACATTGCTTTTGCAGCGTCAATAGGTGATCCACCACCAATAGCAACAATCCAATCGGGTTGGAATTTTTGCATAGCTTTTGCTCCACGCTCTACGGTTTCTACAGAAGGGTCGGATTCAATTCCTTCGAATAACTCTACTTCCATTCCCGCTTCTTTTAATAAACTTTCAGCTTTGTCTAAAAAGCCAAAACGCTTCATTGAACCACCACCAACAAAAATCATAGCTTTTTTGCCTTTTAGTGTCTTCAATGCTTCAATTGAACCTTTTCCATGATAAAGGTCTCTAGGTAATGTAAAACGATTCATAATTTCCTCCTTTTCGATAATCATTTATCGATACAACTATATTATATCAATATTTTTTTATCGATACAAGTATATCGATAATGAAAACGTATTTAAAAAAACGAGCCCTAAAGCTTGTTTATTTCATTATCTTATTTTCCCATTTTTGCGGTTAATTCATTTGCCACTTTTGATACCGAATAATACTTTGTTGAAACACTTCCACTTTTAATAAGAATCATTCCAGGCAAACTAGTTTCTAGAGAACTTGTTAAATTTAATTCGGATATGATTGAAGAATTGCTCTTTGAGGTATAATCCATCACGTAAATTGGATTGGCATCACTATGCATTTTTACATAATTAGCATATTCTAAAATAACAGAATTTAATAACTCAAACTTAGGGCTTGTTTCATCATATAGATAAACATAATAACTATCATGACTAGAATCTTTCTTGTTCTTATAATCACTAACAGTTACAGAAGTCATATTATCCACAGATTTTACTTTAAAAATATTCGTGGTAAGATTAAGTATAATTAATAAGAAAACAATCGTGAATATAACCATCGCAATCCAAAAAACTAGACTGTTAAAGTTTAAAGGTGTTTTTTTCTTTATTGTATTATTTGCATTTTTTGACATAAGTCTATCCTCCAATATTTGCTATAAAGATTTTTTTAAGAAATTTATAATTTCTGTTTTTGGTTTCTCAGTTGTTTTAGAAGAAATTAATTTCGATACTTTTTTACCACTCACGACAATTAAAGCGGGAGTAGCATGAATATGAATATCTGTATAAAGCATCGTACCAACAAAATTCTCATACTCATCATCACTGTCTAACGAAAGTCCTTGATTTAAACGAGTCTTACTAGCATTAATAACATATACAGGGGCTAGAGATTTAGAATTCTTGCTCTTTTTTATATAACTAGATAATGTTGATAATATATCTTCACAATATTCACAATTGTTTTTATAAATAACAACATAATAGGTGGATTCTTTTTGATCAAGAATGCTATTATAAATAATCTCATCTATATCGCTATATTCCATACTCTTACAACTTGACAATCCAGCAAATAAAAAGAGCGATAAAAGTAAAAATAATTGTTTCATACGTTTCTCCTATTATTATTAGTATATCATAAATTAGAGTAGAATACAACTTTTATGAGTATCATTTTTCTTAAGTAAAAAATAGCAGGGATTTAATCCTTGCTATTTGATTTTTTAATTTCTAACTCTTTTGAAAAATTAACTACATCCGACATACAATGACTAATTCCAGACTTGGATAGTGTATGGCCAAAAAGTTTATCTGAATACTCGGACAATTCTTCATAGCAAGCATCTGGATATTCTTCTCTTAATAACACCATCGTTTGTAGACGCAAGGTCAGTTTGTCAAATTGGTTATTATCACGTATTTTTTGAATTGCTAATTTTTGTATATATGCAGTTTTTGAAGTTTTCTTTAAATTTGCAATATCACAATTGGCCATCCGATTCGCCATATTCGAAACATCTCTACGTATCCTTGAATCTTCAAAATAGAATACGCCAGAAGAGGCCCCAATCAAAGCTAACATTCTACTTATCTCTTCACTCTTCTTGATATATAAAACATATGCATCATTTCGTTCGAGAACTTTTGCGGTGATTTCATGTTTACTTAATATTTCAGATACCAACTTTGCAAGTTCCATTGATGATAGAGATAATTCCATATGATATGCATTTTTTCTAGGGTCACTTATAGAGCCTTTTGACAAAAACAAACCTCGGATAAAACTTGCTTTACAACAATCTTTTTTTATTAAGCCTTCTCTTAAAGAAAAGCGCGAGAATGGCATTAAATGAAAATCTTCTATAAGCTGTTTCGTATCTCCTGAAATTGTTAAATAATAATACCTTCTTTTTTGAATTTGGTCGCTATCACTATAACTCATTCCAAACGAAGTAAAAGGATAAAACTTACGAACTAAAGAAAGTACCCGTTTAATCAAATCTTGATTAAATGACTTAACTACAATTTTTTTTCCTTCATTTGTTAGAACCACGCTTCCTAGAGCTTGTAAGACACCATAAAGAAAAGCCTTTTTACAACAATCATCAAATTCAGATATGTCGATAATCTCTCGTTTTACTTCACTAGAAAAACTCATAACACTCCTTCTTTGACAAGAGGTTACAACATTCAAGTAATTCTTTGGGGGAGTCAATTATTCTTGTCGCCTTTGCTTCTAAAAATTGTTTTTTTGTTGTTTTACACCAGGTTACCCCAATTGTAGGAATCTTAAAATTGTTACCTGTTTCAATATCAATAGTTGAATCACCTATCATTATAAGATTTGATGTTTGGTATTTTTCTTTAATTTTTTGTAATCCTTCAACATTTGGTTTTGGCAAGCAAACATCTGCTCCAACAATATAAGCAAATAAATGTTCCATATGCATAAGGTTCAACCCATACTTTATGGCAAAACTTATTTTGTTTGATAAAATTGTTAAAATATATCCATTATTTTTTAAATCATTTAAAGTAGACACTAATCCGGGATAGGTTCCTAGATATAAAGGCATAAACTCATTATTATATTTTTGATAAACTT
>CAYYTE010000052.1:0-7148 GCA_964474685.1 uncultured Staphylococcaceae bacterium | reverse complement strand
TTTCTACAATATCAAACCTATTCTATGACATTACAAATCAAATAAAGCACTTCATAAAAATATGTCAAAATTTTTTTTAAATTCAATAAACAAGGAAGAAGGAAATACTATATTGATACAAAACTAAAAGCAGCCAGACTAAAACAAGATATCATTTCATCAAAAACTTATTCACAAATTTTAAATTTCTCGAATTGGACTATTAGAATGATTAATCAAGATATGGATAAAACTTTTTATTTCTTGTAATCAAAAAGTAGATATAATTACAGGCGATATAGCAATGGAAGCAATCAATGAATGTATAATATAACAACTAGAATCAGTACACGTTTCGTTTGATAGTTGATATTTAAAACCTATTAAAATTGAATAACAAGAAACATTCAATAATGTTCCTAATTATTTTTATATTGTTCATTTATAGTCATTTATCCATCAATTAATCTTTTTACTCAACCATCAATTTAATTAGCATTCTATAATTAATCATTTTCTTATTCTTCATTTATAAACATTTAACCATCAATTAATCCAATTACACTACAATCAATTAAATAAACATACTATAGTTGTTTTCATTGCATTTTTATATGGATTGTTGTATAATGTTTAAGGAAAAAATTCATTTGATTTGGTGATAACAAACTATAAAGGATTATCCTAATTTCTTTTAATAATTGGATGATGATTTTTCAAAAGATACAAGATTTTAATATATCATGATAGAAATCACTTTTATCTCTCAACTTTTAAAAGCTTACTCTATCAATATTAGAATTAGAGTATACTTGAAATAAGGAGTACGAATATGCTTGAAACAATTAAAAATATACTTATAAACGAATCTTTCTTAAAAGCGATTGTTTCAACCATAGCTTTAATTCTATTAGGATTCATTCTTAAAAAAAAGAAAGTATTTAACGACACTGCAGAAAAAGTAATTTCATCTCTTGTAGTTAATTTAGGAATTCCTTGTCTTGCATTTGTTGCATTTATGACAGATTTTGATGAATCTCAAATAGAGAATGGCTTCATTATATTAATACTAGCTTTAATATTATATCTAATCTTCTTTTTTATTGGAAATCTACTATTTAAAAAGAGTTCAAAACCATCTCGTCACGTTTTTACATGCATTTTCATGCTCAGTCAAGTAACTCTATTCGCGTTACCGATTGCGGAAATGCTCTTTGGAGATGATATTTTAATTTATATTAATATTCTATCCCTTGTTTTCCGTTTTATCCTCTATGGCTATGCGTTACCTACTATTCGTGAAGATAATTCAGTTTGTTTATCAAAAAGAGAACAAAGAAAAAAATTCTGGTTTGCTCCCGTCATAACAGCAATGTTTATTGGTTTTCTTATTTGGATCTCACAACCAATAGCACCCAAAGTAAACATAAATGGTATTTACGTAAGTATCTTTCGAATCGATAAAACATTGTCGCCGATATATTATCCAATTTATATGTTGAAAAGCATCACTACTCCACTAGCAATGATTCTCATTGGAATGGGAATGGCAAACTCTACTTTCTCTAATGCATTTAAGAACAAAATAGCCTGGCTTCTTGCTATGTTACGTTCTTTTGTTGCTCCGTTTATAGCTTTTTTACTTTATGAATTACTTGTAATAACTCATATTATTGAACCAAACAAGCTTGTCCTTGCAACACTTGTATTATGCTTTGGTGCTCCTGTTTCAGCAATTCTTGCTACTTTTTCCATTCAATACAATCAAGAATCTTACAATACTACAAATGCTTGCTTTTTATCCACCTTATTATCTATTATCAATATACCCGGGTGGGTATGCTTACTAATGTTATGGTAAAAGTAAAAAACGGTGATTATTCACCGTTTTTATTTACATTCAAGAATTGATTTATGAATTCTTTTCATTTTCAATAATATTCTTCACAAAAGATCTTCTGCGTTTATGAATAATTGCATCAAACTCTTTCCATTGATTTTGAATATGCAAATTATCTTCTAAGTTTAAATTTGTTTCCGCATATTCAATCTTCTCCCTAGTAAGCGTCTCTTGTATACCCGCAAGAAATGCGGTCGAAACGCCTTTTCCCTCATACTCTGGTAATACTCCAATCAAGCCTAAATCAAGTATTTTAGGATGACGTAAGGAACGTAGTAACCTGAAAATTGCCGGTAAGGAAAGGTGCCCTGATGACTTTTGCAAAGCTTTTCCAATAGAAGGGAAACAAATCCCAAAACAAACTACTTTATCATTTTCATCAACAATGATACCAACATATTTAACATTAATAATTAATTTAAAATTCGATACCATCATTTTCTTCATTTTTTCAGTGAATGGAACCGTACCATAAATATGATTATATGTGATATCTAGTATATCAAAAAATTGATTTGCATATCTTTTCAAAAAATCATTAGTAGATTTGCATTTAATGAGTTTTAAGTGGTTTTTATGAAGCATCAAATTACTCATTCGTTTTAGCCTGTCAGTATTTTCCTTAGGAACATACACTTTTCTTTCAACCCAATCCACATCTTTACCATATCCACAACTCTCAATTAATTTCTGATAGTAGGGATAATTATATTGCTCCTCAAAAGTAGATAATTCGTCAAAACCTTCAATTAAAAGCCCTTCTCTTTCTAAATCTGAAAAACCTAAAGGACCAACAACTTCTTCCATTCCATATGTTCTTGCCCATTCTTCAATGGTAGAAAATAATGCTTTCGCAACTTCTATATCATCTAGTGAATCAAACCTTGTAAATCGCACCCGTTTTTGCTTCCATTTTGCATTTGAAGCATACTGTAGAATTGCTGAAATTCTACCCACCATAATCCCATCTCGATAAGCATTCCAATATTCAGCAATAGATTGATCATAATAAACATAATTTGACTTAAATATTTTTGCTTCGTCACTATAAAGTGGCGGTACAAAATATGGGTTATTTTTATATAGCTTTAACGGAAACTCCAGAAACTCTCTTTGTTCTTTTTTCGTTTTTACTATTTTAACTTCTATCATTGTAAACCTTCCTAAAAATAAAATAAAGAAAAAAACCAAATCTATCAAACAAAATAATGCTAACTTTCTAGTAAAGCACAAATTGAAATGAAAGGTGAATCTTCTCTTACAACAATCTCTCTAAATTGTTTTGCAATAGTTCTTGCATTTACATGTTAAAAAATACTTTAATATAATAACATTTTTTAAAAAGTTTGTCAAATAAATTAAAAAAAGTCGGATAATAACCCGGCATTTTATTAAATGATTTTTTCCTCTTCTTTCATATGGTCTTTCATTAAATACATCTTGATATCCGCTTGTTCACAAAGTAAATCAACACGAATATTCTTGTTATATTCCACACATCCATAAGCAAAAGAATAATTATTTTTTTTAAAATCCACTAGTATTTTTTTCATTAAATCTTCTATTTCTTCTAACTTATGATTATTACAAATAATCATAAACTCATCACCACCAACACGATATAAGTCACAATTACGAGGAAGAAAATTATCAATTTGTTTTACTAACAAGCACAAAGCTTTATCCCCTTTTAAATGACCATGTTTGTCATTAATTTGTTTTAAGTGATTTAAGTCTAAAGAAACAATTACAGAATTATTTTTTATTTTTTTTAAATCAATCATAAAAATGTGCCTATTGTACACATTTGTAAGTTGATCCAAAGTATAAATACTTACAAGAAGATGAAGATAATAAAAAATAACACTGATCGACATTGCGGTTGCTAAAATGCAATGTAAATGAAATATTGACTCAATAACTGTTCCCACTATTGATAATAATGCAATCATTATAATAACAATATTCTTAGAAAAATGATGTACTTTTACTTTAAATATCGTAACAAACACCATTAATAGCACATAAAACAAACCTGTAGCGTGTGGGAAATATCCTAAAATGCCACGTATAAACAAACCATTCGAGTCATAATCAAAAACAATATCCGTAGGGATACTTACAAACGCTAAAACAGTATTCACAACTAATAAAAAGGAAATAACAAATAATAGTGATTTGTTTTGAAAAATTGAGTTTCTTAAAATTAATAATACCATTGTATATGCAATGGCTGGCCGAATTGAATACCCGATTGCTGAATAAACCTTACGCATAATCGAAGTAGAGGAACTAACCTCATAAGGTGATAATAAATTATCAACTGCTAATAAAATTAATATTAAAACAATGGTTGAAATAAACAAATCTTTAGCAAGTTTATCAAAAGACTTATCACTAATAACAAAACACAAAAACAATAAGCAACCAACCAAGCAAGCAAAAGACGTTTGTATAAATTCTAACAAAATAAATGCCCCTTTTTTTATAATATTAAACCCATTTGTAATCAAACTAACATAATAGAGATTTATTATACCATTTTTATCTCAATAAAGCAAACAAAATCTCTTAATAATCAATAAAAGCAAAAGGAAATAATTATTTAAAATAGAAAACGACAATTCTTAAAATTAAATTGTCGTTTTACCATAATTATATAAAAGTAGAGATTAAAAAATCTTTATTGATAGCGATACTGAACAAGTTCAACTTTTACTGTTTGTTCACTAGCAGAAGTAGAGCCCCGTTTAATTGTAAATGTTAACGTATCACCAATTGCTAAACCAATAGAATTCAGCCATGAAGTAACATCACTTGCTTGAGTAAAACTAGTTAAAGATTTTGTTTTACCCGTAGACTTAATACTTGCATCAATAGAAACAATAATGTCTTCTGACTTTAATAATCCTGCTGCAGAAGAATTACTTTCTACCGCGCTAATATAAACAACTTTCGTATTACTACCAAATATTCCCGTATGGACATATCCATCAGAAATTGTTAACCCTAGTTGATATTCGCCTTCAATATAACCTTTTTCAATTAAATCACAAGCTATTGAATAACACTTATTTGCGGGAATTGCAAAGCCTAAGCCTTCTACTCCTTCAGCCGCATACTTCGCATTCACCATACCCATGAGTAAGCCTTGGTCATTAAACAAAGCTCCCCCTGAGTTCCCTGAGTTTATTGCAGCGTCCGTTTGAATTAAAGTTCTACTCACGCCGTTACTATCTTCAATCGAACGAGCCGCCGAAGAAACAATTCCAACGGTAACTGTACCACCCAATGTTCCTAATGGATTTCCAATTGCAATGGCAGTAGTTCCCACCGCAATTTTCGTAGATTCACTAACGAAAGACGCAACACTCAACTGATTATTTTTCTCTTCAATTGCTAATACAGCAACATCGCTTAAAGGATCTCCACCCACTAAATTTGCAACATACTTTGTTCCATCATTTAATACTACTTCTTGATAATTTGTATTTTCAATCACATGATGGCAAGTCATTACATAATAAAAGCCATCATCGGTTGTACTTTTACCAATAATTACTCCACTTCCACTACTTGAAAATGATGTACTCGTAGCATTTATTACAACAACACTTGGACTTACCGCCGCAATCACTTCAATTAAGGAAGTATACGTTGTACTTCCATTATCCCGACTGATCTCAACTATTTGATTATTATTGCTAGGAAGTTCTGTAGAATCCGTTGTAGTTGACTTACAACCACCAATAAAAATTAAGCAAATTAATAACAAATTAACACTTATAATTTTAAAAAACTTTTTCATAATAACTCCTCTTTCTTTAAAACATACCTTAATTATACGCTTCTAAAGTAAACTTCATATGAACTTTTCTTAAAAGTTTTCTAAAAAATAACAAAATATAAAATAACTGTATAGATTAAACTCACAGAATATATTAATATCGCAAAACGATTGTTTAAAACTGCACTCTTTACAATTTGTTTATCTACTACTTCTTTATTATTACGATGTTTATTTAAACAAATTGTTCGAATAATAGATAGAACAAAAAAAACAGAAGAAAGAATTAAACTACTACTACTAATTAGTAAAAATAGTTGTTGAAAAAGATTTTTATCAATCTTTATAAACATCAAAATACTAGCAATAAGTAAAAAAGCACAAAAAACAGTAATACAAGCGAAACACACTTGTGATATTCCTAACTCCTTTTTTTCTTTTTCAAATATTAACTGAGTATTATCCATATCCTTTTTTTCTGGTGAAAAGTATCTTCTTCGTATCATATTTACCTCTTCTATTATAAAATAAGCAAAAGAATATCTTTTGCTTATTCCAATTTTATTTTTTTGCTAATGTACCCATTGGATCCCAAGGATCATATTCTAATGGTGATTGATTTAAAACCGTTGCTTGTTCCGGTGATAAATACTTACGTTTTATAACCGCTTGAAACACAAACTGACGGAACCAATTATTAGACATTACAAAATATCCTTTGTTTCCTGATTGTTCTCCCCAAGAGTTTTCGATTTTCCACTTTGTAGGTACCCCATCAACTAAAGTAACTCCTGTAATAACCATAGCGTGATTCATCGCACTTTGACCATAATCCAACATATCCTCTTTGGATATTGTCATATCAAAATCAAATGGAGATTGATAGTCGTATGATTCATCATCCCAAATGCCAGTAGTTCTATCTCCATACTTACCACAATCTGAGCCAAACCAAACAACTTCTCCAGCTTGTAACTGCTTCACACATAAATCAATAACTTCATCCATAGGTAGATTCAAATAATGTACAGGGGTCCCATGAACCACGTTCCCTAAATACTTAATCGTTAACATCTGATAATAAGGTTTATCTTTCGTTGGAGCATTTACAACTGAAACAAATTCATCTAATAAATCTCCAATATATTTTTGATAAAACGAATTTGGTGTATAGTCTTTTTCTAAATGATAATTTCCTTGTTTATCTGTATATTCAAAATCAAATTTCTTAACAGGAGTCCCAAACCCCATACATAAGAAATTATACATTTTATGTAAAATCTCTTCTTTATATTTATCAATCTCATCAAATTTTTGTTCATCATAATACTTTCTTGCAATACTTGCAAACTTTCGAATTTGAGTATTTATAACAAAATTCATATCCCGAGTGTTTGAACTTTGGAAAGTTTCAACCATAACCGATTGAGGAACAATTCCATATTTTTTTACAATAGATACAAACATATCCCATTGACCAAC
>CAYYTE010000051.1:0-7800 GCA_964474685.1 uncultured Staphylococcaceae bacterium | reverse complement strand
CCTATTTTTTTATCTATTGTAGAATTCGACAATCATATTCTCATGAATCTCAGGTAATACTTCAGAACGTTCAGGTAAACGAACATATGTACCAACTAAAGATTGAGTATCTAATTCAACAAATGGAAGACGAGTAACAGTATTCTCTAATGCTGCTTGAACCATTACTAGTTTCTTTGAAGTTTCTTTTAATGTAATTGTTTGTCCTGGCTTACAAGTATAAGATGGAATATCAACTTTTTTACCATCTACAACAATGTGACCATGATTTACAAGTTGACGTGCTTGGCGACGTGTAGTAGCAAAGCCTAAACGATATACTAAATTATCAAGTCTGGACTCTAATAAGCCAATCATGATTTCACCAGTAATACCTTTAATTTTAATTGCTTTGTTAAATAGATTGTGGAATTGCTTTTCAGTAAGTCCATAACTAAAACGTAGTTTTTGCTTTTCTTGTAATTGAGCCCCATACTCAGATAATTTTTTACGATCTTGACCATGTTGTCCTGGTGCATAAGGGCGTTTTTGTAATTCTTTACCATTTTCTAAAATGGAATACTTTAATCTTCTTGAAATCTTCCAAGAAGGTCCTGTGTAACGTGCCATATTTTTTCTCCTTTATAAAACACTTTTGTGGATAAAAATTCAAGTCAGTTCCTATCAAAGATTATCCAATTGTTTTCTCCCTAAGCAGCGGGGGTACTCACTTCCAATTCATGACGTGATAATCTTACCTATAAAAACGATGAATGCTGCTTTTATCGCACTTGATATAGTATACACTTTATTTTGTATTTTGTCAAAGAAAACACTATAGCAATTTTTTGTATGCTATTTTTTATATTGAATTGTAGCACTATCACTTTGTGCATAAAGTGTGCGAATTTCAGTAGAGTATGTTATTTCCCGAGCATATACATAAATTGTATATGTATCACTTTTTTCTGGCATTTTTAATACTGCCTTATTTTCACTGATTTCCTTTTTCGAATACACTTCGCTACTCGATGCATAATATATGCAATAACCATTATTCGCATTGATTACAGGATCCCAAGTCACTTGAATTTCTCCTTCTGTAAGTTCAATAATTTGTAAATTAGAAGGCATTGCCAGTTGTGGCGTTTTCTTAAATCTTAAATCAAAGAATACCCACACAGCGACCACTAATAAAAGGATTGTAACCGCAAAAACTGATTTTGTAGTTTCAGAGGAGTGTACTTTTTTGGAAAGTTTTGATATATTTGAATCAATAAATTCAGTTCTAGATGGAATCACAATATTCACTGAGGCACGAGCTTCAGATAATCTTTGAAGTTCTCTTATTGTTTCTTGAATTTTTAATTCATTATCAATAGAATGAGCCCCATAACCTCTTGCTCTTTTTATAAATGATTTAGCAATATCTTGATAACCAGATGTTAAAGGCTGTATCATTTGCTTTGTTATTTTTACTAATTCATGATATCTTTTTTCATCCATAAAAAGAATCCTTTCTATTTGTTCTTATATTATTATACCTTTTTTTGATTCATTATACAACTATATATCTTTCTTTTTAAAAAGGTATTTCCAAAAATGGAAATACCTTATCATTACATCCTTATTTTTTATAGTTACAAAGAGTAACAAAATCATCGCTATTTAAACTTGCGCCACCAATTAAAGCACCATCAATGTTTGGTTTTGCCATTAATTCTTTAATATTGGCAACTTTTACCGAGCCACCATATTGGATACGAACTGCTTCACTTGTTTCCTCGTCATATAATTCTTTAATTACACTACGAATATATCCACAAGTTTCATCCGCAACTTCAGCAGTAGCAGTCTTTCCAGTTCCAATAGCCCAAATAGGCTCATATGCAATAACAAGTGTTGCTACTTCTTCTTTTGATAAACCTGCTAAATCAAGTTTGATTTGCTTCTTTAAAACTTTTTCAGTTTTGCCATTTTCTCTTTCTTCTAAGTGTTCACCACAACAAAGAATCGGTTTTAAATTATGAAGGAATGCGGCTTTTAACTTCTTGTTGCAAGTCTCATCTGTTTCGTTAAAATAAGCTCTTCTTTCAGAATGACCAATAATAACATATTCAACACCCAAAGAAGTAAGCATAATAGGAGAAATTTCACCAGTAAAGGCTCCATTTTCCTCATAGTGCATATTTTGAGCACCAATTCTTAAGTTATCACCTTGTCTTTTAACAAGGTCACGTAACACTGTAAATGGACAACAAATCACACAATCCTCAACTTCTTTTGAAGGAAGTAAAGAATCACCCGTTTTAGAATCACTTAACCCATATATGAAACTTAAAGCTTCATCACGAGTTTTAAACATTTTCCAGTTTCCAGCAATAATAGGCTTTCTCATTGTAATCTCCTTATTGGGCATCATCTAAGCAAGTAACGCCTGGAAGAGCTTTCCCTTCTAAATATTCAAGACTTGCGCCACCACCTGTAGATATATGTGTAAACTTATCCGCATATCCAAGATTGATTGCTGCAGAAGCAGAGTCACCACCGCCAATAATCGTTTTGGCATCTTTCAATTTTGCAAGAGCTTCACAAATTTCTAAAGTGCCTTTAGCAAATTGATCATATTCAAACACACCCATTGGACCATTCCAAACCACAGTTTTTGCGCCAACAAGTTCTTTTTTGAATAATTCTATTGTTGCAGGTCCTACATCTAGTCCTTGTTCATCTGCTTTAATTTCATTTTTCTTAGAAATTCGAGACCAAATTTTACCATGAGGGTCACTTGGGAATTCATGTGCAACTTGATTATCAAGAGGTAATACAATCTTTCCGTTTGCTTTCTCTAACAAACCTTTAGCAAACTCAACAAAGTCATTTTCACATTTTGAAGTACCAACTTCATAGCCTTCCGCTTTATAGAAGGTATAAGCCATAGCACCACCAATTAGAATCTTATCCGCTTTCTTTAATAAGTTTTCAATAACAGAAATCTTATCACTAACTTTTGCTCCACCTAAAATAGCAACAAAAGGACGAACAGGATTGTCAACTGCATCTCCAATAAAATTGATTTCTTTTTCAAGTAAGAAACCAGCAACACTAGGTTTGCCTGCTTTTCTCATATTACTTGCAATTCCAACATTTGAAGCATGAGCTCTGTGAGCTGTTCCAAAAGCATCATTTACAAAAACATCGCCAAGGCTTGCCCAATATGCACCTAATTCAGGATCATTTCCTGATTCTTTTTTGCCGACAATATCTTCATAACGAGTGTTTTCAAACATAACTACTTCGCCATTCTTTAAATTGTTAATTGCATTTTCAAGTTCAGCACCACGAGTTTCATGAATAAACAAAACAGGTTGTTTAAGTTCTTTCTCTAATTCAATGCTTACAGGTAATAATGAGTTACTTGCTTTATCTGCTTCGGTTTTTACTCTTCCTAAATGAGAGAATAAAACAAGTTTAGCACCATGTTCTATAGCATAACGAATAGTAGGCAATGCTTGAACAATACGGTTTTTATCCGTAATGTTCCCTTCTGCGTCCATTGGTACATTAAAGTCCACACGCATTAAAACCTTTTTTCCAAGTAAATCGATATCACGAATATTTTTCTTTGCCATATTTATTAAAAATCCTTTCTAAATTGTATCCCTAATTTTTATTCTACTCTATTTTAAATCAATATCTTCCTACCTTGATTTAAAACATATTGTATTCAACTTAGACTAAAAAATTACTTTTGAATTCTAAGAGTTGATTCAGGGTCAAAGAAATGACACTTATCCATATTGAAACATAACTTAAACATATCGCCCATATGAATATCAACACGTGCAGGAACTTTCGCAGTAACACTTTGACCAACAACATCCGTGCCTGGAACTTTAACAGTGATTTGAGATTCTGCACCTAAAAGTTCAGAAACATCAACTTTTAATTCCATACTCCATTCAGGATGCTGAGCAATTACTTCCTCTTTGTCTGATAAGTCTTCAGGTCGAATACCCATAATAATTGTCTTATCAATATAGTTTTGATCTTTTAATGGTTGTAGTTTCTTCTCAGGAATTGGAAGACGTACAACACCATACTTATTATTTCCACATTCAAACACTCCGTCATCACCTACATGACCTTCAACGAAGTTCATAGCTGGAGTTCCAATGAATCCACCAACGAACATATTTGTAGGATTGTCATAGATTTCTTTCGGAGCGCCGATTTGTTGAATAACACCATCCTTCATAACTACAATTCTTGATGCCATTGTCATAGCTTCAATTTGGTCATGGGTTACATAAATGGTAGTAGTTCCAAGAGATTCATGAATCTTAATTAATTCAGTACGCATTTGTACACGTAGTTTAGCATCTAGGTTTGACAAAGGTTCGTCCATTAAGAATACTTTTGCATCACGAACAATTGCACGTCCTAAGGCAACACGTTGTCTTTGACCACCAGACAATGCAGCTGGTTTACGAGATAAATATTGCTTTAATCCTAATGTTTCAGCCGCATTTTGAACACGACGATCAATTTCATCTCTAGAGAATTTTCTTAATTTCAAACCGAATGCCATATTGTCATAAACATTCATATGTGGATAAAGAGCATAGGATTGGAAAACCATTGCAATATTACGATCCTTGGGTGCAACGTCATTCATTACCTCATCATCAATTAATAATTGACCAGAAGTGATTTCTTCTAGACCTGCAATCATACGAAGAGTCGTTGATTTACCACAACCAGAAGGTCCAACGAATACAATAAATTCACGATCTTTAACTTTTAAATTGAAGTCAAATACCGCTTGAACATTGTTACTATAAATTTTGTTGACATTTTTTAATTCAACTGTAGCCATTTAAAATTCCTCCTATTTTTTTAATCATATGTGATTAAGATATTTTTATTATATCATGATATCAAAAGAATAGATATGGGCAAATTGCACAAAAACAATATTATTCTTCCATTGACATAATAAAATAAATGCATGCGGCATCATAAAAGTTTTGTAAATGAAAATTAGTATCTTTGTATAATGCATCAATCTTATATATTAACGTATTACGATGAATACACAATGCTTGAGAAGTTTTTAAAACGTTCATATTATTGTCGAAAAAGACTCGAATCATATTATGAACTTCTTTATTCGAAATCCACTTCTTTAAGACTATATTATATATAAATTCCGCAATATCTAATTTTAGGTTCTTTGGCGCATCTAGTAATAGATTCGAAACCCGAGTATAGTTAAAAGAACTAGTTATATAGGTTTGATTGATCCATTCAAAATATTTTATAAGACTATTCCCATTCATACTAGCATCAAGATAAAACCCTTCATGAACAAATATCTTTTCGCCGTAATCAGACTCAATAGTAGAAAAAAGTTCCTTCAAATCAAAACTACAATCATTTATATCTTGAAGAAAACATATAGAAGCAAACTTATATTGTATACAGTAAATACCTGGAAATACCTCATCAAGTAATAACGCGATTTCATCACTATTTTCGTTGGAACAATAGTATAGAAAGAACTTAGTCTTTTTTGTTTTGATCTTATTTTTATTAATATTAAGAAAGTCATCCAGGCGCTTTCTTAAATCATCAAGAATTATTACTTTAATTAAATGACTTGCCATAGTTTTCTCCTTTCCTTACATAATCTTTATTATACTATATTTTACAAAATAAAAAAAGAAAAAAGAAAAGGAATGAATTATTCCTCTTCCTTTTCAACGGATTTAATTTTCTTTATTGCATTCAACCTAGATATCATTATTAAACGGTGACAAGTCGTACATTCTAGTTTCCAATCAACACCAATCCTTTTAACAGCCCACTTATATCCTCCACAGGGATGAGGCTTTTTAAAGATGACAACATCATTTAATTTTACATTTGTTCCATCAATCATTTATTTTTCCTTCTTTGATGTCACAACAATTTGATTATAAGGTATCTCGATGTTGTTTTCATCTAGAATTTGCTTAATAATTTTAAGTAATTCACGACTAATCGCGTATTGTTTCTCCGAGATTGTTGTTGTAACAATGGTTAAACGAACCCCGCTTGCTGCAAGTTCGGATACTCCAGCAACTTTCGGTGCAACGAGCAAATCAGGATTATTACTTAATCTTAATGGCATTTCTTTATTCAAAAGTTTAATTACTGAATCAATATCCGCATCATAACTAATATCGACAGTAGTTGAAAAGACAGTATCTGTCAAAGA
Organism: uncultured Staphylococcaceae bacterium; assembly: GCA_964474685.1. Lineage (GTDB taxonomy): Bacteria > Bacillota_I > Bacilli_A > ML615J-28 > CAG-313 > UBA1737. Next base: position 1,559 of record CAYYTE010000051.1, on the reverse strand, counting down.
ATAATTAATAAGGTCTGAAATATCTTTATTTGAAACAATCTTTATATTGCCCATCCAATTTCGGGTCTTTGTTGTTTTGAGCCCTATATCTATAACTTCACCTTTAAAGCCATTAATTGAGACAACATCACCTACATCAAAATGATGTTCAAAAATAATAAATGCCCCCGCTACAAAATCTTTAATTAAATCTTGAGCTCCTAAACCTAAAATTAAAGCGGATAACCCAAGCCCTGCAAGAGCCGGCATAATGTTGTATCCCCAAATAGCCAAAAAAGCAATAATGCCCAATATATATAATATATATTTTGTTAAACTAAGGGCAATTTTAGATATTGTTGTCATCCTCTTTGGATTTTTGTTTTTCTTTGCTGCAGCGTTTTTTACAAATATAGAAATAATATTATATAGAATAATACAAACTAAAACTAAAATTGAACTGTTAATGAATTTACCAATGGATTCTGTAAAAAAATTAGTAATCGCTTCTTGAATGTTAATGAGTTTAACTCCTGTTGCAAGTGCCATACCAAAAAGGAACAAACCAAAAATAAAAATATTCGATATTACATTAAGAATCAAAAAACCTTTTGATGATTTATCTTTTAAGATCTTGCTTTTGATCCATAATAAAAATATAAACAATAAAATATCAAGTGCACAATATAGTGAAGACTTAATATCTAGTGCCGCAAAAATGTATAAGAACATGTTTCCTCCTTTTATTCTTCATTATTTTTAATAATTTCTTGTGCGAGTTCTAAATATTCTTTAGAGCCTCTCGAGTTTATAGAATATTGCAATACACTTTGCCCATGCATAGGAGCTTCTTGAATATGACTTGAATAAGATATGATTGAATTAAATATCTTATTTGGAAATAAAAACTTTATTTTATCCATTATTTCATATCCAAATGTAGAGCGATTATCGAGTTTCGTAATAAGTATCCCTTCTACTTCAATACTATGAGACTCTTGCACAGCATCAATTTTATGAATAATTTGTGTTAGAGCTTCATACGAGTAGTATCCACATTCTACCGGGATGATGATGGAATCGCTAGCATATAAGGCGTTATCGACAATTAATCCTAAAGAAGGTGGGCAATCGATTAAAATATAATCGTATTTATCCTTTATAGGTTCAAGCCTTTTTGCTAATAAATACTCTTTTTTATCAATCCCATAAATACTTTCTTCAACACTAGCAAGCTTTATTGAAGAAGGTATGATATCAACTAAAGGAATCGAAGTAGGAATAACTGCTTTTTTTAAAAGAGAAATATGAGTAAAGAAATCAACTACATCAAATAATATGTCTTCTCTTGTAATTCCTATGCCTTTAGTTGCATTTGCTTGTTGATCAAAATCTACAATTAATACTCTTTTTTTATTGTACGCTAATGCGGAAGCAAGATTAATGGTAGTGGTTGTTTTACCTACTCCCCCTTTTTGATTAACAATTGCAATGATTTTACCCATTTGGCACTCCTTTCTAAAGCGGATTCTTTTTAATTTTACTATACATTCTAGGATATATATCTTTCGTTTTCGAAA
>CAYYTE010000050.1:0-8784 GCA_964474685.1 uncultured Staphylococcaceae bacterium | reverse complement strand
ATTGAGATAATTCAAGATTTTGCTTTCGCTAATGCAACCAATTTGCAAGAGGTTAATACTCAAAATGTAACAAAAATTGGAGAAAGGGCTTTCGAGAATTGTTCAAACCTAAGAATCATTCAATTAAGTTCAAAATTAAAAGATTTATCTTCTTATAGTTTTTTAAATTGTACTTCATTATCTAGTATTACTATTCCTTCTTCTGTTGTTTCTATTGATCGTTATGCTTTTGATGGTTGTTCATCTCTATCTTCAATAATCGGTGGGGAAAATGTTAAATACCTATCCTATTATTCCTTTATAAACACTAAATGGTATAATGATCAAACGAACCATGTGATATTTAATAATACCTATTTAAAATATAATGGAGATTTACAAATTGTTGATTTAAGTCTATTTGATTATTTAACAAAAATATCTTCCTATGCCTTTACAAATACTCAAGTTTCAGAACTTGTATTTGGAAAAAACATAGAGATTTTTGAGCCTTGCGCAATTATGAATAATCCTAATTTGAATACAATTAAAATACAATCTGATTATATTTCACAAGCATGCCCTAAGTGGCAAACGAATAATTCGAATACAATAATATTCTATGGTCCGATTACTTCGTCAATTATGTATCAAGAAAGGCTCTTTATATATGATATTCGACCGTATTATTCAACAGCAAAATTTTTCATGAATGATGATATCATTACTATCAATGTTGATTATCAAACGAGAATTTTAAATATGCCCTTGGTTCACAAAGATAATTATGATTTTCTTGGTTGGAGTACAACTAAGGACGATACTCAAGCCGAAGTGACTGCTGAATCGAAATGGCTATTTATGGATAGGGTAGTGGTGTTATATCCTGTTTTTCAAGGAACAAATTACTCAATAATCTATGATACAAGACAAGGGGATCTTTCAAATATTGATATAACAAAATATTCCATTGATAATCCTAAAACCTTACCTATATGTAATAAAAAGTACTTTGATTTTATAGGATGGAAAACGTTCCAAGGAGATGTAATAACTTCTACAAATCAAATAACCGAATATAAAGACTTATATTTAACCGCTGTATTCACCGGAACTGAATATACAATTTCCTATATTGATAACGGAATTGCAGTTCAAAAAAAGGTTCGATATGGCGAATACTATCATTTAGCGACTAGTAATGAAGAACCAAATTTCGTTGGGTGGGCAGATTCCTTAGGAGGAGAGATTCAAACGGACTACAGAGGAGATTCCTTAGGGGCATTTGCATTTGGTTCTAATGTCTCCTATACTCCTTCGTACTTCTTAGATTCTTTTACGATTCGGTATAATCAATATTATACTATGAGTGTTGATGACTATGAGAATCGTTTTGCCTCGATTAATGAATTAATTGATTTCTTATTTCAATACAATTACTCAATGAATACGGGTTTTAAATACCAGTTTAAGTTGCCAAATGGAGATATATTATCTGATGATACGATTCAAAGTGCTTTAAATTCATCCAATGAATGTTTAATTCAAGTTACTTTTAGTGATGAGTATCATACGATTCAAATCGAAAATGATGACGGTACAGTTTCAACTTTATCTATGGGAATCTATTCTCCTATCAATTTAAGTAGTTATGTAGTTCAAAAAGATGGTTATATATTTGACTCTTTCGTAGTAAAAACGAGTTCTTTGAATTCTAACATCTTTGTCTCTGGGGTTGTATTTTCCTATAGTACTATGCCGGATTTATCTCCAAGACAAGGGATAGATGGCGAAATTGTAATAATACCATTATATCATATAATTAATCATGAGATTAAGTGCATTATAGAAGAATTAAATAAATCGAATACATATGAAATCAATCAAGAAGAATTGAGTAAAACACTTATTCCAATCGAAGTAAAAGGAAAAAAATTTAATGGTTGGAAAGATACGAATGGGTTGTTCTTTACAAATGAAGAAGGTGCTATTAATCGATTGATTGATACAGATATAATTTTATATGCTGATTATTCAATCCAAACGTATTCAATAAGTTATGAGATTAACGTTCCTAAGGAAAATGAGAATCCTGATATTAGTTATCTTAGAGTTGCTCAAATTAAAAATACAACTTCCTATACAATTGATACTAAATTTGTATTTAAAAAACCTATGGTATTAAACTCTCATTATCATTTCTTATATTGGAAAGTTAAAGGAACAAATGATGTAATATTCGAGTTAAATAATAATTATTATTGTGATCTTATTTTAACTGCAGTGTTTTATAATGATCAATTGATTTATTCTTAAAAGGAAAGGAAGTGCAAAATGAAAAAAACCTTAATACTATTAATGGCTTTTATGTATTGTTTTTTAAGTTCCTGCTTCACCAGTTCCCCGAAACAAAGCGTTGCTTATATAGATGTTCCCGAATCAACATCTATTGAACTTTTGGAGGCTAAGCAGCAAGAGGAGTGTTTTACATATAAATTATCAAGTGATGAAACATATTATATTATTACTGGCATTAGTGATTTTGGCAAGGCTTTATTTGACCTAAACCAAAGTAAAATATATACAAACTCTTTATCAAAATTAATTTTTTCTCAAGGTTGGTCTCAATCAAATAATATGGGGTTTGATGTTACAATCCCCTCAAAATATAACAATAAGCCAGTGAAAGAGTTAGGACCTGATAGTTTGTCCTATTTATCCTATTACTCTTATCATTTAACGATACCAGAAAGTATTACAACAATAGGTACAAATGCTATTGGTTGTAGTTATTCGTCTATGTTAACTCAAAAAGAAGAATTACAGATTAACGGTACTTATTCGAATACAGTTGTAATCGAGAATAATAAACTAGTTATAACAAATGGCGGATATCGGGATGTGTTTGCTCCCGCATCGATTAAATGGAATGTTGGCGAAGAAGAGTTGAATATTTCGCCTTATGCTTTTCATTTATCTATGTTTTATAATAAACCATATGAAGTGTTTACCGATTCTAAGAACTACTTTCCATATTTATCTATGCCTTTTTATCGTCCTGTAAATTTTGAAATTTTATTATCAGAGAATAATTCAATGTATACACTGGACAACACCATTCTTTACAATAAAGATAAAACAAAAGTTTATTTTGGCTATGATTTCTCTATATGGTTGGATGAAGAAAATAACTTTGTGATACCAGATTCAATTGAGGAAATAAAGGATGGTTCCTTTGCTCTATCATCGTTTACTACTAGTTGCAATAAGATAAAGATTGGGCCTAATTTAAAAAGTCTTTCTACTTATTTCTTTGATCATTCAACCGATTGTTTTACAACAATAAGTGGAATTGAAGTTTCTAATGAAAATAACTCATTCGTTTGGGATAACAATATGCTTATGAATAAGGATAAAACAAAGTTATTTTTTGCAAGCTTTGACAATCCAATTGATTTACCATCTACGGTTTTGGAAGTAGGGAGTCTGGTTTTTTGTAAAAAAGGTAATATTAGTCTTGATAATTTGTCTCTAAATATAATTCCTTCTTATTCAAGTAAATTAAAAGTTAATGATTTAATTTATAACTGTAGTTTGATATCGACAAAAGAGTCTTCTTTCAATGAGAATAATTGGGCACCACATGGAATTACTTATAAAACAAGTTGTTTTGATTGGGAAGAAAACCCAGATGAACTTCAATTTACTCAAGAGAAAATTGATCAACTAAATTCTATCCTAATAAAGTATGAGACAATTACTGTTACTAAAAAATATTCTACTTATTATTATCTATTAACAGGTGATTTTACTATCACAAAAGTAGAGGAGGTAACAAAATGAAAAAAACTATAAGGGCATTCTTTTTCTCTATTTTTCTTTGTGTATTGTTTCTTCCCGGATGTTCTTTATCTAAGCCATCGGATGAAGTGAAGGATAAATATGGGAATTATAATGAAATTGTATATAATGATTCTTGTTCTAATGGAATTATAGATTTTGATAAACTAAGAAATGATGAAGATTATTTTTCTTTTGAACTTTCAGAAGATGGGAAATATTATATTATCACTGGGATGTCAAAGATTGGTCAGGCAGTGATGGACGTGTATCAATCAAAGTTAATGAGCAACATAATGTATTTTTCTAAAACAATTCCTAATTCATTAACTAGTCCTAATTTACCATTTGAACTTCATTTACCTTCATCACATTTAGACTTGCCGGTAAAGGAATTAGCAGAAAATGCTTTAGCAAGTCTTGACTATTACTCTTATCATTTATATATTCCTGAGACTATTACAAGATTCGGTACAAATTGTATTCGACAAAATCGCAAAATATTGAAAGGTACCTCTATCGGATCATTTACTAAATCTAAATCCATATATCAACTGCCACCCGCTTTAATCACTTGGTATGTCGGAGAGGAAGAACTTTATCTTGAGCCCTATGCAGTGGTTCTTCAAGATAAGTGTGACGGTTATGAATCTAGCGAAATTGTATTATCACAAAATAATTCAAAATATTGTTATGAAGATTCCATTTTATATAGTAAAGACAAAACTATTGTCTATTTTGGTTTTGATTTTTCCATTTGGACAATGGTAACATATGAACACGGAGTGACTCCATATGGAGAGGATGATCGTAAGTTTAATTTTTATTTTAAGACTTATCAAGTTAGTGTTTCATATACAATCCCTAATACGATTAAAGAAATTAAACAAGGTTTTTTCCTTATTAGTAAGAAAACACATTATGATTCATATAATGCGACCGAAACAACGGTAGAACTAGATGATACTACAAATATGTTTATCTATAATATATATATACCCGCTTCATTAAAAAAAATATCGGTAGATTTCTTTGAATATGTGAATTATTTTATTGTAAAGCAATTATCTTATGCTACATTATGGAACAAACGATGCAAAGCTGCTTTTCAAGTTGGTTCTGAAGAATACAACGAAACATATAATAAATTTATTGATCAAAAAGATTTAGGGCCTTCAATTATTCATATTGATGAAAATAATAAATATTTTGAATGGGTTGATGGTGTATTATTTAATAAAGAAAAAACAATACAATATGCTACATTTATTAATTCTAGCAAAGCAAATTATGATATACCCGAGAGTGTTGAACAAGTGTCTGGTTTATTTTACTTTCAAAGTGATTACTCTGGAGTTACTGATGTCAAAGAAATTCATGTGACGGGGCGATTACATTTTATGAGTAATCTTTTAATTAAAGTAAAAACTACCTATATTATCAATTATAATATTGATGAATTATATGAAAAAGCAGATAAAATAGTAACTCCACAAGTTCCTACAATTGTATGGGGATACAATTATTCTGCATACTATAATTTAGAATTTCAATATGCGGATACTCATGGTGATTGGGAATATTTAATTTTCGAATTACTGAAGGATGTTGACTTGCAAAAGCAACAAAATATATTGTTTGTTAATAAAGATAAAACAGAAAAAGTATCAAAGATAATTTAAAAGTAGTCTTTTCTGTCAAAATATTTAAAAAACGATTCTTTCTGAGTCGTAATGGTTTTGATCTTGTTTCAATTTAAATAGTTTCTTCTAGAAACTATTTTTTTATTTAGAAAAGCATGATGAAATAGTTCTTAATTTTTGCATTTACTTTTGAGTTTTAATTAATACGGTTAAATGAATGTATAGAAATCATTTAAAGGTATTCTAAAATTATTTTATAGTTTTGATATTTATAAACAATTATAAATAATTATTATAAAAGAGGCTTTTTATCTAATTAAATCTCTTAATTCAATTCAATTGTATATTTTCATAAATGTGGTATAATAAAAGAAGTATATTTATTGAAAGAGGTTTATATGACTGAATATGAAGAATTAGCGGAATTAATATTCCCTGATGTTTCTCTAACTTTGGAAGATTTAGAAAATCAATTTCCTGAAAGAGTATTAAAAGAAGGAGCAATTGTATCTAGATTTGCACCGAGTCCTACCGGTTTTTTGCATACTGGCAGTTTGTTCACAGCGTTTATTGTATGGAAATTTACAAAACAAACAGATGGAGTTTTTTACGTACGCTTAGAGGATACAGATACTAAACGAGAGATTGAAGGTAGTGGAATCGATCTATTGAATCAATTAAAAGAGTTTGGCATTGTACCAGATGAAGGCTACTTTGGTGATCGTGAAGTAGGAGATTATGGGCCTTATGTTCAAAGTAAAAGAGAAATGATATATCGTACGATTATAAAAGAAATGGTAAAAAGGAATCTAGCTTATCCTTGTTTTTGTACTCCTCAAGATCTAGATGAATTAAGAAATTTTCAAGAAAGCAACCATCTAAATCCAGGGTATTATGGTGAATATGCAAAATGTGCTCGATTAACTGTAAAAGAAGCAGTGGAAAAAATTAAAAATAAAGAACCATTTGTAATGCGTTTCCGTTCTCATGGAGATTATAAAAACCGTGTTGAAATAAAAGATTTGATTCGTGGTAAAATGGAGTTTGCTCAAAACGATCAAGATATTGTAATTCTAAAAAGCGATGGTTTGCCTACGTATCATTTTGCCCATCTTTGTGATGATCATTTTATGCGCTCAACTCACATTATTCGAGGTGAGGAATGGCTATCAAGTCTTCCGATTCATTTTGATTTATTCACATCAATGCATTGGAAAATGCCAAAATATGCACATCTTCCAGTCATAATGAAACTTGATAATGGTAATAAAAGAAAACTATCCAAAAGAAAAGACCCAGAAGCAGCTGTTTCCTATTTCTTACAAGAAGGATATCCACAGACTGGATTTTTAGAGTACCTAATGACAATCGCTAACTCGAACTTCGAAGAGTGGAGATTACAAAACAAAAAAGCAAATATGCTTGATTTTGAATTAAGCTTTAAAAAGATGACTTTAGATGGCGCTCTTTTCGATATTGATAAAGTTAAAAATATTTGTAAAGAACGATTATCAAGAATGACAAAAGAAGAATTTACTCAAAATGCATATAATTATGCAAAAAAATACAATGATGAATTGAAACTATTAATTGATAGAGATAAATACTATTTTATGTCTATTATTAATATAGAACGGGAAAAAGATAATCCAAGAAAAGATTTTGAAACTTACAAAGATATCATTCCAACGATAAACTATTTCTATGATGATTATTATGAAGAATTAAAGAAAGAAACTATACTTCCTTGGAATGAAACTATCGATAAGAACGTCATTATTGATTTCTTAAAAGATTATAGTTGTCATTTAGGTCTTGATTTACCCGAAGAGGCATGGCTAGAAAATATTAAACAGATTGCTTCTAAGTATGGTTTTTGTCAAAATGTAAAAGAGTATAAACAAAATCCGGATCAATATGTTGGCCATATTGGTGATGCAACTGAACTAATACGTATTGCATATTCCACAAAAAAGAATACCGCAAACCCTTATTGTGTAATGAATATTCTTGGGATGGATAGAGTATGCAAAAGAATCAACAAAACAGTTGAAGAATTATTAAAAAAGTAGTATAATATTTAGGAAGAAAAATTCTTCCTAATATGGTCTCATAGTGGAACTGGTTAACACGTCTCCCTCTCAAGGAGAAGATTAGGAGTTCGAGCCTCCTTGGGACTACCATTTTAGATAATATAAGTATCAATCTTTTGATTGATGCTTTTTTATTTATGAAATACTTTCATTAATAATTTTTAAGTAAATTAATTGTCCTTGTGGTATACTATATATATAATATAATAAGATAAGGAGGCATATTGAATGATGGAACATAAATACCTTTGTATTGATCTAAAAACATTTTATGCCTCTGTAGAATGTGCGGAAAGAGGTTTGGATCCTTTTGTTACCAATTTGGTTGTAGCAGATCCTAGTCGTGGTAACGGGGCAATTTGTCTTGCGATTACTCCCGCTATGAAGGCATTAGGAATTCATAATCGTTGTAGAGTATATGAAATACCTCCTGGGGTTAATTATATAACGGCACTCCCTCGTATGAAACTATATATTGATTACGCATCGAAGATTTATTCCATCTATCTAAGATATATAGCAAAAGAAGATATATATCCATATTCCATTGATGAGATGTTCTTAGATGTCACAACCTATCTAAACCTTTATAAAATGAATGAAATTGAATTAGCTCAATTTTTAATGGACCAAATATTTCTTGAACTTCATATTTGTGCCACTGCTGGAATTGGAACGAATCTATTCTTATGTAAGATTGCTTTGGATATAACCGCAAAGCATGTTTCGAACCATATTGGCTATTTGGACGAAGAGAGTTTTAAGAGAACTTTGTGGGACCATTTACCAATTACTGATTTTTGGCAAATTGCAACGGGTACGGAAGCAAGATTACACAAATTAAACTTATATACAATGCGGGACATTGCTCATGCAAATGAAAAAATGCTTTATGATATGTTTGGAGTGAATGCGGAAATACTGATTGACCATTCGAAAGGGATTGAACCTGTAACACTCGACGATATAAAAAGATACAAGACAAAATCTACTTCCATTTCACAATCTCAAATCTTGTTTTCCGACTATACAAAATCTAATGCTCGAATTGTATTAAAAGAAATGGTGGAAGTTATGAGTTTGAAACTCGTTAATCAAGGGGTGGTTGTTGGTTCAATTTCATTAGGTATTGGTTATTCAAAAGATATTCATAGTCCTAGTGGAGCAACAATTAAACTAATTAACCATACCAATGTATACTCGGAGCTCGTTACCCCATTTGTGGATTT
>CAYYTE010000049.1:0-8848 GCA_964474685.1 uncultured Staphylococcaceae bacterium | reverse complement strand
AGTATTGTGATTTAACTATAAAAGATAATCAAATAATTACCTTTTTCTAGAAACAAATATTGATTCATCAACCTCAACATAATATCTATCTACATTACCATAACCCCAAACAATAAGATTGTGACCATTAATTGCTCTCATTAAGATGCTCATTTTGGCTTTTTTGCTTTTAATTAAATAGCTTTCGCTTAATTTTCCTTTTTCTTTAATAAAAATTATTTTTACATTCGCATATTTATCACATTTTTTGCTAATTCGAGCATTTTTCTGCATATAATCACTTACTAGTTCTCTCTCATTAATTGTCATCATAATGAATTGTCTTCCTAAATATGCTTTAATTACTGTTCGTGGAAACCAACAGCCTTTCATATTAAAAACTAATTCTTTATCTTTTAAACTAGCATAATACATATATCCTTTTTTTGTAACCCTGATAACATAATATCCATTTTTTTCTTCTAATTCATCTTCATTCAAAACTATTTTATACTCGGAATAATCATTTAAAGGGTATCTTTCTACATGAATGTAAAAAGCTTGTATATCAATCAACCCTAAAATACATCCAGGAAGAATCCACGCCATTGTATTATAGGGAAAATTAATAAATATAATCGATAAAATTATACTTATAATAAGAATTGCATTTACCACATAAAATAAAATGATTCTAGTTGTTTTATTTCTAAGCATCATATTAGAAGGTCCCAATGACCCATTATTTCTTTTATTATTCATATTTTTTAAAAAATAGAAGTACGATAGTTACTTATATTTGTTAATCCTTTCTTTTTTAAATTTTGTTAATAATAGATTTACACTACAAACCAAATACTATGAACTATAAATTAAGAAAGCATAGCAGTCTTTATAATAATTAAAATAATTCTTCAATTTATGTAAATCCTTGTTTTCTTATTGCGTTTCTTTTACTTGACAATCTAAATTTACAAAAAGCATAAGTCCACATTAATAACCCTAATCTTTTATTGTAAAGCTTCGAGCGGTAAGATGATGAAATTTCCTGCTAATTCAGTAATAACAACATTTGAAGTAGTACGGCTGAGTTTTTCTAAAAAAACATCCATCGAATCAGCTCCTATTTTTAAACTGGTTACTCCAGCTCTCCTGTATTGCTTAGATAAATTTTTAATAATCTTATTTACCTGAATATTTTTCTTAGCAGATCCTCTTATCTTCTTGTATTGTGCTTTTCCAAATAGATCACTGACTGTATTAGAGAAGCAGGAAGACAACCCTGTGCTTACCACAGAGAACATGGTGGTTTGGAAAAAAGACGACCAGGAATTAATTTCACCACTAATTAAACCTCCAATTGTATCCCCAGCAAAAGAAAAAAATATATCACCAAATAAATTAAGACCGATTGCTCCGGATAACCCGCCCATTCCACCTGCTAATGTATTCCCTATATAATCTTTCCAATCTTGACTTCCGTTGAATACTATTCCATCATCAATTAAATCAGAGAACACTGTTCCTAGAAATCCAGCCCCTAAGCCAATTAGTATCGCACTTATTGCAAAATGTCCACTTGGATCATATCTATTAACTGGGTCATATCCACAATACGCATATAAGTTTAGTCCATTGATAGACTCATAGTCTAAATAGTCAATTGTATCCGGTGATATCCACCGACACCAAAGTGGATTATAATATCTAGTATTACAATAATAAAGCCCAGTTTCTACATCTTGATAATAGCCTTTATATTGAAATGGATTTATATCTGCAATTGATGATAATGTGTTTGTAATATTTCCAAATGCATCATACTCGTAGTTCCCTACCATTACATTATTATTTCAATTTTTCTTGAAAATAGAACAAATGTTTCCAAGGCCATCTTTACCAAAATAATAATAAATACCATTATATGAAAAACCAATTAAACCTGTTTCATTGTAAAAATAACAAATATTACTTCCATCACTATGAATTTCTCCTAATAGTAATGTTTTATTCCTTAAATAAACTATTTTTTTATTTAGTGTTATCTTTTTTGTTCTTAAGTCCTCATGATTATAAATAAATTGAATATTCCCATAGGAACTCAAACAGGTCCCATGAGAAAATGAAAGAGTAGTATCATTAATAGCTGTGGGATTTCCATAATTATCATATTGAACATTTGTGATTAGATTCGGTGTGGAAACTTTATTTAATCTTCCCTCTACATAATGAAATGATTTGATAACCGCATCATTTTGTAATCCATTATGAATGGATTGTAATTCACCATTTATATTATACGAATATTTTAAGTGTTTCGCTGTTTGATTGTTATTTAAAACAACCTTTTCTTCAATTAATCTATCTAGTGAGTCATACAAATAATGAGTAACATTTCCGTCAATAAAAGTAATGGATTGAACCTTCCCTCTCTCATTATACTCATATTGATAATTTGTATAAATGTCTGTACCACTCATATTTGTATATTCAATTTTTAATAGCCTTATATATTTAATTATACTTTATTTTTGCTTTATAGTCAAGAAATATAACAATCTTGATAAAATAAACTTTTAACTGGTGAGAGGATAAAGTGATATCTATCATGATTCATCAAACTTTCCTACCTTTTATAATTTATTATCCTGTCATTTTCCTGTATGAATAATACCTTTTGTTTATAACGTTGATGAACAAGTTAAAATAATTTGCCCTTTATTATGACGTTTATCAATTATTGCAATAGTTGCATCCCAAATAGCTGAAACTTCTTACCATTCAGCAATCATTCTTGGGGTTTCTCCTTGTAAAACAAGTGATGAATTTAATTCAGCAAGTTATCGATTAGAACTATTATTTTTAGGATCACCAACTAAAAAATCACTTTTTGAATGAAATGAAGAAGTTCAAGTTTTTCCACACCATTTAGGTTCTTCTATACAAATAGCACCGCTAACTTCTAAGTATGTTTTAATAGTATTATCAATAACTTATTTTGTATTCGCTTTTATCACTTATTATACTCATTGATTAATCACTTTCCCTTTTTATCATTATGTCAAAATGAGTAATTTTTATCCATATAAGTGAGCAATTTTTTCACGAAGCTTTTATTTTTGTTTAAATGAATTTAGTTATCAATTGAATTACATATATTATTGTTTTACCATAAGAAAAGAATCCAAGATATATCTTAGATTCTTTTTATATGGAAATGAAGAGTTTAAAGAAATAATAAATTAAGGTCTTGTATGTCCTCCTGTTCCAGGTCCCATGCCAGGTTGAGTGGATTGATAATTACCTGCGGTAACAAGATAAGTACTACCTAATGTTACATCGATTGCTTTAGACCCATTAATATAAATTGAATAAGTTCCACTCGTTAAACTTTCGGATGAATAATTCATCGCGCTAAATGCTTTTTCTGTAATATAACTTGCAATTTCGTTACCACTTGAATCTTTTATAACGACAGTTGCACCACTACTATAACTTGTTGTAAAACCAACCATCATACAATATTGATTTGCACTAGAAACAGTTTGTGTTTGCATTCCATCATAGACTTCTACTGTAAACAAACTACCACCATTTAATACAAAAGATGATTCATAATCGATAGCTCCATTACCTCCTTTTGTTTGTCCATCTACACGAACATTCCCGCCATTCATAGTAATCGTACCATTCGCGTCCAACCCATCACCCGCCGCATTAATATATAAAACCGTAGGTGAATTAATTTCAAGAACACCTGTATTTGAAGATTGACCCCATCCACCTGTAGGTGAAGAGGAATCATTTCCTCCTGCAGCATTCACACCATCATCGGTAGTAAATAGAGAAATATTACCTCCATTTAAATATATCTTTTCCGATTCAATCCCTTCATAAGCCTTCGTGACAACAATTTCACCACCAGAAATAGTTAATATGCTATCCGCATGAATTCCATCATCACCGCTTGTAAGCTTATAGGTACCACCAGTAATTGTAATGGTCCCATTTGAATGAAGCGTATCATCCGCAGAAGATATATTGAAAGTTCCTCCACTAATCGTTAGACTTACCACTGCTTTAATTCCCTTATGGGAATCTTCTCCAGTCGTTGTTTGAGTGTAACCTCCTCCACAAGTAAAATTAAACTCACCACCCGTTATTTCAATATAATTGGCTGCTTGAATTCCATCATTTACACTCGTAAGATTAAACACCCCACCAGAAATAGTAATGTAACCTAAAGCATCACCAGAATCGCTATCTACAAGCTCATCATTATCGGCTTTAATCGCATCACTATCACTTTCAACAGTGATTGTTCCACTTACAACACTCACATAATCGTTTCCTTTAATGGCATTATCCTTGGAATCAATTATTAATGTAGCTTCACTAATTTCAACTTCATCTTTGGAGCCAATGCCATTATTGTAATTCCCTTTTACTTGAAGAGTTCCACTACCACTTATCTCAATGCCATTTTTTGCATACACACAACTATTGACATCTGCTATTGCTTCAACAGTGGATGTAAGAGTGGAATAGGTACTTCCATCTTCTACATAAGAATTCGATCCTGCTGGTAGGACAATAGTTAATTTCTTTTTGCCCGTTTTGTAGATAGCTGCTGTATCTGTGGATGTAATACTACAACCATTTAAAACGAGTACAACACCTTTATCACTCGTACAAGCAATATGTCCTCCATTTAAAGTGCCGGTTAGAATATACCCTGTTTTCACCGTATTTTGAATGGTAATATTCTTTCCATCGACAACAACAGATCCATCATTATCTACAACCGTCACCTCCTCACCAAACACAATTGATACATAAGTAAGTTCTGGGTCTTTTTCAAAAGTGCCCTCTTTTGTTGTATCACTCGTTACATCCGTCGAAGAACTATTCCCGGTTGCGGGAGTTGGTGTTTCAATATCATCCGCCGTCGTTCCTCCTGTTGGTCCGGTTCCTGAACCATTCGAACCACAACTTGCAATTGCAAACATACAAATAATTGCACAAACAAATAAAATTACTTTCTTTTTCATATAGTTAAACCTCCTTAATCTCTTTTACACCTATAGTATACTCTTAATATTTTCACTATTTGTAAAGTTTAGATGAATTTTTGTTAAAAGATAAGTAAAAAAAATCTAATATTTAAATATTATTTTTTTAGAAATATTCAAAACAAAAAAAAGCATCAAAATTGATGCTTTCAATAGATACTATATTCAATAAATCATTTAAAAAACATATAAATAGATCCCAATCCACTGAATAATTGCTCCAAATAAACAAAAGAAGTGGAATATAAAATGGGCATTTTTTGCTTTCATAGAAAAAGGAATCATACCGATCGTATAAGTAGCACCGCCAATTAATACCCATAAAAGTAAAGGGATATTATTTGTTACAATCCAATCTCTAAAAAACATTAGTCCACTCCACCCTAAAACGAAATATAAAGGGAAGTGTAACCATTTCAATCTCCCAGGGCCAAATACAGCCACCATAGTAATACCCGTTATAATACAAACCCATTGAATTATAAACATAACAAGTCCAAAAGTAGATTGCCAATAAACGAGAAATAAAGGTGCAAATGTTCCTCCAATAAGTAAATAAATCATTGAATAATCAAATCTTCGAAAAATTCTTTTAACAGTAGTTCCCCACGCAAAAGCATGATATAAACAGGAAATAGCCATTACTAAAAAGAAACTAACCCCATATATTGAAGAGGCAATATATTCTCTAGGAGTATCAGATTTTAATAGCATTAAAACCAAACATACAATAGCAATAAAAGCCCCCACCCCATGAGTAACGGAATTCCCAATTTCTTCAATCACTCTTAGATGTGGTGGTTGTGTTAAAAGAATCAGTTCTTCTTTTCTCATTTTTTTATTTTCTTGTTTTTTTTCATTATCTAATTTCTTTTTATGATGCTCACTAGAATCATCGGATAAAACATCTTTTTTATCTTGTCCTTTATTTATTCGCTTACAACGAACTTCTTGTTTTACATTCTCAATTTGAAACCCTTTTTTCATTTTTAATTGTTTCATTGAAGACTTTTGTTCAATTTTAATTTTTCTTTTAGCAAGTTTATAATTCATCTTTGCTTGTTTCTTTTCCATTTGATACATTGCTTTTTCTTCAATGTATTTTTTATTAATTTTTTTAATCAACTCTTTTCTGAGTTGTTTATTCTCTCTTTTGATTTCTCTAATTTTTTTCATAAGTACCCCTTAATAAAAAGGAAAACGAGTACGTTTTCCTCTTTAATCATTATAACAAATAATACTTCCTTTGTCAATTAGTACGTTTTTGTATTTTTTTACAATGTAACAACAATTGAATTCAAAGAAAATATAGGACTATTTTGTATATACACCATGTACGATACTTGAGAAAGTTTGTGTTTTTACAACACCTGTTGTATTATTCTTTACGGTTACTGTATAACTTACAGTTGTTGTATAATTTGGAATTTTAAAAATTCTACCATTATCCATTAAGATATCTGGATTATTTGATTTACAAGTGATTGTGTAATCTTTCATAGTCTTATTCATTTCATTTTCAGCTTCTACACATTCCATGAACTTGTACCATAATTCTCCTTCATTCGCAAGTAATGTTTGAGGACAATCTTTCCCTGAGAAGGCATTATGTCCAACAACACGAGTTGTATCAAGATTATATTTTTCAAGTAATCTTGCAATAAGTTGCGCCGTGATTTGATATGTATACCACAAATCAGAACCCTTATTACAAGCAGTTTCAATACCAACTGAATTGTTATTACCACCACGAGAAGAAATTCTTCCTTCTAATGTTTGTGTAAAACATGCCCAAGTAGTACCCATATAATAATACCCATCTACAACTTTCCAAGCGGGTCCAAAGAAAGTAAAGCACTTTGATGGATCTTCCATTGTTTTTGTAACTCCACTTGATGACTTACCTGTAGTAGGAACCACAATTGTTGTAGCAACGCCATTTAATGTAAAATAATAACCCGAAGAGGACGCGGCATTTTTAATTACTCCCCAAGTAGGTTTCGTATTGGTTGCTGCTTTTACACCAGTATTCGTCCAAGTAAAAGTAGTTCCAGTTCCATCCCCCGCATGATATGCTACTTCACCCGCAGGAACACAATTGAATATTCCATCATTTCCTGTACAATAGTTTGCTGAAGCAGCAGCCGAATTGAAATAGATTGCAGTATTTTCAGCAGTTGAAGAAGAATTTGTACCTGCTGTATAATGTACTGTTATAAACTCCATATTTTTAATAATTGTGCCTGGACGATTATCACTCCCTAAAGGAATCACATGACTCGTATTTTCACTATATGAATAGTTAAATAATAAATCAGAAGCACTACAATAAACAGGAGTATGATATGCATAACCTACGAATAAATCATCTGTAACATATATATCTGGATTATGTGATTTAGCAATTAGAGAAAAGAAACTTGAATCTTCTAAAGGAATAATTGTAACACCAAATGTTAGATTTACTTTTTCGTTCGTAGAAAGATAAGCCTCAATCTCACAATAGCCCGCTTTTACACCTGTAACAACCCCATTACTATCAACAGTAGCAATTTCATTATTTTTGCTTCTCCATAGAATTTTAGAAGTTTCATCAAGAGAACCAATTATTTTCGCATTTAGGTTAATAGTATTTTCAGGTTCTACATACGTATCACTTTCAAAAGAGCCATCAATAAACTCTTCAATATAGATAACAACATCAAAAGATACATTTAATTCTGTGTTCCCTAAAACAGTTACTGTAATCTTAGCAGTTCCATTATCTACACCATGAATCAAACCATTTTCATCAATAGTTGCAACACTTGTATCGCTCGATGCAAATTTTAACTTCTTATTAGTACAATCACTTGGTGTAAATTCCCAAGTTAATTGATGGTCATGAAGTTTTAATAATTTTTCAATCTTGTTCGTTACACTAAAACCTGTTACGGGAGTTGATGCACTCCATTTTGCGGTTAAAACAAGATTTCCTTTTGTAGTTGGAGTAATTGATTCAACTAAATTATTTGATGCATCATACCAACCTAAGAATGTTCTTCCATCATTAATAACAAGTGGTGTAAGAGCAATTGTATCTCCTAAGTGATATTCGGTCACTAAAGGTGTTTCAATATTATAAGCTTCATAACAGATTTTAGTTCTTTCAGCAGTCCAATAAGATGCTGATTGATCAAGCAAAGTCTTTAATCTCATATAGCCTACAAATCCAGAACCCCATGCGGATTGTGAAGCATTAATGCTCGTAACTTGGCTATCAAAAGCATTCATAAAGCCAATCCACTTATCATAGTTTGCCTTACAATTAATAAAATAACTTTCATCAATCGTATCTTTTCCACTAATCAAATAAAACTTATATTTTCCCGCATCCCCACTTTTCCAAGATGCAATCTGACTTGCCTTGAATGTCTCTAATGAATCCTTCGATTTACTCCATTGATAAAATTCGCTCCATAATACATTTGCAAACTCCGTAATGTTACTAGCTATATGAGTAGGAAGTTCACCATCTTCATAATTGTAAGTAATGGTAAAGTCTGTAATGATTATCTCTTCCCATAAAGCATAAAGGGTAATATTACCTGTTTGACTGGATGAGATTTTAGTTATCTTAGAGCCACTAAAGTCACTATTTAAATACCAACCTAAGAATTTAAATCCTTCTTTTTCGGGGGAATATAAAGCCGTCGATCCACCTTCTAAATACCTCGTTGGAGCAGAAGGCGAATTAACACCGCCATCTAGTTCATAAGTAATATTATAGTAGACTGGGTCTTTAGACCAAGTAGCAA
>CAYYTE010000048.1:0-9290 GCA_964474685.1 uncultured Staphylococcaceae bacterium | reverse complement strand
ATTTCTTTGATAGTGTTGTTCTTTTGTCATATAAACCTTAGAAGAAGAATTAGAGATGATTACTTTATCAGAATCTATAATGACAAAATCAGTTGATTTAACTCCGAGATTCAAAGAATAGGTAAAATCAATTTTTGAATCATACAAGGAGTTGTATCCATATTCTGTTTGATTAGAATCAAAATAACGGATAAAAGGGCCATATGTATCTACAAATGTTGCAACTGGGTTTATTGGATTTGTAATTCCATAAGTAGCAGTACTATCTGAGGACAACGGGTTAACACCTAATCCATATATTGGACCTTCTGGATCTTGCTCCACAGTATATCGAACTATAACTTTAAAATGTTCTAGTTCCTCATCAAAACAGCTATTTCGATATATATATATATATCATCAGATCCATAATCATATTCCTTATTAATTAAAACTGAAGTGCATGACATAGAGGGGATATAACTACTATTTAATTCTAATCCTCTACTAATTGCTAACGAGGAAATACTACTATAGGTAAGGTTTGAAGCTGAGTTAATATCATTTGCAAATAAATATACTTTGTAAAAATCTTTTGTATGATCATTTACAGTATCATTGCCCCAACGAGCACATAAAGAAACACAACTTGATAATGCTAAAAGTTTTGTTGCTGGATTAATCCCAGGAGTGTTATTATTTCCCCCCGGCAAATTTACAGCGGCTTTTGCTACAATACCCAAAGAAAAAATAACAACAGATAATAAAATAAAAGTAATAAGAATTTTTTTCATTTATTTCTCCTTTAATATTATTTGAAGGGAGATAGTTCTAAGATAACAAAGATAAATCAAAACATATCCTTTCCTCCAATTGTTATTATAACATATGAAAACGTTTAAATATAGTAATATGATTATTTTTTTCTTGCATGCCAAATAAATAATTAAGTTAAAAGAGAATAATAAGATAGTGCAAAAAATACATTAATAGGTTTAATGATTAATCTTCTATTATATCACTGATAAAAAAATGATAAATATTAAGGTTAATCAAGAAAGATTTACAAACTTTGACAGTTATTATACTTTAAATTGTTTATTTGATAAAATGATGGATTAGTTTTTTTTATTTTGTAAGTCTTATTTTTATAGATTGCAAATTAATTCGAGAAAATCATCTAAAGAAGCACAATCCACAGTAATGGATATTGCTAATGAATCAAATTCACTAAACCTTTTACTTTTCAGTATTTTAACACCGTTGTATTCTTCATTCAAATAATAGCACATATTCAATTGACTCGTAATTCCTTCAAATGAGAGACTATATTTTAATTTCATCATACGAATTATTATCAATGCTACATTACAAACTATGAAGTGAACATTAATTCTAGATTTACTAGTCACATAGATTGTCTAACATATAATTCTAAATTTGTTATTCTAACAATTTCATCAATTCTCCATAACACATCATTGATTTAAAGCTTCTTGTAATCATAATTCAGCATGATTGGTATAATACAGATGAGTAAAGCATTAAATTTGTCTTCATATGTCTATTCCTTTTTGATAGTTTGCTCAATTTGTTTGCAACTTATCTTGTTTGTTCAATTGTAGGTTGTTCATATATTTTTTGATATGTGATCAATTACAGAAACATTATTTCCTAATGATTTTAGATCAAATTCTAACTTGTCATCCCTTTTTATTGCCTAAAACATTACATCTTTCATTTCCTGCGTATATTCAGATTTTTTTTATTTTTAAAACAATCTATTATTTTTAAATCGTAGCAAACAACAAAACCAATTATATTTAGAAATGCAATTTATCAATTAAACGAATAATAAGAGAAAAGAATAGCTTCTTCTAGAAACTATTCTTTGTAGATTTCTTATACAAGTAAAAATTCTTTATTGTTCTTTATATATTATCGCCTATAGAATCGAAGTTGAGCAAAAATTACTCCACAAAATATTAAAATGCACCCCGAAAACTGAAGAATGGATAGAGACTCATCTAAAATGATTATTCCACATATTAAAGAGAAGACACTTTCCAAGCTCATAAGTAGAGCTGATACATTAACATTCGTTGATTTTTGTCCGATAATTTGACAAGTATAAGCTATGCCACTAGATAAAATTCCCGCATAAAGGATAGCTCCCCATCCTTTGGATAGCTCATTTATAGATGGATTTTCTAATACCATCATAGCAATAAATGAAAATATAGTAACAATTGTAAATTGAATACTGCAAATAAAGAAAGAAGACACGTTAGTATTTAACTTTTCTATACAAAGAATCTGAACCGCAAAAAATACTGCAGAAATAATAGTAAATAAATCGCCTATTCTTATAGTAAAACCGCCATCATAAGATAAAAGAAAAGAACCAATACAGGCAATCAAAATCCCAATCCAAATCCTTGGAGTAACCTTTTTATGAAGTAAGAGGCCAAGCAAAGGTACAAAGAGAATATACAAAGAAGTCAAGAATCCACTTTTTCCAGCAGTTGTCGTTTTTAAACCGATTTGTTGCAAAAAACTGGCAATAAACAAGCTTAAACCACATAAGAATAATAGGAGTATAATAGGAAAATAATTTTTTGTTTTCTTTATAAAAGGTGTTTTATTATAACATTTTATGATAAACGAAAGAGGATATAAAAAGACACAAGCAGTTAAAGACCGCCAAAACAAAAAAGTAAAAGGCCCCATTACCATTGCACCAAGTCGTTGAGCAACAAATGTCGAACCCCAGATAAATGCCGCAATCAGTAGTATTATTATACCTTTGAACTGATACTTTTTATTTTCCATGATTCAATTGTCTCCATTCAATAATACTAGGAGAAATTATATGAGTCTTTATTAAAATAGAATTCAAACCAAAGGCAAGAAAAACCGAAGCAATATCTTTAATAAGATATGGTGCGCTAACAAGTAGAAATGATGAAACGAAGGTTTGCTTAGTTAGTAGGGAAAACTGAATAATACCAAACAGGTGACAAATAGTCAAACCAGCGAGTCCAAGCAAAAAAGAATATATGAAGTTTAATATAGAATTTTTCGGTTTTATAAAAGACTTCGTAAATCCAGTTAAAAAAACCTGAAAAACAAATCCAATGATAAATCCACCAGTAACACCAGAAATAACGCCAATACCTGCTTTAAAAGAAGCAAAGACAGGCAATCCAATAGAACCTAATAGTATATATAATAAAACAACGATTGTACCCTTTTTACTTCCCAACACATAACCGGTTAAAGCAATCGCAAGAGTTTGTAACGTCATTGGTACTCCGCTGATTGAAGGAATTGCAATTTGCGATAAAACGCTTAGAATTGCGGTAAATAAAGCAATGTAAACAATATTTAAAATTTGATAATATCTTTTTGTATGCATATTAATTACGTGTAAGTTTTAAACTTACTTCTCCTGATTTTAATATTTTCTCTTTTCCATGAACATCGACAACCAATTCACAATTATCATTGATACTTTTTACAAGAGCTTCATAAATACTGTTTCCTTCATGAACCTCAACGCAAGTATTAATCAAACAAGAGGATTGTTGGTATTTTTTTAAATGTAATTTTTCATTTAAATGATCAAAATAAAATGCAAATCTTTCTAATATTTTAGCTAGTAGCTTTGATAAAATCCCAGTTTCTATAATATCATCTTTATTATAGATGCTACCTGCGACTTCTTTTATGTCCAAAGGATAACCATTAATTGGTTCAAATACATTAATTCCAAATCCAACAACTACATAATCCATCAACCCATTTTCACAATTAATGGATGCTTCTGTAAGAATTCCACAGATTTTTTTCCCTTCATTATATATGTCATTAACCCATTTAATAGAAGTCTTTTTATTACATACAATCTCAATTGCATCGGTTATAGCCACAGCGGTCATTGTTGTAATTTGAAGAGGATCAATAATACTTCCGGAATCCAAAAGTATACTACAATATATACCTGAGTTTAACGGTGAAAAAAAAGTTCTACCTACTCTTCCTCGTCCAGCTGTTTGTTCACTACTATAAACCGTTGCCCAAGGAATGACGTCATTTAGGGCTTTGTTCTTTAAATAACTATTTGTAGAAGGAATTGACTTAAAATACTCAAGTGTATATCTAGAATCTGACAATAAACATTCAACATAAGTTTTAGACAATCCATTAGGAACTTTAATTAATTGATAGCCCTTATGAGGAATAGACTGTATATCAAAACCTTCCATACCCAACTGCCTAATTGTTTTACATATTGCATTACGAGACACATGAAGCGTTTCAGCAAGTCGAGTACCGGATATATAATCTGGGTAAACCTTTAGTAGATTTAAAATTATTTCTTTTTTCATATATGCTCCTTAATCATCACTATTATACTCAAAACGCTCTATTTGTCAACCAATATACATTTTAGGTTTACAAACATTTCAATAAAAAAGACCATATATACTATGGCCTTAAGATTCATCATAAAGTTAAAACAAGTATTGTAAGGATAATTGAGAAAATACCTAAACCTAATAAAACGTAGGATAGCACTCCTCTATTCATTTGTTTTTCTATATAAATCTCAAGCTTCTTTAAATTCGTCCTATAAACAGCCTCATTAACTATCCAAGAAACGAATTGAAGAACGCTGCATACGCCATGCATTAACCAATAGCGACAAAGAAATTCTATAGAATAATTATTTAGTAAAAATGAATCGATACACAAAAGAATAAAAGAAAATGAATAAAAAATAATAAAAAACATATTCTCTCTCTTATGTAAAGAAGCATATGTCTTAATCCCTCCTTTAACATTATGCAATCCGGCAAAATGAATTACAAAAAAGATCACACTTGGTAACAAAGATACAAGGAATGCGATAAGGATAGACCGTTGCAATAAGTATTTATCTGATACTATGCTTTTTAACAAATCATATAATCCAGGTAAAGAAGTAATATAATCTACTTCATGGAGAATATTAAGAAACAATGGAATAAAACTACATACTATAATAAAAATTACCATAAGAATTGAGATTACTGGAGTTATTATAGTCCACATAATTTTTCCATATAAGTCTAGATTCTTTTTTTTCAAAGTAAAATTTAATGACAATAAACAAATAAAAATTAATATATAACCAATTAGGTATAAGGAAAGACCTTTAAAAAATATTATGACATTATCACTATGTCCAAAAGAAAGACACAAAACAACATAAATTAGAATTAGAGAAATTATCACAATATAATACTTTATTAAGAACTTCTTTAGTTTTATTAATGCATCTTCAAAAGGAATAATTTCTGTAGAACTTGGTTTCTTAATAGAATAAGAATGTATCTTATATAGTAATAAACATGGGATTAAATAAAACACCAGAAGATATAATGGAGCAAAATAAATGATGTGTTGTAAAAATGGAATAGTTTCTAAAAAATATAAATTCATCTGATAATCCCCCCTCTTGTTTTTGCAAACAAGGAATCATTTACACTGCAAGACCTAATGTCATCCAACAAGCAATTACATTTTTTTTGGGGAGGCATTATCACAAGGTTATCGAGTTTTCTACAAAAAGCCTTTTTAAGAAATAATAAAAACTTTGGTCTACTAAATTGAAACTTAAAATACATTGTTAAAAACAGTTTTTTTACCATTATTTTCTCCTTTAAAATAAATTATAAGATGGGTTGAACACTATTGAAACACTTTACAATCACAACTTATAGTCATAGTATAACAAA
The DNA here is from genome assembly GCA_964474685.1 of uncultured Staphylococcaceae bacterium. Lineage (GTDB taxonomy): Bacteria > Bacillota_I > Bacilli_A > ML615J-28 > CAG-313 > UBA1737. The sequence continues at coordinate 3,528 of CAYYTE010000048.1, read as the reverse complement.
AAAGAAGATAATTATAGGAGCATATGATAATTAAATATTCTTATAGAAGCAAATTTTACCTATAAATCGAAAATGAATAATGAAATTAAAACAATTCCTTAATTATTAAATAATCTTATATAAATCCCTTAAATCCTTTACTATATAAGTAGGGTGAATATCTACTGTTAATAAAACGCTCTTAGGGTTAAACCAAACCGTGTCAATTCCCAGGTTGTTACCCCACATAATATCCGATGATAAAGAGTCCCCAATAATTAAAATATTGTCTTTAGAAAAATCAGAATTAAATTTTAAGCAATAATCAAAGAATGATACATCCGGTTTTGCACACCCTGCTCTTTCGGATAAAAATACACCATCCAAATAATTTTTAATCATCGAATTATTGATTCTCTTTTCTTGTGTAGATATTAAACCATTCGATACTATATATATTTTGTAGTTTTTGTGTAATTTTTTCACTAAAAACATGCTATAAGGAATATAATCTACCTCAATTGACAAAATATCTTGATAAAGCTTTTGGAACACATTCCCATTAATATTCCAATTTAACTGTTTAAATAATATACAAAATCTTGTCGCAAAAATGTATTCTTTTTGAATCTCATTATTTTCGTATTTTTTCCACAATTCATTATTAATCAATTCATATTGATCAAATATTTTCTTAGAATATTGCTTATTAAATACTTTTAATGCTACCTTGAAAGCATGAATACTACTTTTTGTAAAATCTAGAAGAGTATTATCAAGATCGAAAAATAAGTATTTATATTTCATGCTAATTACTGATTGCTTCATCTCTTGTAAATCCCAAGTGAATAGTAGCCGATTGTTTAAAATCAGCATCCCATGTGGCGGGAATTGAATCTTTTCCTATATATACCTGTGCTAATCTACAAGCATAAAAGCACCCCATTCCAACAAAAGTACAGGAACTAGGTATATATACCTTTGATAAAGAATAACAATTTTGAAAGCAATAGGTTCCTATTGACTCAATTCCATCATAAAACAAAGCAGATTCTAAGTATCTACAAGCACTAAATACTCCACTTCCTATCGATTTCAAAGAGGAAGGCATTTCTACATTCTTTAGAAGAATACATTGTGAAAAAGCATAGTCATCAATAAATTCTATTGAATTTGCAAGTTTGACATTTGCAAGATTATCGCAATCTCTAAAAGCGTAACGTCCAATCTTCTTTAATCCATTTGTAGTAATAAGGCTGGTTACTCCTGTCGTAGTACACGCAAAATCACCAATAGCCACAACTGATATACCATTTAATTTTTCTGGAACATTTAGCTCTATATTACCTATAAAAGTAGCTACTGTGTAAGTGCTCTCTTGTAATACGTAAGTTATTTGACCTTCTTTTACTATGCCCGTATCAGTAACATCATAATAGATTGCAGTAGCATCATTGTCAATAATGTTTTTTCCAATTTTTGTATTTGACAAAACACTTTCTTTTGAGGATTCAAAATAAACTACTCTTAAATTATAAAATGCAAGAGATTCGATTGTTTGAATAGATTGTGGGAGCCATAAGGAAAGATTAATACAATCCTCAAAAGCTGATTCTCCTATTTTTTTTAATGATCTAGGTAATTTCACTTCAATTAAAGATTTACATTTTTTAAAAGCATTACCCGCAATTCTTTCAATCCCTTCAGAAATATTTACTTTTGTAATGTCTTGATTGTTTTCGAAGGCAGACAAATCAATTCCTACAACCTTTTTAAAATTATACGTTGAGGGAATATTAACAACCTTATCAATTCCTTTATAATTTGATACAACATAGGCAGTTTTCGTATCATTTAAAGAAAACTCGAGACCAGAAGTAGATTGTTCTTTATGAAACAAATTGATCTGAAAAGAAGCGCTACACTTATCATAAGAAATTTGAATGGTTTGGAACCCTTCCTTCTCTAAATCCTCACTATTTACAACATACTTTATTTCAAGAGGTATTCGTGATTCAGTAGAATCACTTTTATTAATTATTATATAAATTGAAGAAATATCAAATTCCTCAATGTAATAGTTTTCTTTGATTGTTGTAACATCAACTTTAATTGAAGTTGTAGTAACCGTATCAATAATAGGATCGTCTTTTTTACAAGAAAAACAAAAACAAAATAAAATTAAACAAATAATAGTAACTAAAGATTTCTTTTTCATATATAATTAACTCCTTAACCTTTATATATTATACATTGTTTTTAAGAAAACTTCATAAATATGCGATTGTTTTTAAAAAAATACTTCTTAAGTCAATAAGACCTAAGAAGTATAAAATAACTATGCATTTAATTTTCCAACGATAGCATCTATCAATTCATCAAGATTAGCGCCAATGAATGTTTCAGGGAGTTTACCATCCCACTTATCCATATATATAGTCTTTAAAACTATTGTTGCGGCTTGTTCCTCAGTGATTGTTGGAAATTCAGTGCAGTATTGTTTAATCATCTTTTGAACTGCACCTTTCTCAAGTTCAATCTTTTTTGCTTCTGCGGCAGCAATAATCTCTGTTGCATCCGCATCACCTTGAGCTTTTATTTTTGCAACCTCTGCCTCAGCCTCCGCTTCAATTGCTTTCGTTTTTGCTTGAATCTCAGCTTGTTGTTTTTCAAGTTCAGCAATCTCTATCTTTTGTTGAGCTTCAGCTTTCGTACGAATGATTTCTTCCACTCTTGTTCCAGCATCAATGTCATCAAAAGACGCTGAAATCAAAGTAATATAATATCGTTCTAATAGTTTAGATTTTAAACCAGAAACAAAATCATTTCTACATTCTTCGAGTTTATCTCCCAACAATGAATAAATATCCGTTTTTATTGTACTTGATTGTAAACATTCTTTAACAATAGAATCTAATTGAGATTGATTGATATTTTCTGAGTTCGTTGTACGATAAAACTTACCCGCATTATCTTTTTCAATACGATAGATAATAGAAATAGTAAATTGTGCATAAACAGAATCCATCGTTTGTCCTGTGGAATCAATGATTGCGGTACGATTAACTGTTGAAATTTTTGTTACAGTTTCAAAAATTGATTTGGAATGAAATCCTTCACCATATGTTTCATTTTGAATACCACCATGAATTTCATCATAAATAATTCCTACTTGATTAGCACCTACAGTAGTAAAGCAAGAAAATAGATTAGTTCCAAGCATTAAAAGTGAAAGTAACACAAGTAAGTATTTTCTTTTATTTACTGAGCGGTGCTTTGACCGCGCTTCAAAAAATATTACGAAATATATTGCTGCAGCAGCAACAAGAGTTAAAACAATAGATAAAATTAATTTTGTCATTTATAAATATCTCCTTATAGCAGTATTATATCAAACAAAAAATAAAAAGTCAACGAAATGTATAATAATGTATAAAAATAAATATGGCTGTGATTATTTGCATTCTTTAAAGTATGAACTAAAGTTGATACTACATGCCCATAGATAAGCTTGATGTGTTGCAAATGCCAATGCGTCTTTTGTTGTCA
>CAYYTE010000047.1:0-9290 GCA_964474685.1 uncultured Staphylococcaceae bacterium | reverse complement strand
TATCTCCTATTTTGAAGCCAACTAGGAACCTTCGATTCTTTCTTTGGTTCTTCTTTCTTCTCAGTTTTAAAAGAATGATCTTCACTAGAAGTAATTATTCCACTACCATACTTCAAAGAATCCGGTGTGACTGCATCCGATTTTTGCATATCTTCAATTGCTTTTGTTTTTGATTGGTCAAATCCTGTTGCAATGACAATAACAGTTAATTCACCATTTTGATTATCGGGATCAAACCTTGCTCCATATATAATATCAATTTCTGTAGAGGAAGCTCTCTTTATTTCTGTAATTGCCTCTTCAACTTCCTTCATAGTTATATCATAATCACTTACAATTTGAACAATGGCATCCGTAGCACCATTTATATCAATTTCAAGTAAAGGACTACTAATCGCTTTACGAGATGCTTCAATAGCGCGATTCGGGCCTGTTGCTCTACCAATACCAATTAAAGAAGTACCTTTCCCTTGAATAACATTCTTCACATCCGCAAAGTCAACATTAATTAAACCCGGCATAGAAATTATCTCAGAAATTCCCTGAACGCCTAAACGTAATACCTCATCTACTTCGCAAAAGGCTTCAAGATAAGTTGTATTTGTTCCAATAGTCTCAAGTAGTTTATCATTTGGGACAATTATTAATGTATCAACGTATGGACGCATCTCTTCGATTCCCGCAAGAGCTTGTTGCATTCTCCGTTTTCCTTCAAAACCAAATGGTTTCGTAACGATACCAACAACAAGAGCACCGGATTCCTTAGCAATCTTTGCAACAACAGGGCTTGCGCCAGTTCCGGTTCCCCCACCCATTCCAGCAGTTATAAATACTAAATCAGCACCTTCAATCGCTTGCTTAATCGCTTCTTGATCTTCTTCTGCCGCTTGCTTGCCAATCTCAGGTTTTGCTCCTGCTCCAAGGCCTTGTGTTAATTTCTTACCAATTGGAATTCTAGTCTCAGCTTTTGATAGCCGTAACACTTGGCAGTCTGTGTTTATAGCAATATATTCTACTCCTTGTAAGTCATTATCAATCATTCGGTTAACAGCGTTACCACCGCCACCTCCAACTCCAACGACTTTTAATACTGGTTCAGCGGAAAGCATTGCATCCTCATTTTGAAGATTCATATTATCCATTTCCTTCTGCCATCCTTTCTCTTTTATATATATTCTTTTAATAGTATAGCACAATTTTTTTTAAAAAACAACAATATTAATATTTTGTTTCATACCTAATTGTAAAATAAAGTAGTTTAATATAAATTAAAATAAACCATCACCTGAATCTTTTAATTAATAAGAGATTCTAGATAGATGGTTTAACATTTATTATTAGTCTAGAATATTACCTAAACGGATAACATCCCGAGCAATCATTAATTCTTCATTTGTAGGTATAATTAAAACTTTAATTTTTGATTTTTTCGTGGAAATTTCAGCAGCTTCTCCATGAATTTGATTCTTCTTTTCATCAATTATGACACCAAATGGTTCTTTTAATCTTTCACATACGTCATGGCGAATCATAGGAGAATTCTCCCCAATACCAGCAGTAAATACAATCGCATCACAACCACCCATATATGCATAGTAACTGCCAATAAAATCAACAATCTTTTTTTCTTGCATACGAATAATTAAATCCGCCATCTTATCACCATTTAGTCTTGCTTGACGAACTTCCCTTCCATCTGAAGTCTTTTTGTAAAAACCAAGGTATCCCGATTGTTTGTTTAAAATATTTACAACCTCGCTTGCGGAAAGGTTCTCGTGTTCAGAAATGAAACCAACAACAGCAGGATCAATTGTTCCTGATCTTGTACCCATTGGAAGACCATCCAAAGGAGTAAGACCCATCGATGTATCCACACATTTGCCATTCTTAACAGCCGCAATCGATGCGCCATTGCCTAAATGACATGTGATTAAACGAAGAGTAGTTATATCATGATGTAAAAACTTTGCGGCTTCTTGAGAAACATATTTGTGACTGGTACCATGAAAACCATATTTACGAATTCCATATTTAGTATACCATTCATAAGGTACAGCATACATATACGCCTCATCCGCCATAGACAAATGGAAGGAGGTATCAAATACACCAACATTCACAACATTTGGTAAAACCTTCATAAATGCACGAACCCCCATCAGGTTTGCGGGATTATGAAGAGGACCTAAATCATTAACAGATTCAACATTCTTAATTGCTTGTTCATCTAATACTACTGAATCCGTATAGAACTCTCCACAATGTAAAATTCGATGTCCAACACCTTTGATTTCGGATAAATCTTTCACAAAGCCTTTATCAACTAAGATCTTTAATAGAATCGCAACCGCATCCGAATGATCATGAACGTCTACGTCTTCAACAATTTTTTTACCATCATATTTTAATGTTAATATAGGTTTCGGTAAACCAATCATCTCAAAATTGCCACTACATATAACTGATTCTTCCGGCATTAATAATAGTTGAAACTTTAAAGAAGAACTTCCCGCATTCACTGCCATAATTTTACTCATAATATATTATACCTCCAATTTTTTTTATCTATACTATTTTATCACTTTTCTCCTAATAAAGAAAGGATAATGTTTAATTACTTCTAAAATCTACTTACAAATCAACTTTTGAAAAAATAGAACCATCGAGTTTATAAATTGTTAATTGTGAATTCGTAAGAATAATGTAAGTTCCTCCCGTAGCATCTCTAGGAAGTCCTATTGAACCAGGGTTACACAAAATCGAATCTTTATTAAATTTTACACTTGCACGGTGAGTATGGCCTTGACATAAAATAAAGGGATGAATAAAATCGGTTTTGAAATAGTTCTTATGGCCATGATAACAATATATATGATAATTACCCATTTGAAATTCATAAGTATTTACGAGATATACAGGTGAATAAATATTATCTTCTTCGTAATCATTATTTCCTTTTATAAGATGTAATTTAGTTACAAGATAACTAAATGTATTCGCAATATCACTAGATGATACATCTCCAATAGAAAAATAACCTTGATGATAAATATCACCACATATTATAATTTGATCAAAATGATTTATATCATCTAATTTTTTTATAAAATCTGCTTTACTTGAATCACCATGAATATCACTTGCAATAAGTATCTTCATTACACCCTTCTTTCAATAAGGATTCTTTTAGAACTAATCTATTTAGAAACATATTCTAATTTAAAAGCTATCTCATTTTTATTTGTTGTTTTATTAATCTTTGTACAGTTAAAATCAATTTTAAACTTCGCCCCAGCATAACTTATATAATACCCATCTTCTAATTGAGATCCCTCACAATATTTTTCATACCATTCTTTAACCTTATTGGTTTTTTCTTCATCCGTAAAATCCTTTAAAGATTGCGGATAAGAAAAAGTATAATATGTGTCATCGAGATAGGTATCTTTTGCTAGTAAAGCTTCTTCCGTTAAACCACCATTCACATCATATTTTGTCTCAAAAGGCAAAGGAAGTAGTAGAAGCTTATTTACTCCATCAATTGACACTACCATTAATGATTCTTCTAAACAAATTGCGATATTATCTGTATAACGATAAGAGTAGTAACGTATCGAATTTGAAACAAAACTCCGAAATTGATAAGAGTACCTTGTCCCATCGTTTGACCATCCAACCATTTGATATTCACTGGAATACTTTTGTTCTTTACCGTAATCATCATACGCGTCGAGTGTTAGTTTTTCACGTCCAAATCTTGCTTTTCCTGAATCATACGTTTGTAAAACTTGACTCGTAATAATATATCCTGTATCTTTATACCTTTTTAAATGATTACCAAAAGCAACCGATAATGCGTAATGATCATTATTTACAAAATAGACCCTACTCGTTGTTCCTGCTGTTGAAACAGAAACATTTGGACAATCAAAAAATAATGTTGGAAGTTTTTCCTTATAAAGAAAGGAATCCACAAGATTCGAAGAAACACTGATGTTCACTCCTTTTTCTAAAGTCACCGAGTCATTTGTTAAGCCTGAACAATTACAACTAGTTAAAGATATGAAACCGAATAGTAATAAAAATAATAGTCTTTTTTTCATTAGAAATCCTTATCTGTATGATTTAATCCATACGATTCATAAAACTTATTTTTATAATCAAGGAATCTTGATTCCTTAATTGATAAACGAATATCCTTCATTAAATCTTCTAAAAAAGTAATATTATGAATGCTTAGTAAAGTATATGCAAGCATTTCTTCCGCCTTAAACAAATGGTGTAAATAAGCTTTGGTATAATGGGTGCAACAGTAACAATGACAATTTGAATCAAGCGCACTAAAATCATTTGTATATTTAGCATTTTTAAGAATTATTCTGCCCCTTGACGTCATTGCGCAAGAATGTCTTGCAATACGAGTTGGAAGCACACAATCAAACATATCTACTCCACGTTCAACACCATCTAGAATTGCACCAGGGGAACCTACTCCCATCAAATATCGAGGTTTATTCTCGGGTAATAAAGGAGTCGTAACCTCAAGCATAGCATTTTGTAATTCTTTCGGTTCTCCAACCGATAAGCCACCAATTGAATATCCATCAAAAGGAATCTTAGCTAGTTCTTTTGCACACAGTTCACGTAAATCAGGGAATACTCCTCCTTGAACAATACCAAACAATGCTTGAGTTTCTTTATTCTTTCTAGAATCAAATCCTCTTTTTGCCCAACGAATTGTACGCTCAACAGAGTCAATCATATATTCCCTTGTTGCAGGATAAGGAGGACACTCATCAAAACTCATCATAATATCACTACCCAAAGCATTTTGAATCTCCATAGCAATTTCTGGAGAAATAAATAAAGAATCACCATTTTTAGGATTCTTAAAATACACGCCTTCTTCTTTGATATCTCGAATTTTAGCAAGAGAAAAAACTTGAAAACCACCTGAATCGGTTAGAATGGAACCATTCCAATTCATGAACTTATGAAGTCCCCCAGCTTGCTCAATCAATTTATGACCGGGTTGTAAAAACAAATGATAGGTGTTCCCTAATAATATTTGAGCCCCCGTTTCCTTTACTTGTTCCGGAGTTAGAGTTTTCACCGTTCCCTGAGTCCCAACGGGCATAAAACATGGTGTATCAATTGTCGAATGAGGAGTTGTAATCTCTCCTAATCGAGCAAGGCTTTTATCATCTTTTTTAATTAATTTGTAAGTTAAAGCACTCATTTGTAAGTCCTTTCTAAGAATAGAGTATAATCTTTATATCATAGTTATTATATCAAAAAATTGATTATATTGCAACTAATACAAAATAAAAAGAGGAATCATGCTTTACCTTAAAGCACACTTCCTCTTATAGATTATTTGTTTAAACGTTTCTTAATCGTCTTCGATAACTCTTCATAGCCAGGTTTATTTAACAAGGCAAACATATTTTTCTTATAGTTCTCAACACCGGGTTGATTAAAAGGATTAACTCCCAACATATAACAACCAACTCCACAACTAAACATGTAAAAGTATAGTAAATATCCTAAATGATAACTATCCATCTTTTCAATTGTTAATTGAAGGTTTGGTACTCCCCCATCCGTATGAGCAATAATTGTTCCCTCCATTGCCTTTTTACATACAGAATCAAGTGTAACTCCATCGAGATAATTAAGTTCATCCAAATCATTTTGTTCTTTCTTTAAAGTAATATTTTCACAAGGTTTTTCAATAGAAAGAACTGTTTCAAACATCGTTCTTTCACCTTCTTGAATATATTGCCCCATAGAATGAAGATCGGTAGAATATACCAAACTACTAGGGAATAACCCTTTATTTTCTTTTCCTTCAGATTCACCAAATAATTGTTTCCACCATTCATTAATAAATGAAAGACGAGGTTCAAATGTAACTTGTATTTCAATCTTTTTACCAAGTTTATATAATAGATTTCTACAACTTGCATAAAGCATAGCAGGATTCTTCTTATATGGTAATTTAATAACTTCTTCCCGGCAATCCAATGATCCTTTCATTAGTTCATCAATATTGATGCCAGCCGCCGCAATCGGTAATAAACCAACCGCAGTAAACCAAGAATAACGACCACCGATATCATCAGGAACAACAAAAGTTTCATATCCTTCAATTGTTGAAAGATTTCTTAAAGCTCCTCTTGATACATCTGTTGTTGCATATATTCTATCCTTGGCATCATGTCCATATTTAGACTCTAATAACTCTCTAAGTAATCGAAAGGCAATCGCGGGTTCCGTAGTAGTACCTGACTTGGAAATGATATTTACAGAGAAATCAATATCTTTTAAAAATCCAAGTAACTCACTCATATAGGAACTCGATAAATTATTCCCCGCAAAAATAACTTCTAAATCTGGTTTTTTAAAATATGGTTTTAAAGCCTCAATGACTGCTTTTGCACCTAAGTAAGAGCCACCAATTCCTACAACAACTAATACTTTGGATTGTTTTTGAATTTTTTCTGCAGCTTTCTTAATTCTCTCATACTCCACTAAATCATGAGTTTGTGGGTAATCTACCCAACCAAGAAAATCTGCACCGGCACTATCTCGTTTTAATAAATGGGTTCTTGCCTCATTCGCTAAACTCTCATTTGCTTCAATATCCGATGCAGATACCCATTCAGATATATTTTTATAATTCAATTCAACTTTCATTGCCTATCCTCCTATTTGATAGAATCAATCATATGTAATAATTCTTTTTTCACAAGTGCAATAAAACTTAATGCATTTTCTTTCGTCTTATCTTTTATAGCAATATATATCTTTAACTTTGGTTCAGTTCCAGACGGTCTAAGAACAAACCATCCACCCCCTACAAATATATACTTCAAAACAAAAGATTTAGGTAGTAGCAGTTTTTCTTCCTTACCATTCTCAAAACTAATACTCTTTTCATAATCCTCAAAACGAGCAATCTCACGACCAGCGATTGAATGAATCGTTAAGTTTTCAAATGTATTCATAATTTTTTGAATTCTTTGAGCGCCTTCAACACCCGCTAATGCGATATTTTCAACGCCTTCTTCATAATAGCCATATTCTTTATATATATCATCTAACACTTGAATAAGAGTTTTATTTTGTGCTTTATAAAAACTAGCTACTTCAGATAATAAAAGTGTTGCTTGATGAGAATCTTTATCTCTTACAAAATCCTTTATTACATATCCATAGGATTCTTCATATCCAAAGAAGAATTGTCTATCTTTGCTATTTTCTAGTTCTTTTGCTTTTTCACCAATAAATTTAAACCCCGTTAATGTTTGTTCCAGTTCTAGATTATGCTTTTTACAAATTGCTTTCGCTATATCACTTGTAACAATCGTATTAAACACAACTCCAAGCTTTTTAATATGTTTATATTTTGCTAAGTAGTCAAGTAATATTGCTCCCGTTTGATTTCCTGTTAATAATACATATTCCCCTAAAGCATCCAAAGCTGCAATACCCATACGATCTGCATCCGGGTCTGTTGCAATCAAGACATCCGCATGAATCTTATGACCTAATTGTTTTGCTAAATCAAAAGCTCGGGAATCTTCAGGATTCGGAAGAATCAATGTTCGAAACTGTGAATCCGCCACCATTTGTTCTTTTACTGGTGTAATATTATATCCACATTCAGTTAATAAACGCACCATTAATTTCGATCCAGTTCCATGAAGTGGTGTATATACAATTGAAATATTCTTCTTTTCAACTTCTTGAACAGTTACTGTTTTCACTTGTTCTAAATATGCATTGTCCACATCTTTACCAATCCATTGGATTAATTTATCATCCACTAATTCTTGGAAGTCTCTTTTGTCAATGTGAAACATATCCTTAATTTTATCAATTTCTTTTGTTAAGTTGAGTGATAAATCCGGGACTAATTGACATCCTAATTCATCATATACTTTATAACCATTATATTGAGGTGGGTTATGAGAGGCAGTAATCATAATTCCCCCGGAACACTTTAAATGTCTAACCGCAAAGGATAACTCTGGAGTAGAGGAAATACCATCAAAGATATAGACAACAAAACCCTTTGTTGCAAGAACTTGAGCACTCACTTTAGCAAACTCCAAAGATTGACTCCGACAATCATAAGAAATAACAACAGAACATTTTTTCACATTCGGAAACTGAAGATTTAAATAATTTGCAAATCCTAATGTCGTTTTTTGAACTACATAAGTATTCATACGATTCGTTCCTACACCTAATACGCCTCTTAATCCCCCAGTACCAAAAGCAATATCATCCGAGAACGCATCAAGCAATAAATCCTCATTTTGTTTCAAGTCATTTAGTTCTTTCTTGAGTGATGGCTCTAATTCCTTAAAATTGTCCCATAACAAAATTTTATTCGAAATTTCTTTATTCATTTTTTATTCCTCTCTTTTTACCAAACTCTTGGAAATTATAAAATGCCCCAATTAAACCCCCATCATTATAAAAACTTGCGGGTAAAATATTACAAGTGTTTTTAAAACCATCCGGTAATATTCGATTCACCTCATCTTTTACACCATCAATAAAAGAACTCCTATGAGATATACCCCCACCAATAATAATTGCTTCTGGGTTAAATATAACAATTAAATTATAAATACCAATAGCTACATATTGAATCCACCTATTCATAATACGAGTGGCTAACTCGTCTTTATTATCTACAGCAAAACATACGGGGTTTCCCTCCGTTACGTTCATTCCATTTTCATTTGCAAGTTTTACCAGTCCTGTGATGGAACCTAATTCTTCCCAACTAACATTCGGCTCAATAAACATTCTTCCTACTTCACCACAATTCCAAGTAGCACCTCTTTGGACTTTTCCATTTACAACAACAGCGCCACCAATCCCAGTGCCAATGGTAATAACCATATAATTTGATAAATCTTTTCTTTTTTGAGCATGACATTCAGCAACCGCAAATGAGTTTACATCGTTATCCGCAACGCAGTCTAAATGAAATTCCGAAAATACTTTTTTAAAATCCCAATTCTTAAAATAAGGTAAGACATTCGGATGAACTAAAATCCTTCCAGCAGTAACATCAACAGAACCTGTTGTAGAAACTCCAACTCCTTCAATATCTGGATATTTTAAAAGATACTCTCTTGTAATATTTTTTAAACTTTGACTCATATGTAATTGGCCTAATGAAGCATTCGTCGCAAATGAAGACTTCTCTAAAAGCATTCCATCCTCGCATACTCCATATTTAACGCTCGTACCACCAATATCAAAAC
>CAYYTE010000046.1:0-9379 GCA_964474685.1 uncultured Staphylococcaceae bacterium | reverse complement strand
TTTAAATATAAGAAATAGTTAATACCGGGGTTGTTAGTATTCCCTTGTTCATTAAGTAAAGGAGTATAAGCATTCTTCCGATTCTTTCGTTTCCATCAAGAAACGGATGTATCGTTTCAAATTGATAATGAATTAGAGCACAACAAATTAAGGGATGAAGACTGTTATCTTCATTTATAAATTTATCTAGTTCATTAATTGAATTTCTCATATCATCAACATTGGGAGGAACAAAGGATGCATTAGTTATCGTACTTCCACTAGTTCCTATCCATTTTAGTGACGGTCGGGAATCTCCTGGATTCTTGAATTGACCCCGTACTCCTTCAAGTAGTATTTTATGAGTTTCTTTAAGTAAGCGACTACAAAGAGGAAAGTCTACCATTTTTTTGTTGCATATTGTAAAGCTTTAATATAGTTTATTACATCCCTCACATCTAAGTTACTATTTTTTTGATTGGATGGGTCTAATATATCTTCGAGTGTAGCTTGTGTCCCTTCAATTTGTGAGGATAATAAAGACTCTTTACGCACATACATATAAAGATATATTTTAAAATTATGAATATACTTGCTACGTTCATTAAGTATACTTAATTTTGAAACTGCTTGTAATAATAATTGTTGCATTTCATTTGTTAATACTATGGATGGATTTGGTGGTAGAGACGAAGGTAGAAATGAGTAATAATGGTTTTCCTTGCTTCCATTCATCTAATTTCACCCGAACGTTTATTGCCATATATGGCTATATTTTCCTTTTTTTTCATATTATATCATCCTAATTTCAATTTTTTTATAAATAGGTTGTAGAAATAGTTGTTGTTTTTGTGCAAGCTTTTTCATATATTGATATAATAATAATAGAATGAAGTAAAATTTTATAGAAAGATAGGGTAGTAGTATGATTTTTTATATAACAAAAGAGATGAATGATTATTATGATTTGCTATTTACTCCTGAAGCAAATCCGGAATTTGTTGCTATCGCGGAGGAATTTAAAACTATTGAAAAAGGTGATGAATTACTTGAATGGGGTGCAACCGCATTTTATTTTGATTACCGAATGAGTATTCAAGTAATTAATTATGCGACAAAACTAACCCTCTTTCTGATGTATGTACCTTATGACGCTATGGAAGATTTTGGGAATTTTTTAATTGAACATTTAGAAAAACTATATGAGGGTGATGATGTAATGTTAAGAGCATTACATAATATGTATAAAGAGAGTATGTGTGTTGTGTTTGACCGTTTATATAAAAAAAGTATCATTCATTCACTTAGTTTTGTTTATAAGGATTTTTTAAATAATGGGGATAATTTTATAAATTACGTAAAAGATAATATTTTACATTCGATTATACTTAATAAAGAATTAAATTTTAAGTATAAATTCAATCGTGTTGTAAATGGAGTAAAAGAAGAATATTGTAGTGGGAAGTTATTTCGAAAAGAAATCATAAAAAGATTTGGTAAAAAGAAGAAAATGATAGTTAAAGAAGATGAAAATAATTTATGTGAGGTGAAAAAATGAAATATGTTTATAAATTTCGGGTTATTTTAGAAGAAGTATAGGATTACATTTGGAGGGATATTGAACTCATATCATCAATGAAATTATCTACTCTTGGGTATGCAATTCTTGTTGCTATGGATACCAGGTGTGCTCATTATTATGAAATTATCTTTAAAGATACTAGTTATGAAACTCTTGGAAAAGATGACTTTCCAGATGATACTGTTACTGACCCCAATACTGTCAAACTAAGTGATCGGAATCTTTCTGAGGGGGATACGATGGTTATGCGATATGATTTCATAACTGGTTGGAATTTTCTTATTGAAGTTGTGTAAGTAACTCCTTTTACATCCAGTGAAAAAGTAACCTATCCAATATGTACGGATGGGGCGTGAAAAGGAATTGTTGAAAATGCAAATATAATTGATTTAATGAATGTTGTGAAACTTACAATTAAAACAGGAGAGGTTCCTACTTATTTTGATCGTTACAATCAAGTAGAGATTGCTTATGATTTTAGAGATTTTGATAGAGAGACCTTAAATTAAACTTTTAAAAGAAAAGTGGATTTGTTTAAAATACAATATGAAAACTCCTAAATTTTGATATTTGTAATAATATTCATATATAAAATAAATAAAGGGATAATTCCCTTTATTTTTATTTGGTAGATACTTGTTACTTTGAAATAAAAAAACAGTAAAATACGTATTTTTGATTTATATAGTTGACAATGTCCTATACAACGTGTTATAATATACATCGTGAAGTGAGGTATAGTATGGATGCACAGTTAAAACGAGGCCTTTTAGAGGTTTGTGTGTTGAGGGCAATTAAAACAGAAGATTCATATGGTTATAAGATAATTAAAGATATGAAACCATATATTGAACTTTCTGAATCAACGCTATACACGATTTTGAAGAGATTGGAAGGAGCAGATATGTTAAATGTAAGAAGTGTGGAACATGAGGGAAGATTACGTAAATATTATCATATTACAGATAAAGGAAAAATGCAAATTGATAATTTTAAAAAAGAATGGGTGGAGATTTTATCTATTTATCAATTTATAACGAGGGAGGATTAAGTATGAAGAAAGAAGAACTTATAAACAAATAAGAAAAGGCACTATCGGGTTTACCAAATGATGAAATTCAAAAAAGTATTACTTTTTATAGTGAGATGATTGATGATGGTATGGAAGATGGTCTCGGTGAAGAAGAAGCCATATCAAAAATTGGAACGATTGATGCTATCAAAACTCAGATTATTTCGGATATTCCCTTACATAGAATTGTGAAAAAGCGAATGAGACCAAAAAAAACACTAGGTACTGTTGAAATTGTACTATTAATTTTAGGCTCTCCGATTTGGCTTACTCTTTGTATTTGTGCTCTTACAATCGTAGTCGCAATTTTTGTTGTTCTTTTAGCACTTGTCATTTGTTTTTGGGGTGTATTTGCAAGTTTTACTACAGCTATGTTCGCAAGTATGTTAGGAAGTTTTGATTTTTTCATTAAGGGTTTCTTTTTCCCTGGTTTGACAGGTATTGGTTCTTCGTTATTTTTTATGGGATTAGCAATGATTTTCTTTATTGTGTGTATTTATTTCACGATGGGAATAATGCATTTGACAAAGAAAATTACAATATTTATCAAAAAATGTTTTATAAAAAGGGAGGATGAATAAATGGTACATTCAAATAAGAAATGGGTCGTAACTGGCTTTTTGTTAATTATTCTAGGTCTTATTCTATTTGTTATTGGTATGTCTTTAAATAATTGGGATTTTACAAAACTAAGTAGTACAAAGTATGTTACAAATACTCATAAAGTAACTACTTCATTTAATAATATTAAAATAGATACTACTATATCGGATATTTTGTTTGCTACATCAACAGATGATACGTGTCTTGTTGAATGTTATGAAACGGATAAATTTAAACATTTCGTAGTTGTAGATAAGGATACTCTTACAATTACTTTTGAGGATGAAAGAAAGTTGTGGGAACGGATTGGTTTCTCATTTGGTACTCCTAAGATTACCATATATCTTCCCCAAACAAAATATGATTCCCTTACGATTCTTGAAAAAACAGGAGATGTAGAAATTCCTAGTTTTCTTTCATTTCATTCGATGTTAATTGAATTAAGTACAGGAAGTGTTATGAATAAAGCATCTGTTTCATCAGATATTCAAATAAAAACGAGTACAGGAAGTGTTTTATTTGAAGACGTATCTTGTAACTCACTGGATATTACAGGTACAACAGGAAGCGTTACTTTAAAAAATGTAAATTGTATTGAAGATATGTCGATTGATATTACTACAGGTAAAACAAATATTACAAATAGTAAGTGTAAGAATCTTACATCGAATGAAAATACAGGGGGAATATACTTAAATAATGTTATCGTAACCGTTAAGATTTTTATAGAGCGCCATACAGGAAATGTAGTTTTTGATGGAAGTGATGCGGGGGAGATTGAGGTGAAAACATCTACGGGAGATGTTTCAGGGACGATTCTTACAAATAAACTATTCATCGCATCCTCAAATACCGGCAGTATTGATGTGCCAAAAACGACCACTGGAGGAAAATGTGAAATCAATACATCCACAGGAAATATTAAAATAACTATAAAATAAAGAGAAGGTGAAATAAATGGAACTTATAAAAAGATTTGTTACATGGACTGCGTGGGAAATGGTTACACCTAAGGCCTATGGGTGGTTTCATATTTTGTTTTTTGTTATTGGATTCGTTCTTAGTATCGTTCTTGCAATTGTACTAAAAAAATTAAATCAAAAGAAAGTATCTTGGATACTTTTTTGGTGTGGTGTATTTTTAATCATTATCGAAATCTATAAACAATTTTTCTACTACTTTGTGATCGGTAATGGAAGTTATGAATGGTGGATATTTCCTTTTCAACTATGTAGTGTTCCGATGTATTTGTGCCTTGTGTTACCTTTTATTAAAAATGGAAAAGTAAAATCTGCTATTTTTAATTTTCTACTCGCTATTAATTTCTTTTCTGGATTTGTCGCATTTTTAGAACCGAGTGGCCTATTACATAGTTACTATACATTAACCTTTCATTCCTTAATATGGCATATGATGCTTATCTTTATAGGCCTATTAATATGGATTACAAATAATGGATGTAATAAAATGAAAGATTATGTACGTGCCCTTCCTGTATTTGGAATCGTAGTAGTGATTGCTGAAGCAATCAATATTCTATTAAGAAACAAGCCAGGTGTGAATATGTTCTTTATTAGCCCTTATAACACGAGTTCTATTATTGTATTTAAAACAATTAATGAAAGATTTGGATGGTATGTGAGTGCTCCTTTGTTTATTTTAAGTATTCTTTTAGGAACTTATATTTTCTATTTGATATTTTATTTTATTAAAACAAGGATAAAAAGAAGAGTGGAAATTAAGAATAAAAGCGCTATCGTATAATGAAAAGACAGCTTCTCAATTTTAGATGCTGTCTTTTTCTTATATATTATTAAAAATAAATAAAGAAAAAAACAAAATTATTTAATTACCATTGTTAATATTGTAAAATAAAGGTGGTGAAAAAACAAAAGTTTATGATATGTAAATTACTTACTCGGCTTCTAATGTTTTTTTGGATTATTTATAAATCTAAACTGTTTTCATCGAGTAAGAAATTAATTTAGCCGATTGTCATTATGCCCTATTCATAATGTTGAGGACTGAGTATAATATTTTATATTTTCTTTGTATGCGATAAAGTCTATTTCCAATTGTTTTTTTTCCCTTGTGCCTTCAATTGTTTCTCTTGTTTCTACAACTCCAACGTCAACTGAGTAACCTCTAGTTTTTAATTCATTGTAAAGTACATTTGCTATAATATTATTTTCTTCAATTTGTCTAAAATTGAGCCTTACATTACTAAAACCCACGTCCACAATATAATATTTTGAAGGGGTGTCAAAATACTTATTTTCTTTAACATCATATCGTTTTGCTGGGTCAAATAGAAATGCATCACATAAATAATCAAGATAAGTTTTACATAGAATGGAGCTCTTGGTTCTTCCTTTTATACTATTTAGAGTATTTGAAATTTTATTTGGATTGGTAAGAGAAGCTACGCACAACATAAAAGTTTACTATGGAATCCATTTCCCAAGGATTTTTTATTTTCTTTCTTTCTTAAATATCTGAAATATATACTTTATTTATTACATATTCTAAGTATCTCGATTTTTGTTTTGACGTTTGTTTTTCTAGAAGAAAAGGCATTCCACCATAAATATGAGATTCGTCCCAATCTTCAAATTTGTCTATACCCGTAGCATAATAATACTCGCTAAAGGACAATCGATATACTTTTACTTCATCGCTACTGCTACAAAACTCTGTTAGAATATCCATAGATAAGAACTTTGATTTCTCACAGTAACGTAGACGTCAACATTACTTAGTTGGTTTAAACTATTCATGAGTTCTGAAAAATCTTCAACAAATTGAATTTCATCTAATAATATATAGAATATTTCGTTCTTGTTAATTTTTGAAATAATGTCACTATATAATAATAAGGGGTCTCGTAATTTTCTATTTAAAATAATGTCCATCTTGTATTGTAAGATTTTATCTTTTTAATACCATTTTGTATAAGATAATCAGAAAATAAGTTAAAAAGAAGAAGGGACTTTCCACAGTGCTAAATGCCTGTTATAACTTTTATAGAGATTTTATTCATTCTTGAAATAAACCTGTTAAGATATAAATCTCGTTTTATCATTTTGATCTCACAACATAATTAGTGGCATATGCCACTAATTATTAATAATAATTGATCATAGGGAATTAATAAAGTTTAAAAATATTGTAATTATTTTAGAAAAAGGGATTGAATATTTTTATCACTTACGAGTTTTGAATACGAACTAATAAAACTTCATTGAAGAGTTTTAATCCTTAATTTAATGTTTTATTTATGTGTTTATAAGAATTTATTCTTAAAATAATGATTGGATGGGTATATTTGTAGAATATTATGAATAAATGAAAAAACGTCGGAATTTTTTAATTCATTAGATTTTTTTGTGTTTTTCTTATAAATATTGATTTTAAGATAGTTTAAAACTCTTATGTAGGGGTTTGAAAGAAAAACAGACGGGTTTTTATCTTTCGTTTGATTTTGGGCATTAGATACAATGTGTTGCAATAAGAGGCGTTTTTTGGTATAATATATTCATTAAAAACTTGAATGAATGAGGATGTAAGATGAAGAATAAACGTAAAAAAAGAGAACTGAAACCAAACTTTTTTGCTTGGCAATTTTATTTAATGTGTACGAGAGTGTATTGTTTTTTCACTCAAAAGATACATTATCATATAAAATCTTTTAAAAAACGTGATAAAAAAGTAGGATGCATTATCCTTTATAATCATGATTCGAATCATGATCATTTTATTATGACCAATGGTTTAGGGTGTGAAAGAGCAAATTATGTGATGGCAAAACACTTTTATTATACCAAAGCATTAGCAACTGTATTACCATGGGTTAAAGCAATACCAAGGGAACAATTTAAAGCTGATACAGTATCAATTCGAAAAATGAAAAGAGCGGTAATGGAAGGTGGTATTGTTCCAATTGCACCTGCGGGTCAAATTACTCCTCATGGAGTTCCGATGTATATTGATCCTTCAATTGTTAAATTATTAAAGTTTTGTAATTGTGATGTTTATGCTTTTAATATTAAGGGGAACTATTTTGCGTATCCAAAATGGACAGATAAATCTCGTAAGATGGCAATCGATGTTTATTCAGAACATTTATTTACACCAAGTGATTTAAAGAATTTAACAGAAGAAGAACTATATGATAGAACTTGTGAATCTATTTATACCAATGATCGAGAGGAAACTCCAAAAAGGGTGATTCCTGGAAAAAGACTTTCAGAAGGATTAGAAAAGATATTATATGTATGCCCTATATGTCATAAGAAATATACAATCAAAACATTAAATAATGATTGTTATTGTGAGAGTTGTGGATATAAAGTGAGTAGAAACAAATATGGGGAGATGGAATTAAATAGTAGTGGGAAGCTGATATTTAAAAATGAGTATGAATGGTACATTTTTCAAAAAGAATTAATTAAAGAAGAATTAAGAAAAAATAATGTCTTATTAAATAATGAGTTTGAATTAATACTACCAAATAAAGAGGATACGAAGTTATTATCTAAGGGGAGTGGGAAAGTAGTGCTTACTAAAGATAGTTTCTATTATGAGGGCTTAAAAGATGGAGAAGCTTTCAGAAAAGATTTTGATTTAAGTAAAATATGGCAATTATCCTATACGTGTGACCATCGTTTTAATGTACCGGATACAGAATGTACTTATGAGTTTTGGCCAACAGGTGATACAAACCCCCATGTAATTATGGAATATGTACAAACAATTGACGCAATTAGAGAATTAAATAGTGAGGTTGCAAATGAGCAAGGTGAAATTAACAATTAATGAACTCGATGATAATTTTAAAGGAATTGCTAAAATTAATGGAAAAGATACTATTATTGGAAAGTATTTAAAGGGGGAAGTGGTAGATGTATCGTTTGATGTAATTCCAAAGGGAATTATCATCAAGAATACAAATCTTTTAAGTAAATCTTCCTTACGGGTAGATGTTAAGTGTCCTGTTTATAACTTATGTGGGGGTTGTCAAATGTTACACATACCTTATAATGAACAACTCATATGGAAACAAAATAGAGTCCAGAACCTCTTTGATAATGCATTTCATAAGGAATATAAGGTTTTAACCACCCTCGGTGCGAAAACGCCTTATCATTACCGTAATAAGAGCCAAATGGTATTTCACAACAATAAAGGACTATTAAAGGCGGGTCTTTATGTGGAAGATTCTCATGATGTTATTGAAGCTCCTGGGTGCTTATTACAGAATGAATTATGTGATAAAATCATTGATGTAATTAAAGACTTAATGAAAAAAATGCATCTCTATGCTTATGATGAGGATCGTCATACGGGGTTTCTTCGTCATGTTATGATTAAAACAAGTGATAAAACATCCCAGTGTATGGTAGTTCTAGTAACGAGTCAATTGATGTTTCCTGGAAAATCCAACTTTATCAAAGCCTTAACCTCAAGAGTAAAAGAAATTACTACGATTGTACAAAATATAAATGCGAGACAAACCTCCGCCGTACTTGGAGATAAGGAAGAAGTATTATATGGCAAAGGTTATATTGAAGATATTTTACTAGGTAAAACATTCAGGATTTCCGCTCACTCATTCTATCAAATTAACCAAGCACAGTGTGAAGTATTATATAAAACGGGACTTGACTTATTAAAACTAACTAGTGAAGACTCGATTATGGATTGCTATTGTGGAGTTGGCACGATTGGACTTGTGGCAAGTGATTATTGTAAAAAAGTAACAGGGGTTGAAATTGTAAAATCTGCTGTTAATGATGCAATCACGAATGCGAAAATAAATAATATAAAAAATGTTCGTTTCTTCTCAGATGATGCAACCAACTTTATGATTAATATGGTTGCAAGAAAAGAACATGTCGATTGTCTTATAATGGATCCTCCAAGGAGTGGTTCTACTCAAGAGTTTTTACAAGCAATTAACAAACTATTACCAAAAAAGGTATTGTATATTTCTTGTAATCCGGAAACCCTCGTAAATGATTTGAAAGAGTTAGTTAAAAACTATACGATAGAGATTATTCAACCTGTTGATATGTTTCCGGAAACGAGTCACATTGAGACGGTAGTATTGATGTCGAGGCTGTAATATAAGCTGTTTTATTTCT
>CAYYTE010000045.1:0-9604 GCA_964474685.1 uncultured Staphylococcaceae bacterium | reverse complement strand
TACCGCATATTTTGTTATTGATTCTATTTTTAATAATCGAACAACAAATAGAAAGATTCCTACAACAAAACTAAAAATATATAAACAATCATATATAATTACTTTTGAATCACTACTAAGGTTAATTTCACCATGAAAAGAAAACCGTAAGACGACAAACACAATACCCAATACAAAAAACAAACAAGATGATATAAGTAGCATCTTTTTTACATTTGGTAATTTTTCTAAACATTTTTTAAAAACAAATCCCGTTGAAAATCCATATATAAATTTCAAAGTAACTGTTTTTAGCATCCAAATGCCATAACCATTCATTAAATCATAGAGTCCCATACCTATAGCTCCAGCAGTGCCACCAAAAACACTTCCAAGAAACAAAGAAGCAATCACTAATACAAAATTGCCTAAATGGATCATCGGCCTGCCAACAACAGAAGGAATTGGAATATTAATAAATACACTCACATAACAAAGAGCCGCAAACAAAGCAACAAAAACAATGTTAAATATAATCCTCTTATTTTTAGACAAGGTTATCCCCCTTATTATCAAGCGTCCAATCAACGATTGAGTAATTGCATTCATTAAATATTTTCATTCCAGGAATTTGATCAATGAAAAGTTTCGCACAAACCCCAGAACCTTCTATAATTTTACTAGAAAAAGTGCCATCATAAATATGTAAATAGCCACATGAAGGGCTATTTGCCTTAAGAATTGCAATATGACAATTATTTTCTTGAAGAAGTTTTAAAGAGGCATTTGCGCCCTTAATAAATTTTTCAGTTAAATCTACACCGCTTTTAGAATATACACGCCCGTTTCTTATTTCACTTGGATTTCTTGGGCTCTTCAATCCCCCCATAGTTTCCGGGCAAATTCGAATAACCTTTTTATCTTCAAGAAAATTCAACAATTCAATATTTAGATTATTTTTCCCATTATATTTGCAATTAACGCCTAACAAACAAGCACTAACTGCTATAACTTCATCCTTTTGATAACTCATATAAACCTACTTTCTTACATTTTATAATAGTATACCACTTTTTCATTTTTCTTTCAATGAATTTCTTCTAAAAAAACAATCTCACAATAAGTGAGATTGTTTCAACTAAAATATATTAATTTTCTTTCTTTTTCAATAGTCCAATTAGAAGAACTGTAGCACTGAATAAATATACAAAATTCATACTGCTTTTCTTACATCCTTTTTTCTCAGGAGTAGGAATTACGGGTTCATCTACTATTGTTTTCTCAACGACTATTTCCTCGCTAAGAAGAGTTTTTATATCTTCTTCTACCCCATATTCAATGTGTAACACAAAGGATAAATCGCTCTTTGTAAAATCAAGATCCGATATAGTAATCTTACCATAATTTGAAATTTCCTCAGAATTGTATGATTTATCATTTACAACAATATAAATCTTTTTCACAACACTATCAATATCTGTTAACTTATATTTGAAAACAATTGAAGTATCTTCCTTCTTATACAAAGTAAATTCTGCAATCGTAGGTAATGTATAAGATAAAGTAGATTGAATAAATGGTGTCAATTCTTTTGTAAATACTTTATTTGTCACAGGATCAAGAACACTAAACTTACAATTAATTGTGTAACTTGTATCTTTAATTAAATTATCACAAGTAAATTCATATGCGGAGCCCATATTAAAGTTGTTCCCACCTATATTTAAAATGATATCTTGAATGTTTTCAACGGTTTTATCTCTTTCAAATACAAAGGAATTCGGTCCAACTTCCTTTACTTTTAAACCAATATCAGGGAATATAAATAACCCAGTTTTAAAATTCATTTTGAAGGCTTCACTTTTCGTTACTCCTTGAATAGTAACATCATACACAAGGTTTAACAAATAGTCAGTATCCTCAGTTAAACCATTAAATACAATAGTCTCATCTACAAAAGGTTTTGTTTCATCACCTAGTGTAACTTTGATATTTGAAATGGTAGCATCACCCTTGGTAAGCTCAGTTTTTCTTAAAGTAACACTTTGGTAATCCATAGAATCAAGTTTAACCCCTGGGTCACGAACAACAAAGAATAAACCCGAATATACACTTCTTGGGCTGTTTGGATTTCCTGAATCCTTTGGTACATTTACAACTTCTAATTTCCCAGAAGCATTTCTTTTTACAGCAGTTACAGAACCACCACCATCATCTTGATAGAAATCATTCATATTATATAAATGGCCTAATGCATTTGTTTCAAAGAAATTTAAGCCTTTGCATTGTACACCATCAACCGGTGCCAAATCTGCAGTCATTAAATAATAGGTGCCATCTTTTGATTGTCCAAAAAGAGAACGGCTATAATTTCTCGTATTATAGGAAGAATCCGAAGATTGGTCAATTCCATTTAATATATGAGCAGAATGATAACCTGTTGCAGACTCTACTTCATTCATTTCATCTGTTGAAAAATTATGTTCAACAACAATCTTAGTTCCAACAGCAAGTGCTTTTTCTACTTCACTGTTTTTAGTCTCAACCGCAAATTCCCCCGCATTTTTTAAAGAGATCAATTGAGAAATAGAAGATATACTGCCTCTTCCAAAGAAAGCATTTTGACCATTTTGTGAATTGGAATAGATATAGGAAGTACTATCGCTCATATATGCTAATTCGCTATTTTCAACAACAAACATTTTACCCGTTGTAGTCGCTTCTACTTTTGCAATACCTTTTATCGTACTTTGATCATTATATACAGACCAAACACTTGTTTCATTATCCGATGCTCCTTGATTTATCCCCGCAATCGGATATGTTCCAACGAGTTTATTCGTATCATCATATACTTTCATAACATACGTTCCTGCTCCAGTGGATTCAACAAGCCCATCTTTAGCACCATTGTTTAAGAAACCAACACAATTTGCTGCACTTCCATAAACAGATGTAGTAAAACGTTTCTCGCCATCCATCACAAGCGGATAATATGTTTGATTAATCATATAGGCAGAACCATCTTCACCACGTTTATTCCCATAATTGAAATAATATTGATCGGCATTAATTCCACCAACAACAATCCAACCTGGATGATTCTTTTCATAATCTTCACCAATTTTTGCAACACTTGCTCTTGTATAAGTATTCACAGTATCTTGAATCGCCCATGTTACTAACTTAGAAGCAAATCCATCCACTTTCATAGACATAACATTAATTGATTGATTTCCATTCGTAGATGCGGTTGCTTTTAATTTAGAATAACTCATACCATAAACATCATCATTAACTTGAGAGTTTACTGTAATCTTCCCCTTTCCTGTTGAATCGGATGCGGAAAGACCTGCGGCACTTGATTTTACAGGCAATAAGCAAAAACACAACAAGAATAAAAACAAAAATAAAATTTTCTTAACACTCTTCATAATAGTCTCCTTTTTTACATATTATATCACGAATTGTTTCTTTTTAATATGAATATGCAAGCGCTTTTTGACATTATACAAGCTACAAACTAAAAAACTTTAATAAAGATAGAATATTGTAGATTAATTTAAATCTATACTGTTTATTTCAAAAAAAGAAATTGTAAAATCAGATATTATACAATTTAGATACATTAAACTCTAAGATAATTAACATAAAATAATAATATTTTATGTAAAAAAAGAACATCATCCGATGTTCCTTTTATTCTATATACATATTCATTTGGCTCATTTTAGTCGAATTTTAAAAAACTCAATTACTTATACGTACAAAAATGACCTACTTTAAGATACATCTACAATCTTGTCACTACAAGTAACACTTTGAAACGCTTTTAAAGTGGTATTAATATCATCCCCATATAGAGCATTCCAAAATAGACCTTTCGTAATCTTTCCAAATTCTTAACTTGTTCCTAAATAGGAAACTTCAATAGATTTTGATGAAACCGTAAAGGCATAATGATTGATAAACTTTAATGAGGCAGGGAGAATAACAAAACTTAGATTACTCCCTAAAAATGCATAAATATCAATAATTTGAAGTTTCTCTCCAAACCTAACAGAAGCAGTTCCTTCCTCACTTGTAAAACCTGTACACATAGATAATGCACTATGTTGAATTTGAACACAACTTGCTAAATCTATGTTTTTAAGCCCTACACAATAAGTAAAACTAGATGGGCCTAAAGCCAATACTTTATCCAAATTAATTTTCGATAGTGACCTACAGCCACCAAAAGCATTATCATCAATATAATTAATTGAACAAGGCAATTTCACTTCCTCAATCGTTAGATTGTTCAAGAATGCTCTTGTTCCAACACGAGAAACATTTAGGACACCATGCACCCCATCATCAAAGGTTTCTGGTATTTCTACACTTGTTTCATCACCATCATATTTCGTAACCACATATCCTTCATAATTTGTGAAAACAAACCCTCCACCATTTACTTCATGTGAAATAAGTCTTGCGGATTTATCATATTCAAAATGTAGTCCTTTTTCTTTAGTTATTGTTGTATCACAAGACACTACAAAAAACAGGAATATAAATATCACAATACTTAAAAAATACTTCTTACTATTTCTCATTTCTTTTTCCTCCCATCCATATTATAAATACATCGATACAACAGTTTTTAAAAGCAAATAGTCAACCGAAAATCTAGAAGAATAATTCGCAAAACTAAAAAAATTAGATTGTTTTATAAACTTATTTGAATATCCGATTAAAGAAATGCTAATAGGCATTCGAAGTGCCTTTACTATTTAAAACATATATTCTCTTTCTCTAAGACTCATTCCATATCCTAGTATTTAAATTATACCATTTTAATAAAAAAAAAAAAAACGAATCTGATAACTTAATTTTAATAATCCTTTAAGTGAAAATTCATTTTTTAGATAAGAAGCGAATTAGCTTAAAAAATGATTAAAATAAACAATACTATTTTACCTAAAAAAGGGATTTTCTACCATCAGATAACAACCAATTACTTGCGATACTGCTAAATAAATACAAAAAAATGATAACTAAATATAAAAATTATCTATTCATAAATTATTACTTATCAACAATAATTAGAAATAAGATTACTCTTTATTTAAAGAATAAGGGGTTTATTTTCATCCTTCCTTTCTTTTTATATTTTAACAAATTTCAATAGAAACAAATATAATATTCATTTGTTTTACACAAAAGGAAAAATATGATAGAATATAACTAGTATAGAATACTTTAGAAAGGAATTTATTATGAACAATAATGATCGCATTGGAATTATCGGTTCGGACATTTTAGGACTTGCTTGTGCTACCAAACTAGAAGAAAAGGGGTATACCAATTACGAACTTCTCTCTGGAAATACATTAATTCATAGTTTTGAAAAAATTGAGTTGAATGGTTTTGATTTTATGGTTGGAAACCATCAAATTAATGAAAGTAATGTTGACACAAAATCCATTTTAGAAAAGTATAAAATTGAATATACATCAAACGAAGTAAACTTTGAATATAGAAACTTTATTGGGAAAAAGGAGAAACCATTTAAATTATCAAAAGAGATATTCTCTCGGTTGTCACAAGTACGAAAAGTAAAAAAACTATTATCAAAAGATTCGATAAACTTTGACATACTTAATGAAGGCACTTGCAATGATGATTTTTACCAATCCATTCATCGTTATTGTGAAGACCATCACATAGCTAGGGTTGAAGAATTTCTATCAGCCCTTACCACTCCTTTTGGATTAGGATATACAACAAATTTTCCTATGTATAAACTTTTAATGTTTATGAAAAATAGAGATAAAAAATTAGGTGTTGTTGCTAATCTTGAGATAAAAAATAAAGAATGGCCAAATGAATGGAATAAGAAACTACTTCATCCAGCAATTTTAAATACTTCCATTATCAATATTACTTTTAAAAATAATATGGTTCAACTTTTCACCCAAAACGGAATCAAAGAATACGATAAAATTATAATTACTGATTTAAACTTATTAACAAATGAGACAAAAGGTGCATTGGGTTTAAACGATATAAACAACATACAATTAAACCGCGAAGCTACCTTTATATATTCTTTCAAAAATGGTCCAGAAGAAAATCAATTATTCATTAAGAATTATGTAGAAAAAAGAGTGGGTCATATTGCAAAAACAATATTCCATCAAATTAATGGTAAGAAATACCTACAAATCAATACCTACCTAAATAATACAATAGAAACTATTAGCAAAGAAGAAGCAAACACTCGAATTCTTCGAGATTTAGCTAAAATGAATTTCAGTAATGTTGTTTTAGAGAAGGAATATACTTATACTATGTCTCCTTATACCCTAAGTTCTATGAGTCACCAAGTATCATTACCTTTATTTGCAGAACAACAAGGCAAAAACAATCTATATTTGTTAAATGAGGTTAATACTGTAGATACAATTAACGATAAGATAACTTATACAAACTGGTTTATTGATAAATACTTTAAATAAAAAAAGGGCAAAAGCCCTTTTTTTATAGTCCCAAAGAATGTGCAATGTATGTTAAATGATCCGCAGTTCTTTCTAGATTTGATACCAAATTAATATAGACACTACTATTCTCCGCTTTGCATTCCCCTCGATTTAATCTATCAATGTGGTCACGAATTAAAGAGTTTCTCATTTCATCCACTTGGTTTTCAACTTGATCTAACTCTTGTAATTTTAATACATCACGATTTTCTAACACTTCAATTGTAAGAGTTGATACATCGTGTAGTTTTTGTTGCATCTCTTGCAATTTATCATAAACAACGGGAGAAAACACAAGGTTCTCTGATAATTCCCTTGAAGTATATTTCGTCATGTTATCGGCAATCTCACTTATTCTCATGACGTCATTGACATTATCGTGTAAAGTTGAGATTCTTTTTTCTTCATCAAGTGTAGTATTTTTTGATGAAATCTCCACAAGAAACCTTACGATATCTTTACTTTCTAATAACAATAATTCATTTTCTTCAATTACCTTAGGGTTTGATGAATCATCTTTTTTTAGGAATCCTTGTAACGCCACATCTAAATTGGTCATAGATTGTTTAATCATCCATACTAACTTCTTCTCTACTTGAGAAATAGCAATTGAAGGGGTAGCAAGAAGACGAGCTTCAAGTTGTGGAGAAGACTCCTCTTGTTGTTTTTTGTTACGAATAATTATTTGTGATAATTTAACAAACATAGAAATGAATGGTAGGAATATAATTGTACATACAACGTTAAAGAATGTATGGAACATTGCAATTTGCGTTGCGGGATACTTAAACCATTTTACAAATGTATTGTCCATAAACTTAGGAATACATAATAGCAATATAAAGAAGATTACACTACCAAAGACGTTGAACAATAAGTGAATAATACTAGCTCTTTTTGCGTTTTGACTCGCACCAATACTTGAGAAAAGGGCAGTTACACAAGTTCCAATATTGGTTCCAAGAATTACATATAAAACGGAATTTCCACCGTTTCCTATCGTAACACCCGCAGTTACCATCGCTATAATAATCGAAGTAACAGCTGAACTACTTTGAACGATTGCGGTAATCAAAACACCTGCTAATAATAATAATACAGGGTTCGTAACTTTTTGGAAAATATCCAAAACATTTGAAGGATCTTTCTTGATTAACTCCATAGAAGTTGTCATATACTCAATACCCATGAATACTAAACCAAGGCCCGCAAGTACCAAACCAATATTTTTTACTCTCTCTTTTTTAGAGAATATGTCCATAAAGGTACCAACACCAACTAAACATATGGCAATTTGAGAAACATTAAAAATTTCTAATGCCGCAATTTGGGCAGTAATCGTGGTTCCAATATTTGCACCCATAATGATAGCAGTTGCTTGGAACAAATTAATCATTCCCGCATTAACAAAACCAACAACCATAACTGTCGTTAAACTTGAACTTTGTACAATTGCAGTTACAACTAAACCAATACCAACACCAATAAATCGATTTCTCGCAGTTTTATCAAATAGTTTTTTTAAATGACTATTCTCTAAACGCTCCAAGTTATCTGATAGCAATTTAACGCCTAATAAGAAAGCTCCTAAACCGCCAATAAAAGCAAATAATGCATACGCAATTTCCATTTTTTTCCTCTCTAACTATGAAAAATTTTTTATGCTTTTATATATATGTGAGCGAATGACAATTCCCTCTTATTTTATCTTTACCGATATATATAATATCATTTATTACTCAAAATTGCAAAAAAACCACTTATTAGAACGTTTTCAAAATTCAAAATTTATTTTCTATTTCGCTCAAAATCATTCATTTTAAATACTATTCAACATAGAAAAAGATGAATTATGAATTTCTTTATAGGAAATAAATACCTAATTTTACCATACAAATTCAAGAATAACCAATCATTTATAACTTAAAAGGGCAAAACTATCGTTTTACCCTTTTAAGTTATGAAAATATTTTATTTGAAAACTCATTAAAACTATCTATCTCTAAATCTTCTACCATACCTTTATCCACTAATGTTCGATATGTAGCATTAATAGGAAGAGAAACTACATTAGGAATGCCTTCTTTTTTAGCAATTTCTTCAATATGACTATCGCCAAAAATATAGTTTCTTTCATGGCAATTTGGACATTCATAATAACCCATATTTTCAACAATTCCTAAAACCGGAATATTCATCATTTTCGCCATATTTGTGGCCTTGGCAACAATCATCTCAACTAATTCTTGAGGAGAAGTTACAATAATGATTCCAGATAAATGGATTGATTGAAAAATTGTTAGAGGAACATCTCCCGTACCCGGAGGACAATCAATCAACATTTGATCGATGTCTCCCCAGTTAGTATCAGAATAAAACTGCTTAACGATTCCCGCTATCATCGGTCCTCTCCAAATAATCGGTTGCGAATCATCTTCTAATAAAAGATTGGATGATACAATTTTAATACCAGATTTCGTTTCAATAGGATATAGATGTTTGTCATCTCCAGACATTTTTTCTACCACTCCGAATGCTTTTGGAATGGAAGGACCAGTAATATCCGCATCAATTATTCCGGTTTTATTTCCTAATCTATTCGCATAGCTTGCAAGTAAAGAAGTAATAAATGACTTACCCACTCCACCTTTTCCACTTACAACCGCAATACAATTCTTAATATGTGATTCTAGATTAGTGGATATATGCATATCCTTTGATTCACAGTTTCCTTTTTGTTCGCAGCTATCACATTGATGATTACATTCTTGACTCATAATAACATTTTACGGTTGTATTTCAACCGTACTTCCTTTCATATTTTTAGTAACAATTATTTTTTGATGAATCTGCATTTTTAATTCTTCCACATGGGAAATAATACCTACTCGCCCATGATTTTTCGAAAGATTAATTAGCATCCCCATTGCTTGATTTAACGATTCTTCATCTAATGTTCCAAATCCTTCATCGATGAACATAGACTCAATTCGAACAATCCCACTTCCTGCTTGCACAATCTCAGAAAGTCCTAAGGCTAAAGCAAGAGAAGCCATAAAAGATTCTCCACCAGAAAGCGTAGAAACATCTCGCCACTCCCCGGT
>CAYYTE010000044.1:0-10136 GCA_964474685.1 uncultured Staphylococcaceae bacterium | reverse complement strand
TAAAAGAAGATGTTCATCTTGTATATAAAACCTTGGTTTTGCAAGGCAGTGATAAACATTATTATGTATATGTTATACCTGTTGATAAACGAATCGATGAAAAAAAGTTTGCAAAGGCGATAGGTTTAAAAAGTTGTACTATGATACCACAAAAAGAGTTACTTCCTATAACAGGTTATGTACATGGAGGCTGTAGCCCTATTGCAATGAAAAAGGAGTTTCATACTTTTTTTGATGAGTCGATGAAACTATTTGATTATGTCTATGTGTCTGGTGGAAAAAAAGGGAAACAAATTAAAATAAAGCCCAAGGACTTACTCGCTTTATGTAGGGGTATATATATAAATTGTTTAGAAACAGAAAACAATAAATAGTGTATTTATTTCAATCAAATTATATACTTAGTTATATAAAAAGTAGTAAAATATATTTTGTAAGGCAATTTTTAAATTGTGGAATGGAGAATTTATGAATAATAAGAAATTAGCTACTAGTATCTTTTTAATAATTGTTTGTTTATTTACGGCAAGGAGTGTTGTTTTTGGAACTACTGAGATAACTGATTTATCTTCCTCTTTAAAAAGAGCAGGGGACCCCATAAATGAAACACTTGATGGAGGGGTGTTATACACCCGGGAGACTCTATCAAGTTTACAAAACTTAATGCAACCGAATTATTGGACGAACCGAGATGTATTTTCGTATACTTTAGATGGAGCAAATGAAGCTACAAACATTGCTACTTGGAGTTACTCTTCTTTACATGAAGTTAGTTGCGTAACTTTAGCAACAATTGCGAAGGATTATGAGGAGAAACATCCAGGGTGGATTGTTGTTGGTGGTGTGAACGCGGAGGGCTTTTATTCAAGTAATGGTTCTACGAATATTACGAACGCCTTTGTTCAAGATGGTGATGTAATAAGAAAAGATGTTTCCGCAGAATCTTTTAAAGAGTTGATTGGATTTAACAAAGATCGTACGCATGTAGTTAAGAGAAATCCAGAATTATCGAGTACTATGACAATGGATATATATGATGCTGATAAAAACATTTTAAACACATTGCCAATTAGTGGTATCAACTGTCTTCCTCTTGAGAATCAAGTAACTTTAATTACTACCGATATTCATCAAGAACTTGATTTAACGGGGTGTGATACATATTTAGGTAGGTATTCAATGATGAGAGCTTCTACTGCTTTTCCTGATGGGCTATTAAGTGGGAAGAATGGGATGTTCTTAAAAGGGAAAGTTACAGAAAAAATTTCAGATACAAGTATAAAATATTGTCAACTTGGCAACTTTTATCTAGTATCTAAAGGTGTTGATATTTCTACTCTTCTTACAGATGGGTTTACTCTTCGTTGTGAGTATAAATTAGAAGGAGCATTTAAAGATGTTCAATCTATGACAGGATATATGTTTAAATTAGTAGAAAATGGTGCAACAGTAACTCCAAGTTATCGTCAGACTTGGACGGATGAAGATATTTATTATCCTCAAGATGGTCACACAGCCACAGGCGTTGATACGTCATTTACCTATAGTGAACATGGATATTATTCTACTCAGGCGAAAGAACGTTCGGGAATTGGATTTAAAGAAGATGGCTCTATTGTTCTTATGACTGCTAATACGAATACGGGTGGTCCTAATCAATATGAGTTTGGAGAAATGTTTCGAACAAAAGGATGCACTTCCGCGTATCAATTTGATGGTGGCGGTTCTGTAACTTTTTTAAAGAGAAATATCTATGGTGAATTTGAAATGGAAAATATTGCGGGGGATAATCATCCAAGATCCATATCGACGGGTATATTTTTTGTTACAAGAGACCCAGGAGTATTCCTAAAAAATACCACAAGATTTTCAACTACGGTAAGTCTTAAAGCAGTCGATGGGATTTCTAACATGGTTTGTCATATTGATGGTAAAGAAATACCAGTGAAAGATGGAATGGTAATCGAGGGCTTACAAGAAGGGTCAACTTATAGTGCTTATTTTACATATGATACCATTGACGCCTTAGGAAAAAATAAAACAGTAAATACTACAAGTAGAAAGTATGTAATTCAAACAAAATCACTTGAACAAATTCCCATTTCAATCAGCGTTGCAAATATATCAAAACATTCAATGAGTTTTAGTTTAGTTGATTCCGAAAATCAATTCCGCAATGTTATTATTCACTTAGGAGATGCAACATATGAGATGGGAGAAGGAAAAGTTCTAGAATTGAAGGAATTAATCGAAGCAACCACTTATGATGTATATTACACATATGATGTTTTAGACCCGGTTACTTCGAATTGGTATACTTTTGATTCAAATGTGATAAAAGTCTCGACTCTAAGTTTCGAATTGCCTTTAGTTGATACATTTGAATTTTATGAAAAAATGGATACTTCTTGCGTAATTAAATATCAATTTGTAGATACCGATAATAAAGTTACAAAAGCTTATATTACTTGTGATGGTGTTAATTATATTCTAGATGGTAAAAGAGGAAAACAAGAAATTACGGATCTTGTAAGAACTACGAAATCCTATACCTTCACTTTAGTATTGGAATATACAAATGACGCATCTGTTAAAGAAAAAGTAGTAAGTTCTGAAATCACCCTAGAAAAATTAGAAGATACTACTCCGATAACTCCTACTCCTGAAAAGAAGGGATGTAAAAAGTCGTTATCTAGTGAAATAATATTATCACTAGGAAGTTTTTCACTTTGTATATATATTTTAAGAAGGAAACATGAATAGATTAGGGAACTAGGTACGCCTAGTTTCTTTTTTATTGCAAGAAAAAGTATGAAAGATATTTTTTTTTGAAATTATATATGATATATGATATAATTAATTACGGAGGAAGCGTATGTTTAGATTTAATTTATTCATTCTTTCACTTGATGCTGGTTGGGCAACATGGTATATCCATACTTGGAGTATTATAGTTGGTATTGCAATGATTTTTGCTTTATCATTTATTATTTATCAGTCTGTTTTTGCTTTTTTTGACCCGAGAAAAAAATCTCTAAAAGAAGTGCAAAAAGAACTTGAAAAAAGTGATGAATGTTGTGGTGATAAAATTAATCATTTTGCGATTTTGATTCCCGCAAGAAATGAATCCTTAGTTATTGGCAAATTACTTGATAGTATAGGGTGCCAAACTCAAAAAATTAATCCCTGTGATATATATGTTATTGTGGAATCAATGGATGATCCCACTGTTGATATCTGTAAAAAAAGAAATATAGAAGTCTTTGTGCGTACGAATCTTGAAGGAAGACGTAGAAAAGGCTATGCACTGGACGAATGTTTGAAATCAATCTTTCAAAAAGGAATTCATTATGATGCCTATTTTATATTTGATGCGGATAACGTACTAAGCCCTACATTCATTGAAAAGATGAACAAGACCTATAATGAAGGTTATGATATGGCTATGGGATATCGAAACAGCTTGAATTGGAATAGCAGTATTCGAGCGGTATGTAGTGCACTTACTTTTACAATGGTTAATTGTTTTTCAAATAAAAGAAGAGCAAAGAAAAGAATTAATATTATTGTGTCAGGGACAGGGTTTTATGTCAAAGGTTCTATATTAGAATCCATTGGTGGTTATCCTTTCTATACTTTAACTGAGGATTATGAATTAAGTATGTATGCGGTTGTGAATGGGTTTAAAACTACATATAATGAAACTGCAGAATATTTTGACGAACAACCAGATGATGCGAAGACGAGCTGGAATCAACGTGAGAGGTGGGTTCGTGGTTTCTTTCAAGTGAGACATATTTATCATAAAACTATAAATGAAGGGGCCAAAGAAAAAAACTATAAAGGGGCTTGTTGTAAAGACCACCAAGGTGGTGTTACGGGATATATTCTTTTAATTGTTGTTGCTTTTATTTATTTAGTAGCAATGGTCGTAGGAAGCATTATATTAGGTGTACATAAAAATCCTGATTATATTAAGTGCTTAAGTCTGGTATTGATTCTTTTACTTTTTATTTATCTTTGTTTAGAGTTTGTAACATTTGTAATGCTTTATGTAAACAGAAAAAAGATGAATATGAGTTTAGGTCGTAAAGCAATTGTTATTCTTGTTAATCCTTTCTTTTTAACTTTGTGGATTCCTATAGCCATTTCAGCATTATGTAAGAAAGAAGTAACATGGAAAGTTGTAGAACATCATGGAACAAAATAATTATTTTAATTTTTTTATAATTCTTTTCGACAAAACCGGTTTAATTGGTGTTATGTATAGTGAAAAGGGAAAGGCAATCTCATGATTATAACAAAACGCACTCGAGAGAAATTACTTGAGCGTGATGAAGCTACTTTTCAAATGGTCTATGAGGGGTATGAAAGTTTAGTGTACTACATATGTTATTCTATAACATTTGATAGAACGGTATCCGAGGACTTAGTTCAAGATGTTTTTTTAAAAATGCTTGCTTCAATTGAATCCTATAGCGAAACTGGTAAATTTAAAGAATGGTTATCTCAAATTGCTCGCAATATTGCGAAGAATTATGTGATGAGAAAAGCATCAAAAAAACCAGTGTTACAAGAAGAACAAATTGATGTCATAGCGGATACAAACGATACGAATCGATTGATATATACGATTCAAGGACTATTAACAATTGAAGAAGCGGATATTGTAATATTAAAAATTGTTTATAACATGAAATTTAGAGAAATTGCAAATTCTAAAGATATGACAATTCATCAAGTGCAAGATATTTATTATAAAGCGCTTAATGTGTTGAAAGAAAAAATGTGAGGTGATATTCATGAGTAAAATTGAAAATAAAATTAAATCTTATTATGAAAATGAACTACGTCATGATACTCACTATCAAGAAATTTGTGAGAAAGCCGGCCTTATCAAAAACGAAAGAAATATAAAAGGAGTATTTTTTATGAAAAAGACAAGTTTGAAAATTATTGGTGGAGTATTATTACTTGCGCTTGTTGTTGGAGTTGGCATTGGAATTGGCGTTGGAGTTAAGAACAAAACAAATATGCAATCCGTTGTTACGATGAATTTAAACCCCTCAATTACTTTAACTCTCGATAAGGAAGGTAAAGTAACGAGTGTTAACGGGAATAATGATGAAGGTAAAATGATTGTTCAAGATGAAGCAATTGTGGGTTTAGATTATGAAGATGCAATTAATTTAATTGTAACAGTAGAAACGAATTGTGGTTATTTTGTAAAAGGCAATTGTGAGGCTGACGCAAATCATTTGTCTATTTCTATTGAAACAAATTTAGACAAAGCAGCTGAAAAACTTGCAACAGATATTACTTCTACTGTTAATAAAAAATGTGAAGAATTAGGAGTTAAAATCTCTGATCGGTTAGAAGTTGAAAAAACAGCAAATCATGATGCTTTAGTAAAACGAGCAATGGAATTAGACCCTACTCTTACACAAGAAGTAGCAAATGAAATGAGTTCCGAGAAACTTGTATTATATATTCAAAGTTATCAATTAGAAAGAGCTACACTTCCAACAGAAGAAATTGTAGAATTATATAACAAAGTAAAAGAATATCAAGTAACGATTGCGGAAGATACTGTTGAAAAGAATGTGATTGAACCTTTGAATGCCATCATCGGTGCCGCGTTCGACCTAGCTTCTCAAACTCTTACGACTGCAATGAAATCCTTGCAAGATATGTATCAGTCCCTATTTGTTAGTACAACATCAATTTATCAACAAAGTTATGACAGTTTAAAAGAACAAAAAGCAAAGGTTTTAAAAGCAAGACAAGACCTAGCAAATTCTACAGAAGAAGATAAGGAAGCAAAAGAAGCAGATTTAGCTCTTGCTGAATCAACTTTAGATACTTTACAAAAGTCTTTAGATTCTATTAAAACAAGCGCAAAATCTACTCTTGATAAACTTGAAACGGCAATTACTAGTGCTCAAACGAAGTTATTAGAATTTAAGAATAAACTTACAACGGATATTCAAGCTGCTTTAACTTCTAGTGCAAAGGAAATTGATGCTGCAATTAATACTGCTAAGAATAATGCTATATCTGATTTTGAAAAAAATTATAAATCCGATATTGAATCAACTTATAATTCAATTAAAGCCTACAAAGCAAGTTTAATTGAACAAATGCGTGCGGAAGCAAAAGCATAATTTACTAAATCCTAAGAGGAATATAGCCTTTTAGGATTCTTTTTTATAATTGGTTGCATTGTATCTTTTATTTTTATTTAAATTGTGATATACTATATATATATCATAAAAAGAAAGAAGTGAATAATATGTTATATAATGATTTAAAAAAAGCAAATGTAGTAGCAATGAAAAGTAGAGACCGTGTGGCTCATGAAATTATCAATATGATTACAGGAGATAATAAATTACAAGAACAAGCAAAACAAACTGAAACTGGTGAACCTGAAGATGCTCAAGTTATTCAAACTATTCAAAAGATGTTAAAGGGGCTTTCTGAAGAGATTGAAGCTTTTACGAATGCCAAAAAAATGGAGAAAGTTGTGGAACTAAAACATCAAAAAGAAGTACTTGAATCTTTTCTCCCAAAGATGTTAAGTGAAACTGAAATTAAAAAGATTATAGAGTCACTACCCGACAAATCGATACCTTGTGTAATGAAGTATTTTAAAGAACATTATAATGGCGCTTGTGATATGAAACTTGTAAATAAAGTGACAAGAGAATTTAACTAAAATGAAAATTATTAAAGATATTACAGAAGATAAAGAAAGAGCGTTTTATCATCAAACAGATACGCTTTTTAAAAATATTAAAATTACAGGAATTGCGGACGGAGAATCAAGTTTTAAAGAAGCAAAAAATATTCAAGTAATGGATAGTTATTTTAACCTCCGATACCCTTTTTGGCATAATACGAACCTCTTGGTTGACACTTGTGAATTTACAAGCTTAACACGCGCTGCTTTTTGGTACGATAATCAAGTTGTCATTAACAACTCTATTTTAAATGGAATTAAGGCTCTTCGTGAATGCGAAAATGTTGTATTAAAGGATTCTACTGCTGTTTCAGATGAATTCGGATGGTTTTCTAATCAAATTGATGCTACAAACTTTTCATTAGAAGGTAGTTATGCTTTCCTAAAAACGAATAATATTCATTTGAAAAACTTTTTCTTAAAAGGTAAGTATTCTTTTCAATATGTAAAAAATTGCCTTATTGAAGATAGTTTTCTTGATACGAAAGATGCTTTTTGGGAAAGTGAAAATGTCACTGTTAAAAACTCTACGATAAAAGGTGAATATTTAGGATGGTATTCCAAAAATTTAACACTCGACCATTGTGTGATTGATGGTATTCAACCATTATGCTATGCAAAGGGATTAAAATTAATTGATTGTGTTATGAAAAATGCAACCCTTGCTTTTGAATATAGTGAAGTTCAAGCAACTATATTATCCACAATTGATAGCGTTAAAAATCCTTTAGATAATTCTGTAATTGAATGTTATAAGATTAATGAATTAATTCAAGATGAATTTCGTCATGATTCTAATTCTTTGGTTATTAAAGAAACGAAGGCTACTTCTTAAAGTAGTCTTTTCATTTTCTACTCTCTTGAAAAAAGAATTGATTTATGATATTCTATATATATATTTTTATAATTTGGAGAGAATTTATGAAAAATGTTAAGAAATATGATATGAAAAGAAAGCCAATTAAGGCGAGTAAGTTTATGCGTGGTTTAATGGGAATTGTTTCAAACATCATAGTCCCTAAGAAAAAATTAACTGTAGTGAAACATAATATGGATGGAATCGAAGGTCCATATATCTTATTATCGAATCATGGATCTGTTTGTGATTTTCCTATTTTGTATCATGCAACCTATCCCGAAAATTCTTGTTACGTTGCGGCGCTCGATGGTTTTTATGACTTTAGTGAAGGTGTTATGAGGCATCTTGGTTGTATTTGTAAAAGAAAATTTACGAATGATCTATTACTTATTCGACAAATTCGTTATGTTTTAGAGGTTCATAAGATTAATATTGCAATTTATCCTGAGGCAAGGTATTCTTTAGATGGTACAACGGCAGTACTGCCTAAATCGCTCGCAAAACTTGTTATGCTTTTTCATGTTCCACTTGTGGTGCTTAATATGAAAGGCAATTATATTAACAGCCCTCAATGGAATAAAGGTAATAATAAAAACCGGTTTCAAGCGGATATAACTCAAATTGTTACAGCTGAGGAAACTGCTACTTTGTCTGTTGATGAAATCTATAGCCGCATTCAAAAAGCATTTATATATGATGATTTTAAGTGGCAAAAAGATAACTTAATTGAAATAAAGAATAAAAAAAGAGCAAATCATTTAAACCGTATTTTATATAAATGTCCCCATTGTGGAAAAGAAGGTATGATGGAAGGAAAAGGAATCAATCTTACTTGTAAATCTTGTGGAAAAGTTTGGGAGATGACGGTTTATGGTGAAATGAAGGCTTTAAGTGGCGAGACAGAATTTGCTCATATTCCTGACTGGTTTAAATGGGAAAGAGAAGAAGTAATAAAAGAAGTAGAAAATGGAACGTATTATTTCAAAGATGATATACATGTAGAAACTCTTCCGAATGCTCAAAAGTTTTATGCACATAGTAAAGGGGTTTTAGTTCAAGATTTAAATGGATTCCATCTAGATGCTAAGGTGTATAAAAAACCAATCCATATCGATTTTGATCCGATGGTTATGTATAGTTGCCATATTGAATATGGTTATCGCTGGTATGGGGATGCATTAGATTTATCCACTCAAGAAGACTCATATTGGTTGTATCCGACGAGTTATAAAGATGTTATTACAAAAATTAGTTTTGCAACTGAAGCGATACACGACCGTAAAATGAGAGAGTTTGAAGAAAAAAGAAAAGAAATGGCATTAGATAGTAAATGAGAAAAATAGGTATAAATCGTAATGTTCTAAAAATAATTGCTTGTATTTCTATGTTTATTGATCATTTTGGTTACTTTATATATCCAAGAATAATGGTTTTTCGAATTGTTGGGAGAATTTCATTCCCGCTATTTGCATACTTTATTTCGGAAGGTGCTAAATATACAAAGAACAAACTCCGG
Source organism: uncultured Staphylococcaceae bacterium (assembly GCA_964474685.1). Taxonomy (GTDB): domain Bacteria; phylum Bacillota_I; class Bacilli_A; order ML615J-28; family CAG-313; genus UBA1737. The sequence goes on along the minus strand of CAYYTE010000044.1, from coordinate 1,019 downwards.
TATTTTTTAAATATAGCTCTGATTGGCTGTTTTTTTCAAATCATTTATTTAAACTTTACTCATAGTTATCTAATGAATGAGTTTATTGATTATGCGATAGCAATTTGTCTTATATATATCATACAGTTTTTTAAAAAATCTCTATTTAATAAACAGTTTTTAAATTCAATATTAAGTTTTATTTTATTTTGTTTAGTAACCGGTGGAATTTTTTATTTATATTTTTCTAAGACAATAAGATTTGAATACAAACTTGCGGGTGTGATGTTTCCAGTTCTCGTTAGTTTGGTAGATTTTTCAATGGTGAAAAATCGTCATTGGACAAAATATATTGATAATAGATATACTAGGTTTATCCTCGCTGGATTTGGTATTTATTTATTAACAATTGGTGCGAATGTTTTACAATATTATGGCTTTTTAGCATTGATCCCATTATTATTTTATAATGGTGAAAAGGGGCAGTATGATTTAAAACACTTCTTTTATATCTTTTACCCTTTGCACTTAGTATTCTTCGTATTAATTCAATATTTATTAAATCATTAAAAGAAAGTTTCAATACTTTCTTTTTTTATTGATTATGTATTTCTTGCTTTTAAAAAATAAAAGTTGTATAATATTATTGTTATATATATAACAAATGGGTTAGACTGGTTTTGACAGGTTCTTTCAAATTGATATAGCATGCTGTGGTTGTGCACATTAAAACACCCGAGTTTAGAAATAAACGCAAACAATCAACAAATGGCTTTTGCCTGCTAACCATAATTAACAGGTAATTCTTCAAAAGAAGAATTTATCCTATCAAAGATCTTTGTCTATGAGATGTGATGGGTAAAGAAAATAGGCTTTATTTATCCGTTTGCTCGTGCGGATGAACGAGAATTAGAGATTGTTTTATTTAAGTTTTGTTATTGTTCTTAAATAAGATGAAATCAATTCAATAAATAAGCATGTAGAGTTTGATAAGAGGAGGGATTTGGACAGGGGTTCGACTCCCCTCTAATCCACCATAT
>CAYYTE010000043.1:8995-10482 GCA_964474685.1 uncultured Staphylococcaceae bacterium | reverse complement strand
ACAAATACAGATGCTAATAATTTTTTTGTTAAACTTTTCATGTAATTTTCTCCTCTCATGAAATAATTAATTGTTGTAATCAATGTCATTTGTTATAGAAAATATCATTGAAAACTTAATGGATCCACCTTTTAATGTATCTATACATTCTGGATCATTTCCTTCAAGCCATATTACAATTGTATATTTGGTAATTTGTCCTACTTGAAATCCCGATTTAAGCCAAGTGTTTACGAGTTTCTTTTCTTTAAAAGGACTCGTTTCACCCATGGGATCAACTTCAGGAACCAACGTACCATCTTCATTTTCGCTTGCTGCTTTTGCATAAACAGTAGTATTTAAAGTGTCTCCAGACTCTTCATATACTTTTAGGCGAATTGCGGTATCTACATTTTTGTAAACACCATCGATTGTAATCTTGGCTTGGTAGGTAACCATTACTCCACCGGTATTTTTGAGGTAAAAGCTATACGCTATATAATTACCCAGTGGATCATTTTTACTACCATTGCCCTCTGTGATGTCTTCCGGAATGTCACTTTGGGTAATGTTTGTCGCATCATCCACAGGTTCTGAAGAAAGTCTTGTTGTTGAGAATGAGAAGTTCGGATCAAGTGAAAGACTGATTCCTTCACTATCCGGATTTACTCTTGCAACAAATGTTCCTACATTCTGACCATATAGCGTAACAATCCAGACAATTAAAGCAAGTAGAGCAGTAATGATAAGACCTAATTTTACTAAATTTTTTTGAATTCTTTTTTTACTTTCAATATCTAGTGCTTCTGACAGTCTCATTACTACTCTCCTTTCTCTCGTTATACTTGCAACATATAACGATTAAGATGAAATCATTAAGTTTCTAATTTTATATACTATATCAAATAAAATTGATACCAAAATAAAAAGTTGCCATTTTTCTAAAATCAGAAAAATGGCAACTGGCTGCCTTTTAGACAAATGTCTTTAAAGGTCCTATAGCTTTGCGTCACTAGATCACTCTAGTTTTGCTTTTTACATCTCGGTTTCCCTAAATGTGTTTTGCAATGACAACTGGCTACCTTAAATAAGGCCCTTTAGCTTTGCGTCGCTAGATTTCTCTAGTTTTGCCTTTGACATTTTTTTAATACTTATCTCTAAGTACTTATATTATATACTTTTAGCCAGTAATTGTCAAGTGATTTATTCCATTTTTCTATAAAATAATATAAATTTTTTCACTAATTTGTTACAATTTACTCTGCTTGCTTTGTTGTTTCACCTTGTATTTCTTCTTTTGGTGCAATCGTTTCACCAGAATGATCTTCTAAATATCTCATAACATCGGTATCAGACATTGGAGCACTATATAAATATCCTTGCCCATACATAACTCCATTCGTTAGAAGATTTAATGCCATTTCTTGTGTCTCAACACCTATGGCAACGACATCCAACTTTTTGTTCGTCGCGAACTGTTGAATCATTTGTAACAACTTTTTATTCAT
>CAYYTE010000043.1:0-8895 GCA_964474685.1 uncultured Staphylococcaceae bacterium | reverse complement strand
TTTACATTCTTTAAAAGTTCTTTTACGCTTTCCGCATGCATAGGATAAAATGTAATACCCGCACTTGAGGTTGAATTAATCGTAGCATTACCAATTACCTTTACAGGTTCTTCTACAGCCGACTCAATTTTAGTAATAACTTCAATAACAGAATCTTTTTCCATTAAGTTTTTAATTAGTATTAAGAATTGGTTTTCTTTGAAACGGGTCATCATGGCTGTTGAGGGAAGAGTTTTTCTGATTTTCTCAGAAATCTTGATTATTACACCATTTGCATCCCTTTCCGTAAAGGCACTTATCAAATCACTATAGTTTGTAATCTCTAATAAAATTAATGTAAAAGCACCACTTCTACCAATTTTTGTAATATAGTGTTCCATCTCTTGGAATAAGTCCGTTTTACTCACTAATCCTTCAATGTAATTAATCTTATCATCTTGAATTCTTTTCCATTCTTTAAACCAACGGCGATATAAGAAATATATAAGTCCTACTGTGATTAAGAAGAAAAGAATACCTAAAATAATCGCAGCTGCCGAATTCGACTCTACAAGTTCTTTTAATGTTGTTAATATCATACTTTCCTCCTATCCATTATATTTCTTAATTAATTTATCCGCACTCACTTCATCTACGGGTCTAGATATCCAATAACCTTGAATGATATCGCAACCATTCTTTTGTAGGAATTGTGCTTGTTTTTCTGTTTCTACGCCTTCAGTAATAATACCCAAATCAAGACTTTGCGCAAGTCTTATAATTTGAACTACAATACTTCTACTATAACGATCATTGACTACGTCTCTTGTAAATTCTTTATCAATCTTAATTACATCCACAGGTAACTGTTGTAAATAAAGCATCGAAGAATAACCGGTTCCAAAATCATCTAAATGAATCTTAAAGCCAAACTTCTTTAATAGTTTTATCTTTTCTACAACTTCATCAAAAGATTCCATTAAGAATGTTTCAGTGATTTCTATCGCTACCGATTGTGGATTTACCTGATACTCTTTTACTAGATTTACAAAATGATCAACGAAACCATCTTGTAATAATTGGACAGGAGATATATTTACGGATACGTGAATATTTAGAGCCTCAAGTTGTTTTACTTTCGCAAGTGTAAGACGAAGTTGAATTTCTCCAATTTCAATAATCATATTATTTTGTTCCGCAACTTTTATCCACCCTTCTGGGGATTCATGAATATACTTCGGATTGTTCCAACGAATTAAAGCCTCAAACGCGATAATCTTCTTTTGACTTAAAGAATATTGGGGTTGATAATACATAATAAACTCTTGTCGATTTATCGCTTGTCTTAAGTCTTTTTCCATCAATAATTCTTGGCTTATCAATTGCCCTACTTTTACATCATATGTAATGAAATCAACGTTTCTACTTGCCTTTGCACTCTTTAGGGCAATATCCGCATTCTTAATAGCTGTTTCAGCAGAAACTCCTTCTAATAAATCAACATTATAAATACCCGCTTTTAAATGGAGAATTAAAATATTCGAACCCATCTTCATCGGTTGTTTTAAATTATCCATCAGTCTTCGCATTAAATCTTGTTCATCTTGAATAATTGCTTTTGAATTTGTAATAAGGATTGCAAAATTATCAGCTTCCATATGGTATAGTTTATACTCTTGAGGAATTGATGGAAGAATCTTTTCAACAAAACGAATTAAAATCGCATCGGTTGTAGTTCTACCAAACACTTTATTCATACTACGGAAGTTGGTAATATCAAAAAGTACTAATCCGGTAGAAACATCCCCAATTAAGGTATGAGCAAGGATGTCCTCTAAATCTTCTGTTAAGGCATTTACATTTGGTAAATGCGTAACTGGATTATACCAAGCGAGAGATTTTATATGATTTTCAATTACTTCTTGTTTTGTTATATCTTCCATTACTAAGTAGTATCCACCTCTATGTAAAAGCACCGATACATTTAAAGTAATAATACCTTGTTCCTTCGATTCCGCTTTAAAACGGAATGTTTGTTCGTTTTTAATGTCTCTTAATAAATCAATATCATCCGTAGGAAGTTCACATATATTTTTAATTTCAGCACCTTTTTTAAGTTCTAACCTTGAAGCAAGATTTCTCGATTTAATTTTACCATCATAATGAATGATAAATATATATTTTTTTGAAGTTCGAAAGGATTGTCTTGCTGTTTGAATTTCATTGTTTTTCCCATCAATATAAAAGTATAATCCCACTAATAAAGCTAAAACAATTAGAATTGAAATGAGTGAATAAAATATTGAAACCATTGCTAGGCTTCCCGTAGCCTCATTAATAGTAGAAGCTTTTACAATATAAACAAAATAATAACTTTTAATTGGATTAGGTAAATCCGTTACCTCTTTAAAGAAAGCATAACATTTTTCATTATTATATGTTAGGGTTTGATAATTCGTATCAATATAATCACTTGCAACACCACTAAATAAATAACGAATAGAATCAATCGTTTGATTCCCTATAACTACACTCATATCATTTGTTACTAAAAAATAATAACTCGATTGAGCATCAAGGGAATAAGTAAAATTACGACTAAATAAATACACTTTATCAAGAGAAGTTACTTTATAGTAAATCTTAACTGAATTATCAAGAGATGATTCTCTGATTTCACTTTCTTTACCAATGTAGAAAGGGTTATCTTGTAAAAAACTTTGAAACTCTTTTTTAAATATCTTAATGTCATAATCTTCAATTGTATAATTAGAAAATCTAGGATTCGTCATAAGACTTTCTTTTGATTCACTAAGACCTTCAAACATTAAAGATTCATTATCAATAGACTCTTTTAACTGTGTTGCAAGAGCCGATGTTTGTTCATCAAAGATATCGCAATTCTTTTGTAAGATGATGTTCTTTGTATATACATTATAAAAGAATGTCATACTTCCAAGTATCAATATGGATATGAATAATAAAAGTAAGATGGCAAATGTTTTGGCTTTTTTCATATAGCCTCCTTTAGTACTCTACCCATATTATGTTTATAGAATAAAATAGGTGATAAGTAAAATAATTAAAATAATAAAATATAAAAGATAGTTTAGTAATATATCTAAAAAAGACAAAGGTCTTTCTTTTGCTTTTGCTTCATAATCAAAAGTAGCCTTACCAATTATCATTAAAATTAAGAAATAAATGATTGAAAGTAAGATACTTGTACTCGTAAAGAAGTCCGTAAAGAAAATCCAATTTGTATAAAACCCCATAAACAAAAAGGGAATTATAACTGCATAGAACCTTAAGTAATGAAAGATAGGATATTCTTTAACACTTAAATTCTTTTTCAAAGCTATAGAATATAAAACACTATCGACCACTATTGGCACAAAAAGTGAGAGTACAATTAGAAAACGATAAACAAAACTAGAGGTTTGAAAATAACTTGCAATTAGAAAAATTATCAATGAAAAAAGAAAGGTAACATAGCTAATCCAGTTCTTTTTCAAGTTTGTTTTTATACCCATTATATAATACCTCACTTTAATTATAGCATTTTTATAGCGGTTGTGCAAGGTTTTTAAGTAATAATTTAAAAAGCGTAGAAGAAAAGAAGTTTTTGTTTAATAAGAAAAAGAGAGTTTTAATGGCATATCCATTAAAACTCTCAGTATTTTTTACTCTTCAATTGTAATTAAATAATAGTTCTTCTTTCCTCTTCTTAAAATTATATAATTACCAATCGCATCATTTAAATTAATACTATATTTAATATCCTTTTGTTGAACACCATTCAAAAGAACAGCTCCATTTTTAATAAACTCTCGCGCTTCACGCTTAGAAGTTGCTGCAGATGCTAAAACTAAACAATCGATTAATAAAGTATTATTCTTTAAAGTAACTTTTGTAAACCCTGTAGATATTTCTTCAATCTCTTTTGGAGTTAAATCTCCAACTTTACCACTAAATAAAGCCTCAGTTAATTTCATTGCTTCCTTAAGTCCTTCTTCTTTATGAACAAGAAGTGTCATTTCGCGAGCAAGGGCCATTTGAGCCTCACGCTTTTGAGGTTCTTTTATAAACGATTCTTCCAAGGCTTTAATTTCATCCACTGATAAGAAAGTAAATTCTTTTAATTCTTTAATTACATCTGAGTCTGGTGTATTAATCCAAAATTGATAAAATTCATAAGGGGATGTCTTATTGGGATCTACCCATACAGCTCCCCCTTCAGTTTTACCAAACTTCGTTCCATCCGACTTTGTAAATAGTGGTATTGTTAATCCCCACGCTTTTGCGTCAAACCCATGAACTTTACGAATTAACTCAAGACCTGCTGTAATATTCCCCCATTGGTCTTGACCACCAATTTGAAGTACACAATTCTTTTCTTCAAATAAATGTAAAAAGTCAATCGATTGTAATATCTGGTAGGAAAATTCCGTATAGGAAATACCATCATCCAAACGCTTCCTTACTGTTTCTTTTGATAACATATAATTCACATTAAATAGTTTTCCATAATCACGTAAGAAATCTAAAACATTCATTTTTGAAATCCAATCATAATTATTCACCATATCACAATGGAATAAATTTAACGCTTGATTGTATAATGCTTTCGCATTGTAACTTACTTGTTCTGCTGTTAATAGTTTTCTCTCTAAAGTTGGTTTTGGGTCACCAATAAAACCTGTTGCACCTCCAATTAAAATCAAAGGATGATGCCCATGCTCTTGCATTCTTTTTGAGAATATTAAAGGTAACATATGTCCAACATGTAAACTATCTCCTGTTGGGTCTGTACCTATATAAAATGTTAAACCACCTTCATTGATCTTATCAATTAATGATTCATCTGTAATGTTGTGGACTAATCCTCTCCACACTAATTCTTCATAAAATGTCATATTATACCTCCTTATGCTTTATGAAAAAAGAGACTCCCCCTTATTTCTAAGGGCGAATCTCTCCGCGGTACCACCTTAGTTTAACAAGCTAAATCTATTTAGCCTCTTACACTCTTTAGTATCTATACAATGAACTACATTGCTTGTATGTACTTCGCATTTACTTTTGTTTATACTTTCACGAACCGTATAAATCCCTACGTGTCTGGTAAATAACTACTCTTTTTTAGTTGTTTCTCTTTCAATTACATTATATTTAATCATACGATTAATATTCATTTCCTCATCACTTGGTGTCATTAACTCTGTCAATAAAGTCATTGCTTCTTCACCAATTTCATAGATAGGTGTATTGATACAAGTTAATTTTGGACGAGATAGTTCCGCATACTTTGTATTTTGGAATCCAATAATTTGTAGGTCTTTTGGAATGCTTAAATGAAGCAATCTTGCCACATTAATGAATGAAACAGCCATTGAATCCCGAACAACTAAAGCAACCTCCGGTTGTTCTTTGGAAAGAATATCTCTAAATGTTCCTTCATTTAATTCTGTTTTACCCGCAACCGCAACAATCTTAGCCTCAAGCCCTGCTTCTTTCATAGCTTGGTTATACCCTTCAGCCATCAAATCGTAAACAGCATATTTTCTTTGTGATGTGATAAGCCAAATCTTTTTATTGTTTTTAGCAATCATCTTACGCGTAATGTCATACGCCGCTTCCTTGTAATCAATAGATACCGAAGGAATTGTTTTATCCGTACAAACAGAATTCGTAAGTACAACTGGAACAATAAAATCACGCATAATAGAAAGTTGTTCTTCAGTAACTTCATCGTTAATAAATAACACACCATCTACACCACTCGATGCTACTGTTGCCCATAGTTCACTTTCAGCAGAATCATCATCGGCACTATACTTAGGATTATTTACAAAAAGGCGTACAAGATAGCCTCTTCTTCTTGCACAATCAGCAATTCCATCAACCATTCCCGCAATTGAAGAACGTGTTAATTCTGGAACTACTACCGCAACTGTAGTGGATTTTGAACTCGCTAATCCACGAGCGTTTAAATTCGGTTTGTAACCTAATTCCTTAATGATTCGTTGAATCCGTTCGCGTGTTGCTTGTTTCACCTTTTCCGGATGATTTAACACTCTCGAAACTGTTGCCAAGGAAACACCTGCTGCACCAGCGACATCATAAATCTTATTCGGACTTTGTCTTTTTGTTTCTTGTTTCATTTCTTTTTCGCCTTTCTTTATTCATCTCATTTTTACTTATTATACCATATGATGTAAACGTATGCAAGCAAAAGCCTTTAAAATATGAAAATAGTGTATAAGAATTTTCATTCAAGTGAAGATTACCTGAAGTGCATAAATTTATTCATTCATTCAATAATTTGAAATAATTGGAATATTAAGAGTTATTACACTCACATTCATCACATTTGAGTTCACATAGTTCACATAGTGGCATTAACTGATCACATATTTTACTCATAATTAATTACATATCCAATTGTTCAATTAATTTACTAGAAGAGGCCCCTTTAAAATATTTTCTATTTGCTTGCTAAAATATTGTTTTAATTTTTCACAGCCTTTTTCATTAAAGTTTTTAGTTGTTGTTGTTGTTAATTTCAAGTATTTTTTAATTCCTTCTTGGTCAAATAGAAAAAAATGTTCAATATCTGGATTTTGTTTTACTTCTATAATCGGTTTTTTTAAAAATATCATTCAATGCTTTGATAACACTTCTCATATCATATGGTTTATTTGGAGTTGAAAACACATCTTGGTCATAACAAACACAAAGCAACTTCTCATAATCCTTATATTTGAAATTATTAAAATACTCTTTATTTAGTTTCGATATAACCTTGGTTTTAAAATTACATATTCCTGAAGCATTCATATATTTAATTTCTGCAAAAATTTCTTTAATATGAGGATTTATTTGTTTCATCTGTTCCATTAATAGTTTATAAAATACTTTTTTTTCCCCTTCTAAAATGAATATTAATACTTTGTTCATCCAGCAATACCCCCCCTACTTATTTAATTTAAATATCATTGTGAAATAAATTACTAAATGTTTGAACATCAAAGTCATCTGAGCTGCTCATTAAATCAAACATATAATCGCCGACACCAACTCCTAAAGTATCCGCATTCCCGTATACTTTCTTTATTAAAGCAGGTTTTATTTTTTTAAATTGAGCAGTACCATCATTGGTGGGCATTCCAAAATATAGAGTTGATAAATTCATATTATTCACAAGGACAGGTGAATGAGAAATTAATACTAATTTTGATTTCTCGCAAAACTGCATTAAACAGTCCAAATATGTTCGAAGCAACCCCGGATGAATTTCATTTTCTGGCTCTTCCAAGATTATCAATGGAATATTTAAGATTTCACAAATTGAAATATTGGAAAGAGTAATAAATATTCTTTTTGCTCCATCAGATAACATCCGAATATTTGTAAGATTTCTTAAGTTTTCCTTTTAACATAACAAACAAAAGTATAGTCCGCACTACATAATTGTAGTCTCTTATACTTTTCATCATTAACAAAATTGATTTTTTCGACTCTTATTTCTTCAATAGTTGGAAATAAATCCATCATAGTATTTATTAATAAATCATATTTTGATCTATATTTCATTTTTAAATTATATAATGTTTTAGATATATCATTTTCCCTTTCAATATTTGTCTCAATTGAATCATTCTCGCTATATTGCATAATTTTGAATTCAGGCTGTACATCAAAAGACTTAGAAATATATGCATTAATATTATTAATTTCATTTATTAATTTTATATAAAATAAGTTATCATATGAATTAATTTTATTAATAACCAATTCAAATAAATCGATTTGAATTAGTTTATCACATCTACCTTGAATCGAGGATTTGTAATTTGCTTGTGGTGGAGAACGAAAAATATACATTTCATATTTTTGGCTATCCTGGCTTTTAACTTTCAAAATCTCTTTAAGGATTTTACCTTTAGTCGCAGTAAATTGTTTCCATTCAAAAGAGATTTCATAGATCACACAATAAGATTTATCCCCTATTTCAGTTTCAAATTCAAAAGAAAAAGAAAATCTTTTAAAAAGCATTTATTTACATAAGGCATTAAAAATGAATCCATTATTGCATTTGCTTTTTGCATCGGTGTCATTTGAATAAAACGAAAGCCAAAGGCAACACCAGACATAAAATTTGACTTACCATAATTATTTAATGATATAATTCCTGTAACATCATCTAAGATTATTGTGTTTGTTTCAATGTTTTTAAATCCTTCTAAATGTATTCTCTTAAAATTAATCATAAAAAACTCGTTTTTTTCTTGATAATTAAATTACATCATTTAATAATTTAAATACGCAAGAAAATGACACGTTTTTTATTGATATTAGCAATTTCTTTTCTAGTAAATAAAAAATAAGTATAAAATATTTGCTTATTAATAATTAATGTAAAGAATAAAAAAAGTAGGCTTAGCCTACTTCTTATCGTGTAACTGTTCAATACGAGCTTCTTTTGCAGACAAAGTACGAATATAATTTAATTTCGCACGACGTACTTTACCACGTTGTAGAACTTCAATTTTAGCAATCATTGGTGAATGAAGGGCAAATGTTCTTTCAACACCAATTCCATAAGACATCTTACGAACGGTATAAGTTGCACTAACGCCACCACCATGACGGCCAATACAAAGTCCTTCAAAGTTTTGAAGTCTTTCTTTGTCGCCTTCTTTGATTTTAACAGACACTCTTAATTGATCACCAGCACGGAACTCAGGAATATCATTCTTGATATATTCACTTGTGATGGCTTTAATTAATTGTTCACTCATGTTAACTTCTCCTCATCTAACACTATTCATTCATATCTATCTCGATAAGGGCGGAATAATGTGGTTTGCTTAAGATACAATTCATCTTAAACGTTATTAGTATACCATAAAA
>CAYYTE010000042.1:2919-10686 GCA_964474685.1 uncultured Staphylococcaceae bacterium | reverse complement strand
GTCAAGTCGCTTGGAAATAGATTGTTTACATAATTTAAAGTTTTCTCATACAAATCGTTTTTTAACATATTTTCTTCCTTTACTATTTAATTTTTGATGGTACTATTTACAAATACAAAAATTGTGGTATAATATTTAGATATATTATATCATATTCAGTCTTAAAAAGGAGGATGCTAGAATGCAATCAATTATTCCAAAATTATTTATAAAAAACTATAAGAATACCGATGATGAAAAAGTTCGAAGTAAGTATGGAAAAGTAAGTGGACTTTTCGGAATTATTACAAATCTAATACTCGCATTTGTCAAAATACTTATTGGAATACTTTCCTCGAGTGTTGCCATTCTTTCAGATGGAATTAATAACCTTTCCGATAGTGGAAGTTCATTAATCACATTATTAGGTTTCCATCTTTCTCAAAAAAAGGCGGACAGCAAGCATCCTTTTGGGCATGAACGTATTGAATATATATCCGGAATGATTGTATCTTTCATCATCATTATTATTGGTGTTACTATCGGAAGAGATGCAATTGATGCTATCATTCATCCGAAAAGTGACTATGCAATAAGTACCCTTGTAATAACCGTAATGATATTATCCATAGTTGTAAAATTCTGGCAGTACTTTGTTTATAAATCGATGGGAAAAGCCATTCATTCTGAAACAATTCAAGCAACCGCAATGGATTCATTAAGTGATTGTATTTCCACAACGGCCGTAATCATAAGTATGCTTGTGTATGTTATTAGTAAAAACGTATTTCATTCTCCCGTCAATATTGATGGCTACGCTGGAGTCATTGTAAGTATATTCATTGTCATTAATGGTATAAAACTTATAATGGACACTTCCTCACCACTTCTTGGTGAAAGCGCAAGTGAAGAAACAATTAAAAAAATAGAATTAAAATTATTTACATATCAAGGAGTCTTAGGGATACACGATCTAGTCATCCATAGTTATGGACCCAATCGAACATTTGTTACAGTACACGTGGAAGTAGATAGCGAACGTAATATTATGGAAAGTCACGAAATCGTTGATAACATTGAAAGAGATTTTAAAAACAAATATAACATCGATTTAACTATTCATATAGATCCCATCGATATTCATAATGAAAAAACAATCGAGTTAAGAAACCAAATTCGTACCATTGTATCATCTCTTCACCAAAAAGCAGACATTCATGATTTTAGAGTCGTATGGGGACAACACCACTCTAATGTTTTATTTGATATCTCACTTCCTTATGATTGTAAAAACCCTGAGGAGTTTCGAAATCAAGTAATACAAAAAATTAAAGAAATTAATCCTGATTATCATCCTATTATTGGAATTGATCAAGGTTATAATCGCATTGGTACAAATAGTTAACAATTAATCTAGATATGTTTGTTGAATAACAAACATATCTTTTTTCTTAGAAAACCTTTTCTAAAGCAAATCAAGTATAATTTGTATGGAATTTTAGTATAATATAATTGTAAAAAGTCGTATAGATTTGATGATATGGTTCAAAAGTCTCTACATTGTTGCCTTAAATAACAATACTACGGCTCGTTATAATAAAAAAAGCAAAGAGAAAAAACCACTTGTTTTTTTTTTGTTATGACAAGCCCCCATCCGGGGCTTTTCTTCTTTTTACATGGAAATATTCTTTTTTCCAAATAAGCATCAATCAAAAGTAGCATCACTTTTGACTATTTTTTTAAAATAGACTTCTTATTAGAAAAAAGATAAATCCATTAATTTGTTTTTTATTATAACTAAGATGCCCCACTTGAAAATTTTGCTTTTTTGCACAATTGATTATTGTTAGTTCAACTCCAACGTTTTATTACCGTAATGAAATAAGTGAGCGTAACTTTTGTACGCATCAATATTTCAATGAGAGACACTGTCTACTCGAAGAAAGGATTATTATTATGGAAAAAAATGAAATTCAAAAGGGTCTAGTATTAGACGTTAACGAAAATCCAAAGAAAGTATCACAATGGATTTTATTTGCATTACAACACATTCTTGCAATGTTTGTTGCCTGCATTACTGTACCACTCTTAACCGGATTACCAATTGACGCAACAATTGTATCTGCTGGTATTGGTACTTTATTCTATATATTTGTAACAAAGAAAAAATCTCCTGTAGTACTAAGCAGTTCATTTGCTTATATTGCTCCAATTGTATCCGCCTTATCACTTGGTGAACCAATTGCAAGTGGCCAATTAAATTATATGGCTTTAATAATCGGTATGGCAATTGTTGGTATCATTTATGTATCTGTAGCATTAATTATCAGAGCATGTGGTACAAGTTGGATTGACAAATTACTCCCTCCTATTATTGTAGGACCAGTTATTATGGTAATTGGGTTAGGTCTTTCTGTTTCAGCAATCAACAATTTAACAGGACAAGCAGTAGGCGATTATAGTATCGTAAAAGTTGCTTGTGGATTAGTTGCAATGGTCGTAACTGCAATTTCTGCCCATTATGGCAAAAAGATGATTAAAATGATTCCTTTCGTTATCGGAATGGGTTCTGGATATCTTCTTGCATTAATACTAACTTTTATTGGAAAAGGGACAGGCAATGTAGCATTACAAATTATTGATTTTTCTCCATTAATTGAAAACTTTAAAAATATTTCGTTTGAAAGCTTTGTAAAAATTCCAGATTTTATCTTTTTACAAGATATGAGTAGATTCGAATGGAAACAAATTCCCCAAATTGTATTGTTATTTGCTCCAACAGCTCTAGTAACTATATGTGAACATTTAGGTGATCACTTAAATCTATCCAACATTATCGGTCGTGATTTGACAAAAGATCCAGGTCTAACAAGAACCTTAATTGGAGATGGAGTTGCTACTTCTATATCCGGCGTATTATCCGGTTGTGCAAATACAACATATGGTGAAAACGTTGCGGTTGTAGGTATTACAAAAGTTGCTAGTGTGAATGTAATTATTCTTGCTTGTATATTAACAATAGCACTCGGTTTCTTACGTCCTTTTATGTGTTTTGCTGAAACAATACCTGCTTGTGTAACTGGTGGTGTTTCCTTAATATTATACGGATTTATTGCATCGAGTGGGGTTAAAATGCTAATCCAAGAACGAATAGATTTTGGTAATACCAAAAATATCTTTATTTCATCAGCAATCCTAGTAGCAGGAATTGGTGGACTTGTTTTAAACTTTGGAAATTTAACAATCACATCCACTGCAGTAGGTATGATTTTAGGAATTATTCTTAACCTTATCCTTGTTGATAAAAAAGGAACAAAAAAAGATAAGTATATTCCACTTGAAGAACAACAAAAATTAAATAGTGAAGAATAAATATAAAAACTTTAAAAACAATTGCATTATTTGCAATTGTTTTTCTTTTTTTTTTTATAATATTCATATATATAGGAGGTTTATATGGAATATTTTAAAGATTTAATTTCAAAAATTGGTTTATTTTTTACAAATAATGGATTAAGCATAATTGCAAGTATACTCGTATTAATAATTGGTATCTTCCTTGTTCATTATTTTTGCAAATTACTACTTCGAATCATTTATGCCACAAAAATCGATAATGCGGTCGGAAGTTTTATCGTAACCCTATTAAAAATCATTTTATATGTTGTTATAATATTTAATTGTGCAAGCATATTAGGAATCTCTGGTAATAATTTCTTAGTAGCTCTATCAAGTGTTGCCTTGGCTGTAGCTTTAGCTTTAAAGGACTCTTTATCTAACCTAGCTAATGGCATTATTATAATTGCAACAAAACCTTTTAAAAAAGGTGACCATGTTCAAATAGGAAGTGTAGAAGGAAATATTCGAAATATTAAGTTATTCACAACTGAAATCTATAGTGTAGACAATAAAAAGATTATAATTCCAAATAGCAACGTAGTATCAACCGCAATAATAAACTTTACCGCAAATCCTACTAGAAGACTTGATTTAACTTTTAGTGTTTCTTATAACAGTGATTTAGATAAGGTGAAAGAAGTAATGCTAAGAACTATTAATGACGAGTCTTTAATATTAAAGACACCGGAGGCAACCATATTGTTTCTTTCAATGGCAGATAGTTCAATTAACCTACAAGCAAAAATGTGGGTAAATACAGAAAACTATTGGAAAGTATATGATCGGATGAATCTTGCTATGTTTAAAGCATTCCAAAAAGACAACATCGAGATTCCATTTAATCAATTGGATGTTAATTTGAAAAATACAGGAGGTAAATAATATGCCCTCTCACTTAAAGAAACATATCACCTTTCTAGTTCTTCTAATAACTCTTCTTTTCAGTCCTCTTCTTTTTGTAAAAGCTGAACTTACTTCTATAACTTCAACAATATATCAAACAACTTTACAATCTGGAACTACCTATGAGAATAAAGAAGTAACCTATGCAACTCTAACTAAAACTTCAAGCACTTTTGAAGGATGTATTTTAATTTACTCCAACAACCCTTGGAATAACTCTTATAATTTAGGACATTATTTCAAATTGGAAAAAGAATCGGCCAATATAAATTATTCATTCTTTACTTATACCACTACAAATGTTACAACACCCGGTACTTTTCAACAAATTGAAGAAGGTGTAAGAGTTAAAAAAACTTTATTAGATAGCGATGAAATTATTTGGATTCAAGATACTACAAAAGAAAAAAGTTATTATTTTTGCTTTGGATTTCAAGTTGAATTAACTGAAGAGGGTCAAACAAGCACAAGTCAAGAAGCAAATACAATCAATTGCCACATAACCGATACAAGTAATTATTTTACTCAAGTTGTTTTTATCCCATTTGTGGTTAATTTTGACCCGACACTTGCAAGCTATGCGGAAGGCGATGCATTTCAAGGAGCAGGTTCATTTAATCTAACTACAAAAACAAACCTTAAAGACCTTGAGTTTTCAGGATTCAATTTACAAATAGGAGAAACAAGCTTTAAAAAGATCTTCTTTCTACGTGATATATCTACCTCACTTAAATATGTTGTAACATCCACAAATCCAAATGTGTTAGATGTTGAGTCCTTAACAGCTAATCTCAGTTGCCAAGGAAGTGAAAATGGTGATTATATTTCAGCAAACCAGTATCAATTCCTTTGTAACTCTAGTGGAGTAGGTAATATCTATATATCCATATATATAGAAGGAACTGGAAATATCGATACAGTAAGCCCAGTTCAATTAATAAAACTTCATACTTTTAAAATTCCTTTCTATGTTCAAGCAACAAGTGCTACTTCACCAACGGATGAATTAATCAAACCTTTAGAGCTTCCATTTACAAATGGAACTTCTGCTGTAATAAAGAGCAATGAATCCTTAACGCTTACTATCTTAGATAACGACTTACTCCTATCAAAGTTAATCATGAACTTTCAATCTAACAATACAAGTATATGTACAATTGAAAAGGTTAGTAATACCAAAGTAGTTGTAACTGGAGTTTCAAAAGGCGTTGCAACAATTACCGGACTTGCAACAAGCCCCCAAGGAGAAATCTATACGACTAGTATCTCAATTGCAGTCGATGAAGATATGGGGCAATACTTCTATTTTAAAGAGGGAAAATCGATGGAATGCCTCTATGGTGTGGATAAAAGTTACGCGTTCCATTTAGAAAATCCCTTCAATTCTTATGATTCACTGTCATTCTCTTTATCAAACAATAATATCGGCTATATCACAGGAAACGATGGGAATGAAGTCTACCTAATCCCTATTGGAAGCGGGAGTTGTGTATTATACGCAACTTTAATCACTGGAGATACCACCTACTCAGCAAATATTAAAATTACCTTTGTTAGTCCTGGTGATACTACTCAAGAAATGAGCCAAATCGAATTTTCTCAAGGATTGGGAACAAATATATATAAAATTGGGCAGAAAAAAACCTTAAGTATCACCGGTTTAGATTACCTATTAGAATTTCCAACATCCTTTTACACGACGAATGCAAGTGTTGTTTCATTTTCACAAATATCAGGAAATTCAATAGAAATAACCGCAAACTCCGTAGGACAAGCCACAATTATTTGTTTTATTGCTCAACAGAATGGGCCTTCACATTATGCAACCTATACAATAAATGTATTTGAAAAAGAACCTACTTTTTCTATTTCACTTAAAAATACTCAAGACCCAACCTCGAAGCCATCTTTTACCATCAATGATATCGTAGCATTAGGCCTAAATTCACAAGATTATCCATTTTCTTCAAATACGATATATACCTGGTACCTAGATGATTTGAAATTAACAAGTATCTACGACTCGAATGGAAACCCAACGAATTACAAAAACAGTGATATCATCTTTTATAAATTTAACCAAGGAAAACATACAATAAAGTTACACGTGAGTGATGCAACAAATTCTTTTGAAAAAGATATATATAGAGATATAACTATTAATACGGAATCAAGCAAAGATATTAAAATAAGTTTCAATTATTCAACTAACATAAATCTATTATTAAATGGTACATATTTCACTTTAAGTGCTTTACTCGATGATGCTATTAACCCCGATGTTACCTATTCTTGGAATATTGAAAATGAACAAGTTATTCGATTTGTAGCTATAACAACTAGCGCTTCTGTTGTAATTGCTCCACAAGGAATAGGAACGAGTGAACTTACTGTTTATGCAAATGTAGGAACTACAAATAATCCCAAGATTATATCCGCTCGTGTTACGATTCTAGTTGAAGAAGCAAAAACAATCAAAATTACTTCGAAGGAAGTAAGTTATAAACCCGGTGAAATCGCAGAATTTGAAATTAAATTTAATGATAAAATATATCAGAATGCGAATTATCAACTGAATATAACAAATGTGGATACCAGCGAAGCAATAGCGTATGAGGAATCAAATGGTATTATATATATAAAAGACCTTCAAAAAGGTGCAATGAAACTAAAAGTTACCTATTATGATTTAACAGAAGAAAAACAATATTCGATTACTAATTTTAGTCTTCAAAGGTTCTTAAAAGACATCCTACCTTATTTAATAACTATTACTTTTATAGTGTTAGTTGTTTGGGTGATTTTAGGAACAAGACAAAGTGCGGATGAAATTACTTTAAAAAAGCTCAATAAGACAACAAAAATAATTGATCAATTAATTCAAGAAAAAGAAACGAAAAAGAAACTATCACTTATAAAGAAGCTGAAAAATAAAATTCGTTTCATTCGTGGCCAATTAGACCATGCATATGATGACGGAGAAGAAGATTTAAAGATTGTTATCGAAGATATCAATCGTTTGCTCCTTCTATTGACCGTAGTAATCCAACAAAATACAGTTGATAAAATTAACTATACAAAAATTAAAACAAATTACTATAATGTACTAGTAAATAAGCTTTCTACAATCGTAACATCACGTGTTGCTTTTGAATCAAAACAAAAACAAGACAAAATGCAAGATTTAATAAAAGCAAAAAAAGAAGGTAAAAAAAGAAATAAGGAGATTAAAGAATATTCAGATCTTCTAAAAGAAGTTTCGAATGATGAACAAGACGATAATTAATCAAAAAGGCGTATCCAACAGGATACACCTTTTACTTTTTTTCCATTATAATTCATTATGATTTCTTTTGCATTCCCCATCCAAGACTCATGCCATAATTTAGGAACATATTCAAACTCACAATATATAGTTGCATTCGTACAATTTTTAAAAATGGGCCCATCAATTATATTAACACAACTAGGAATAACTACCTTTTT
>CAYYTE010000042.1:0-2819 GCA_964474685.1 uncultured Staphylococcaceae bacterium | reverse complement strand
TTTTAAAAATGGGCCCATCAATTATATTAACACAACTAGGAATAACTACCTTTTTAAGATTGATACAATCATTAAATACTTTAGATTCAATTTCTAAGACAGTACTAAAGATAATTATTTCTTCAAGCGATGAACACCCTTTAAATAAAGACGAATATAACTTTTCGATATTTGAATTTTTGAGTGTTGCAAGTTCTTCCTC
Source organism: uncultured Staphylococcaceae bacterium (assembly GCA_964474685.1). Classification (GTDB taxonomy): domain Bacteria; phylum Bacillota_I; class Bacilli_A; order ML615J-28; family CAG-313; genus UBA1737. The sequence goes on along the minus strand of CAYYTE010000042.1, from coordinate 2,617 downwards.
AAAATCGATTTTAGTAAGAGAAGAAAAGTTGCTAAAAATATAGGGGCCTTCTAAATTTGTATTTGATATTCCTTTTACGGATACTAAAGAAGAACAATCCATAAATACAAAACCATCTAAATAACAGGTTGAGTAATAATTTGACATTTAGTCTTCTTTGTTGTGTCCCTCAAACTCAACAGTCTTTAAATTGCTACATCCGCGAAAAGCATAGGAGTAAACTTCCGATATATTACTTGGAATATAGATAGATTCAAGTGAAGAACAATTATCAAATGCACTCGAATCAATAGTGGAATAATCATAACCCCACTGATAAGTTGAAAAATTTCCTTTATGTAATTGGAAGTCCTTCATAGATGAACAACCATAAAAGCAACCATCAGAAAGCCTTTCTATCTTTTCATACTCAATGTTTTCTAAAGATTTACAATTATAAAATGATTCTTTTCCTACATTTACATACTCACTTAAAAACTCAACAGAAGAAAGATTTGAGCAATCTTTAAACATAGAGACATAAACATGATAACAAGTCTGTAGTGATATGATATTTTTTAAAGCAATATATCCTTTAAAAGTGCTATCAGCAAAATGTATAACATCGGCGTCCTCTTCTTTAAACAAAACATCTTCAAGGGATGTACATGATTCAAAAGCAGAATCGAATAGATGTAATTTCTTATAATTGAAATTAACACTTTTTGAACTAGAACAACCATAAAATGCATTACTTCGAATTATTGACACATTGTTAGGAATTAAGATAGATTGTAGTCCCTTACAATTGTAAAAAGCGCTCTTGCCAATTTGAGTAATAGAGTAAGGTATTGTCTTACTTTTACAACCTATGAACAAATTATCTATTTCGGTTTCAGCAATTCCATTACAATCATTTATAGAATCATAAGTCGGATTTATACCATCAATTAAAATTTCAGCTAGATTAATACAATTTGTAAATGAATCCACCGCTATATCTTCAATGGAAAATGGTATGGTAATCGATTGAATCAGCGACAAATCAAAAAACTTAGAAGATATATTCGTAACTTTTATACCATCGATATAATCTGGAATTACTACTTTTTTATCTTATTTTAAATATTACGTTATTGTTACTTTTTCATCCGTTATCGAATATTCGAAATCCTCACTACTTGTAGCATTTAAATATACATAGGTCCCAACGAATACAAGATCGCTTGCAGGCATATATTTAGGAACTGCAATTTCCCAACCTGTAAAAAACTTTCCTTCTAGCCCATTATCAATTTTTTTAATGCGACAGCCACAACTTACAAGAGAAGACTTTAGAACGTTCCCGTTTGAATCCATATAGCTTATGTTATACAAATTCGCTTCCCACCTAGAGTAAATAACACAATCTTCTTTTCATCTTTAACAATATACAATTACGTATATCTCTCATTTGTTATTTCAAAAGAAATAGCATATAAGTTATGTATTTATAAAAAATGAGATGAGAATAAAATACAAAAAATTAAATAAACGTTTTATTTGACTTTATTTTTTCACTTATTAATAATAAAATATAATATCCTATATGTAAAGTAAATATTTGCAAAAAAATTTGAAAAACCGCCTTTCAGCCAAAAGTCAAAATTCAAATTACTCCTCTATTTAAAGTATACCATAAAAAACACAACTTAATAGGCCATTTACTAGTAAATCTATAATTGTCACTTTAAGCATCATTAAACAAATGATAGTGAGATTGTTGTTTTGATAAATTCTATTCTTAGAGAAAATATCTATTCTTTATAAATAAAAAACATAAAAAAAGTCTAACAACGATTGAGTACAAAAGCGCATATCTTTGTTAGACCACTATATATAAAAGATAATTATTTTTTTTCCTTTTCATTTATACTTATTTTTTTTAGTTTTGCAAACCTTGGCATTCCATTCTCATAAGGCATTGCTTCTTCTCCTTGAATTAATGGGAGCGCATAATCAATAAAATCATGTTTAATGCCGTTATGTCTCTTGTTAATCCATTCTAATGGAACCTTCTTAACAAGATTTGCTACTTTTTTTAATGAGACCATTTGATACGTTATGTGGTAGAATCCAGTTTCTCGTTTCATAGAGACCATTTTATCTGTTTCGCCTTCGATTGCTTTATTCATAGCGAAAGCACCACAATTGTACGCTTCTTGAATATCTGTTGAAGAAGCAATATGTGAAGCACATCTTTGAGTTAGGTTTAACTCGATAGAACGAACAGGGACATTCAACTTTCTGTTAGCAATATCCGCAAGTATCATACCGACTCCGCCTAATTGCATATGACCAAAGCCATCATTTTTATTATAGGGGTGAACTTTTAATATATATTTTCCATCCATATCTTTAATGCCTTCGGAAATTGCAATAAAAACATGTTTCTTTTCATCATAAGTCTTTTTGCAATCACTAAGGAAGTTGTCCATATCAAATGGGAATTCTGGAAGATATATATAATCAGGTCCACATCCATTGATAGAAGCAAGAGCAGTGGATGCGGTAAGCCAACCAGCATCTCGGCCCATAATTTCTACAATTGTAATTCTACCTACTTTATAACAAGATATATCTTGATACAATTCAGAAA
>CAYYTE010000041.1:1899-11061 GCA_964474685.1 uncultured Staphylococcaceae bacterium | reverse complement strand
ATATTATACCACTATTTAAAATAAATGTCAAAATAAAAGCGATGATTTAATATAGGTTATTTATTTTTTATAAACACGTATTAAAAATTGAGCTCTACAACCATTAAAAAGAAAAATAAAATTATAACTAGCAATTTAATACAATATGCTATATAATATAGGAACAAGAGACTATTTAAAAAAGGAGATATTCATGATATTAACAAATGAGATGCTAGAAGATTATTTTAGCCCACGAAACAATCATGCGAATAAAGGGACCTTTGGAAAAGTAACAATAATTGCTGGGAGCAAACAGTATATTGGTGCATCATATATAACCGATTTAGCCTATAGTGCCTTCAGGATGGGACCGGGTTATTGTTTACTTGCGATACCTGAGGAACTTTATAACGCATTTGCCCTTCGCGCACCCGAAATTCCCTTAATGCTAATGCCATCAATTAACGGTTGTATGAAATTTAATAAACTAATGCTTGATACAATTATGAATCAATCGAGAGTAATTACCATTGGTATGGGGATGCAAACAAATGAATACACGAAACAAATCGTTGAATATTTAATACAAAATTTTTCTGGAAAATTAATCCTCGATGCGGATGCAATTAATGTTCTAGAAAACAACACAAATATCCTTCTAAATAAAAAAGGAGAAATATTTTTAACACCACACCTTAAAGAATTTTCTCGATTAACCAAAACCACCATCAAAGATATTCAACAAAATAAATATCAATTAGCAAATGAATTTGTTAATAAATATGAAGTAACCCTAATCCTAAAAGATTTCGAAACCTTAATTATTAATAAAAAAGATCACTACCTAAATAAAACCGGTTGTGTAGGACTAGCAAAAGCGGGAAGTGGAGATGTACTAAGCGGCGTATTAACAGGAGCTTTAGCAAACTCCAAAGATGATTTTGTAACTTGTTGTATTGCAACCCATATATTTGGACTTGCCGGAGAAATAACAATGAAAGAAATGAGTCAAGAAACAATGATTTCAACGGATGTTATTAATCACTTAAAAGATGCTATATCTATATATAAAAATTAGCCTTACAACTATGTAAGGCTATTAAATTTAGAACTTTTTACGAATATAAAATTTATCTTTAACACGAATCACTTGTACTTCTTGTAGCACTTCTGTGATATATATCAATTTCGAAACTTTTCTTGCGTATTCTGTTATTTTTTTATCTGTTTCTTCCACTGGTATATTCAAATCAAGTACTTCACAAGACTTAACAATATGTCTTTGATCGTCATCATCTGAAAGAATATCACCAGGATTTGATTTTACCTCACCAAATACTAAGACATAATTATCTTCTTTAAACACTTGAGCTTTTAAAGGGACCGCATTAAGTGGAGATGCTGTTTGATATAAATTGTAATTTTTAGTTTTATTGTTGAAACTTGAGCGAATATTTGCTTCAAGGTTTGCATCTTCAATTCCCTTTTTTGCTTTTTTCCACAAAGACGAAAATACATTTTCTTTTTTCTCTTCTTTTTTTGTTTCTTCTGCGCCTTCAACTTGTTCTACTTTTACTTCTTTTTCATCAGACATAATTCAATCCTTCTTTCTTTTTATTGTTTCTAAATACATTATACCACTATTCAAAAAATAGTGTTTAAAATATATAAAAATAAAATAAAATGGTTTTATTGGTTGCAAAAAACCGTTAAAAATGCTATAATTTTAGAGTTGTAAAATTCAACAAATGCTTAATTTTTAATTTTTCGTACGCAAAGGAGATTTAGAATGACTACAACTGAAAAACAACAACTTACACAAGATGAAAAGCAAGTATTGATTTTAAATGAAATACCTTTTACATCTATCTCATTTTCAAAATTATGTGCCCTTTTAGGAAACCAAGATGGAATTACAAAGGACGACATCTTACCACTTGTTAATGATTTGGTAATAAAAAAACAAATCAAAATGACAATGTCAAAAGAAATGGAATTTTCCAGAAATTGGAATGAAGCAATTGATGAAGAAAGAAAAGATTTATCTCGCGCTCTTCCAACACATTTTTCTAATGAAACTATTTTTTACCCAAGATTTGATAGCTATGTTGCAAACGTTGAAGATAATTTCTACGCTGATTGTATTTGCCCAATTAAAAAGGCTTATTCCGCAATTAGTAATGAATATTTTTCTTGGCATAGAAATAAAAAAACCAATGTTACATATCCTCCAAAGATGCATGCACTCAACTCAAATGCTGTATTAGCATGTAATTTAACTGCAGGGCTTGTTAAAGAAGACTCCACGGTAGAGTATGCAAAAGAAATGAATTTAATAAAACCAGAACCTTTAAAAGACCACCCTGAAGAACTAAATGATCCGAAGATTCTTTTTGATTCTGTTATATCAAATGAAAATACTTCTGTTTTCCTACAGACAAGATTTTTAGAACCATTTTATGCTCCATTCCGCCAAAGCATGTGGGCATACCAATATGGACAACGATATTTATTTGATGATGAAGACAAGGCATATCCATTTAGATGTTTTGCTAAAACAACAAATTATATATTCTATGATGGTTATCAAACATTTAAGAGTATCCTTGCAATCTATAATGATATAATTCTAAACCCTGATAAATATACTAATAAGAAGATTACTTTATTACAAGTAAGTTTTAATTTATCAAAGGAATCAAATTATAAAAACTTATTAAATTTCTATAATGACTATGATGAAGAAGCACGTAGATGTGCTGGAGAGTTTAGTGCATTATGTGAAAATCTAGTAATGCCAGAAGGCACTACTCTTGAATTTAAATATGCCAGTTTAGAGGAAGCAACAAGTATTTGCTGCGACAATGTGAAAGATTATTTAACGAAACGTTATTTAGGTTTCTAAAGAAAACGTCAAGGTTTCCCTTGACGCTTTTTTTTATTTAGGATCTACACGGTGATAGTTTTTATCATCATAGACTTTTTCGATTTTCTTTTCTTCCTTTTCCCAATAATTATAGACATCTCTTTGTTTTAGTTTCCCATACACTACTTCAGGTAATTTACAATCGCAAGATAAGGGTTTTTCACTCGTAGGAGTTTCAAACCAACCTAAGAACTCATATCCAGCAATTTTAACATCTGGTAATGTCGAATCTACATCAAAAGGTTTTAAGAACACTCCTAAGATGTGGTCTAATACGTATTTAATACGGAATGATTGCCACCAATAAACCGTTTCTGATGAAAAATAAAACAACTTTGCGGTATCAACAAGAGCTGCCCAACTAGAAACAAAAAAGTTATCACAATAATTGTATGGTTTAAAACAAGTGCAACCCTCATCATTTCTCCAATAAGCAAAGAACGATACAAGGAATACGAGAAAAGATTCAAACTTATGATTCTTGATACAATAGCCAACAAAGTAATCGTCTGACTGAGTCTCTAATTTTCCTTCAAAAGTTTCTTCTAAAAAAAACTTACTAAAGCCAAATCCTAATCCATAGCAACTATCTTTCCCCCCTGAGTTCCAATCGCTTGCGAAACTTAAGAAGTCCTCTTTTGATTGAATCTTGTTTTCCTCTAGAGCAGTATCTCCATTATGAGATTTTATGAAATCATAAAATGCTCCAAAGAAATTATTGAATAAATCTTTCTTACTTAACCATAAATCTTTATTAATTGCATGATCAACAAATTCATATTTCATATTTCAATTCTCCTTATTACTATTATTATAACAACATTTCATTAATTCTTACCATTATTTGCTTAATTGTTTTCAATATTAGTGAGTTTTTTCATAGTTTGTGTTAAAATATACTTGAGGTAAATTATATGAAAAAGATATTAATGATTGCTACAGGTGGTACGATTGCTTCTAGAACTGGAAGTTTTGGATTAACACCAACTTTATCAACTGAAGAGATTCTAAATTCCCTTCCTAATTTAAAGGATATTTGTGATATATCTACTTTCCAATTATGTAACTTAGATAGTACGAACATTCGGCCAAAGCATTGGCTTATGCTCGCAAAACTGATAAAAGATAATTATGAAATTTATGATGGATTTGTAATTTTACATGGTACCGACACAATGGCCTATACCACAAGTGCTTTATCCTATTTGATTCAACAGTCTTTTAAACCAATTGTATTAACAGGATCTCAAAAACCAATATCCAAAGAAGTTACAGATGCAAAAACAAATTTATTTGATAGTTTTATATATGCATCAAGCGATTATGCCTCTGGTGTACAAATAGTTTTTGATGGTAAAGTAATACTAGGTACAAGAGCAAGAAAAACTCATAGCAAAAGTTTCAGCGCCTTTTCTAGCATTAATTATCCATTTCTATCTGTTATTCAAGATGGAAAAATTTTTCCATACATTCAGTTCCAATATAAAAAACCTATATTTTATTCATCACTTAATACAAATGTCGGATTATTAAAAATGTTCCCAGGGATTTCTAATGAGGTTCTATCCTTTTATTGTAGTCGTTATGATGGTTTAATTATCGAAAGTTATGGGGTAGGCGGAATTCCCGACTTGGAAGAAGACAACTTTAAAACAATAATTAAAGAATATACGAATTCAGGAAAACCAGTTATAATGACAACTCAAGTCCAAAATGAAGGTTCTCATATGTCAGTATATGAAGTGGGTGCCGACTTACGTACCAAGGAACATGTTTTAGACGCATATGATATGACGTCGGAGGCGGTACTTGCTAAATTAATGTGGATATTATCACAAACAAAAGATATGAAAGAAATCAAAAAAATGTTCTATACTACAATAGCAAATGATATATTATATAAAAAAGTATGAGGCAACTCATGTTTTTTTTTAATTTAAATCAAAAATAATCGTTCTTAGTGACTCCGTATTACTAACAATAGTTAATACAGCTAATTGGGCTTTATTAACCTCTGTTATTGCATTCCTTGCTTTTTCGATAGTCTGACTATTTAACGTTTGGCTTCCTTCCTTACTAGTTACAACAAAGTCTTTAAAATAATTATCATTTGTAGCATCAAAATTCGCAGTAAACTCGATAACTAATTGCGTTGAGTTTGTTTGATTCTCATATGTGAATGTTCCCTTATTCTCAAGAGGATAATATGTTAAAGAACCCCCATAACTAATACCCGAAACGCTAAACACTTGTTGATAATCTAATCGGAATCGTTCTTTTAAGTATGCTCCCTTAAGGATGGATGTAGAAGGTAGTGAATCAACTACTTCATTATAAGAGAACACTCCTTTTTTAACATCTTTTACAAATAATTTATTAACCTCACTACAATCTTTCGTTCTTCCATATAAATTCATATTCGAAGTGATTTTTGTTTTAAAATCAAATTTTGTCGTATAATTTTTACTTATATACCAGCCATCAAATAAATAACCTTTATTGGTATATTCTAGGTTTTCTGCATATTTCTTTGTTTCTTTTACAGAATATGATTCCTCATTTACTATGTACTCCACAGATACAACTGGGTAAGATTTACAAGAACCAATTAAAAAACAAAAAGAAATGCTAAGGAAAATTACAATTAACTTTTTCATATTTCTACTCCTTAAATTTATATTGACAATTTGTGCAATATTTACTATCTATAGAATTGATTGTTTGGCAAACGGGGCAAGTTTTTTTTAAGTTTGAACCACATTCTTTACAAAAAGTAGCATCATTTGAATTTGGTTTTTTACAATTTGGGCAATAAACCATTAATTTTTCACATGTATTATTGATTGTTTTATTAAGTTTAATCTGTTTAAATAATAAACTAGTTGATACTACAAAACCAATCATACCACAAAATAACAATCCAAAACTTAACATTATTTTATTAATAATATTAGGTAGTTCATCCCCTTCGGAATTGCCGTTCATCATTTCATCAAAAACTTGAAACAATGATTGAAATCTTTGAATTACAAAAACCAATCCTAAAATTAGAAGGGATAAAAAAACACAAATAGATACAATAAGAATGGTTTTTTTATTTTTCATATTTTTTAATGATTGCATCATCATCAAAATAATTAATCTTCATAGCTTCACGAACTCTTTTCATCGTTTTTTCTGCTGTTTCATTTGCCTTTTTTGAACCTTCTTTTAATATGTCATATACGAGTTCAATATGGTTTTCGTAGTAACTGCGGCGTTCACGAATCGGAGTAAGTATCTTCTCTAAAGAATATATCAAAAGTTTTTTAACTAAGACGTCGCCAAGGCCTCCTCTTGAATAGTGGTCTTTCACTTCTTGTAAACTTTGATAATCTTTCGAAAATTCTTTAACTACTTCATCTGTGCAAAAAGCATCCAAATAAATAAATACGGGGTTGCCTTCTACTTGTCCAGGATCCGATACCTTTAAATGATTCGGGTCAGTAAACATAGACATTACTTTCTTCTTAACATCATCACTTGAGTCGGAAAGATAAATGCAGTTACCAAGAGATTTACTCATTTTTGCTTTTCCATCAGTCCCAGGTAATCTTTTACATACACTCTTTGTAGGTAATAAAATATTTGGTTCTACTAAAACGTCGGTATGATAAGTATAATTAAAACTATGAACAATTTCACGTGCTTGTTCAATCATAGGCATTTGGTCTTCACCCGCCGGAACGCAATTTGCATTAAAAGCAGTAATATCAGCTGTTTGTGAAACCGGATAATTTAAAAATCCACTCGGTATAGACGAGTCAAACCTTCTAAGTTTTATTTCTTCTTTAACCGTAGGGTTTCTTTCAAGACGCGCAAGTGTAACGAGATTCATATAATAGAATGTTAATTCACATAATGCGGGAATCATTGATTGGATAAAAATCGTAGTCTTCTTAGGGTCAATTCCGATTGATAAATAATCCAAAGCAACCTCAATAATATTGTCTCTTACTTTTTCAGGATTATCGTAATTGTCTGTTAAAGCTTGTGCATCGGCAATCATTACATATATTTCATCATATATATTACTGTTTTGTAACTCAACTCTTCTTTCTAAAGAACCTACATAATGTCCTATATGAAGACGTCCTGTGGGTCTATCTGCTGTCAAAATAATCTTTTTCATTTCATTACCTTTTCTTTCTTATTATATTCTTTTAGTTTTCTTTTGGTATTTTTGATAAGAAATATTCAATTACATCTTTTCTTGTAACAATACCTATAAAATAATCCCTGTCATCAAGTACTGGAATAAAGTTTTGTTGATTGATTCTCGAAAACAAATCTTCCATACTTGATTTTATATATATGGGTGAATTATCCCGATTTCTATGAATAGTAGATAGCTCTATAGATTCAGATGAACGGATATTAAAATCTTTACATTCTTTGATATACCACAATATATCTCCTTCCGTAACAGTACCTAGATATTTGCCATCTTTTGACAAAACTGGAACGGATGTATAACGATATCTTTCCATTTTTTCCATAGTTTGTCTAAGCGTGTAATTTTCACATAAATAAACTACTTCTTCTTTTGGTCTTAAAAAAAATAAAACATTCATAATTTTTGCTCCTTACATTAATGGTGATAAGAATTGAACAAACTCTTTCGTGAGTTGATCATTGACTGATAGTTTAGCTTCTTCTCTTGATACTTCGTGTGAAACAGCAATCGTTTTGATGAAATCAGCTTTTGCGTCAAACAAGCATTCGCTATTGTAGGAAATCATTGCACATTCAAAGTGATGTACAAGACTTCTATAATCAAAATTAATAGTACCACAAATAAATAATTTATCATCAGAAATTACATTTTTTGCATGAATAAAACCAGGGGTAAATTCATATATATGACACCCAGCATCAATCAAAGGAATAAAACTACTTCTTGTAAGAATAAAAGGAATTCTTTTATCAGGAATATGAGGTGTAATAATACAAACCTCGACACCTCTTTTACTTGCTACTTTTAAAGAGTTCATTAATTCATGGTCAATGATTAAATATGGGGTAGTAATATATACATACTTTGTCGCTTGATTAATTAGATTTAGAAAAACAGTTTTACCAATTTCCTCTTTATATAACGGTTTCGGTCCATCCCCAAAAGGCATTACAAAAGAATCATTACGAATCGTATTCTCAACATCCAAGAAGGTTTCATAGCGGCTTATCTTTCCATTTAAATAATCCCATGCGGACAAAAATAGTGCCGTCAAGTTTCTTGTTGCTTCTCCTTCAAGTCGTACAGCCGCATCTTTCCAATAACCAAATCGAACTTTTTTGTTTATATATTCATCCGCAAGATTAATACCACCCGTATAACCAATAATACCATCTACCACAACAATCTTTCTATGATCGCGGTTGTTATGAATTGCGGAAAGGATGGGTTTAAAAGGATTGAAAGCAGAAGCCTTTATTCCATTTTTTCTAAGGAACACATCATAGTGATTGGGAAGAGTCTTTATACTTCCCATATCATCATATATAACACGACAATCAACACCCGCATTTGCTTTTTCTTTCAATATGCTTAAAACACTGTTCCACATTACACCGGGTTCAATAATAAAAAACTCTATAAATATAAATTTTTTAGCATTTTCTAAATCCGCTAATAAATCCGGAAACATCTTTTCGCCACTATCAAAGTATTCGACATTCGTATTTCTATGTATAGTTACATTTGAAGATTTAACAATATATTGAAATTGATTAAATACTCCCAGGTCTGAATCATGTAAGGCTAGTTTTGCTTCTTTTTCAGCCAATCCATCTTCATGTTTATATAAACACTCTTTAATTACATTAAACTTTTTAACATCCTTTTTCCCTAAACGGTTACTATGGAACATTAAAAAGATTAACCCCCCTAAAATAGGAACAATTAGAACAATGGAAATCCAAGGCAACTTATAGTCTGGATTCATATCCATATTTACTATATGTAAAAAAACAAGAATATTTACAAGGATTCCTACAATTAAAACAAGCCAAGTTAATTGATATAAATCAATTAGAAAATATAAAAAAAGTACAAATTCAGAAATTATTATTAGAGAAGTTATAGTAAACCTCGAAAACAAACTTTTGAATATTTTTTTTGCCTTCATAATTTCCTCCTTTTCATTTTACTCTTATTTATTTTAACACAAACGATTACTTTTTGCAACAAATTAATATAGCCCATTCAAACTAAG
>CAYYTE010000041.1:0-1799 GCA_964474685.1 uncultured Staphylococcaceae bacterium | reverse complement strand
AATTTTTCGTAATATAGTTTGCGGGGACATCACCAAAAGCAAATAAGTACGCTGCTACCTCATTTAAAGATATATATGCTCCCCCTTCATATACTTTTAAAACTTCACTATTTACAGAATCCACAACTGTGTACGTACTCTTATCGACAGATAAATTAGCGTCAGAGTTACGAATATACATATCATTATATTTCGGCCTATAGTCACTTAGATTAGGAGCTTGATCGGGTACAACAATGTCACCAGACATAAAGTAATGAAGAGAACGATAATAACTATCTATTTTTGATTGAGCAACAGAATAGTTCCTATAAAAAGTAGTACTACTCATTCCTTCGTAGGGGTCTAATATTTTATCCTCAACAGAAATAGAAATCTCATTACTGAATATATCATTATAGTAAGCTACAACAACACAAGTTCCAATTTTAAGACCCGTGATAATATTAGAATTTAATGAGCAAACTGAATTTCCCGATTTTATAGCAAAACTAATCTGTTCTGTTGCATTACTAGGAATTGTTTCAACAGATAAAGTAGCTATTTCATTTATACCTAATACACTTTTATTAATGGATAAATTTATAGATTCTGGGATAATTATTGAAGATTTTGTAGTAATCGATATCTCATTACTAATAATACCATTTGCAATTGCAACAATCACAACCTCTTTATCCGGAAGAAGAGCTTGAAGTTTATTTCCAACAATTGAAACTGCGTTTGAATTCTTCTTAACTTGAAAAGAAATATTTGCTTCAACTCCCATCGGATACGTAGTAGTAATTAAATCAACCGATGAACCAACCGCAAGAGAAGTTGTAGATACAGAAAGTACAATCTGTGATAATTCATTATTCGATACAATTTCAATTGTAAGTTCATTGCTATATATGTCTTCTACTTTCGCTCTTAATTTTACTGTCCCAGGTTTCACAGCAGTTAATATATTATTTGATATAGTAGCAAGCGTTTCGCCTGTTGTTATTTCATAACTTACTTGATCCAATAATTCAATTGGACGAGCAGTAATATCTATCTCAAGGGAGTCCCCCACATTGATAGCCGGTTGGTTTGTTGATATCGAAAGACTTTTTTCAATATCCACAACTTTAATAATGATGGAATCTGAATAATTACCAGCTCTAGCTACAACTACTGCAGAACCAACAAAGTTTGCTAATACATTCCCAGTATCACTTAACGTTATACAACTTTCTTGTACTGATTTATCCTCTTCAATAGACCATATAATATCATCTAAAATACCATTTGTCTTATTACATTTTAATTGTAAAGTTTCACCAATTTTTAACTCAGCTCTATCACCATAAGTGATAACTAATTCCTCTACTACGGTTGAACAACCAACAAGTAGTGTAAATAACATTACAAGTCCCATTAGGGCTCTATTAATTTGTTTCATTTTACCTCCAAAATCTTTCGAACAAAACAACAAATACGATTAACTTGAAGTAAAGTGAAAGAAAATATAATTTTTATAATTTCGTATATTTAGTACTAACCCCTTTAGCTTTATCAATAGGGTATTTCTTTTCTGTTTCATCTAATTTATCATTAATTATTTTACAAATATCAACATCTAATACTTGTGACATCTGAATACAATAATTCATAACATCCGCTAGTTCTTTGATAACATCCTCAAAATCATAATTATTATCACTCCATTGAAAACATTCTAAAAGTTCAGCTGCTTCAATTGAAATTGATTTTGCAAGATTTGCGGGGGAATGAAATTGATTCCAATCTCTATCATTTACAAACTTTTTGATTCT
>CAYYTE010000040.1:1899-11104 GCA_964474685.1 uncultured Staphylococcaceae bacterium | reverse complement strand
AGCGTGAAAAATGGTCAATATGCCAGAAGACATATTGACCAATACACTTGGTGGACGCAGAGGGGTTTGAACCCCCGACCCTTTGTACGTGAAACAAACGCTCTCCCGCTGAGCTATGCGTCCTAATAAAAAAAGTTCATGTATAACACATGAACATAATGCCATTGGAGCAAGTAGCCAGAATCGAACTGGTATCTTCGCCATGGCAAGGCGACATAATAACCGTTATACTATACCTGCAAATATGTGCATTGATTTACTTTCTCTCTCAACGCATAAATATTATAGCAAATTATTGTTGATATATCAAGAAATATGCTTAAATAAAAAGCCTTTCAAGTAGAAAGGCTTTAGGAAACGATTCGGTAATAAATCAATCTATTCTTCAGGTGCTTCGTAATTTGTTACATTATAATATACATCTTGTACATCATCATCTTCTTGTAACAAGTCAAGAAGTCTTTGGAATTGTTCTTTCTCTTTATCACTCTTTAATTCGCAAGTAACAAGAGGCTGCCAAGTAATTTTGTCATCTACTAAATCTAATTCTGGCTTTGCTTCTAGTAAAGCAGTTTTAATTTTAGCATACTCATTTGCTGGAGCAGTAACAACAGTTTCGCCATCCTCTTCTACTACATCTTCTGGATTGCAATCTGCATTCATTAAAATTTCTAGTGCTTCATCACCCGATAAACCTGTAAACACAAAATAAGAAATATTACTAAAGTTATGTGTTACACTACCCGATTGGGCAATTTTTCCACCACAACGTGACAATTCAATTTTTACATTTGTTTGTGTACGATTATGATTGTCCGTAAGTGTTTCAATAACAAACATTGATTCACCCGGTCCAAAGCCTTCTAGAACTAATTCTGTATAAGCCGTTGTATCGGCTCCTTTTGCTTTGTCAATTGCACGCTTGATAACATCAGCGGTAGCTTGTTCACGTTTTGCTTTTTCAATAACTTGTTTTAAGTTTTGATTCATTGTGGGATCAGGAACGCCACTCTTCGCAGCCATATAAATGAGCTTGCTCCATTTATTATTTAATTTTGATTTTGCTGCAGCGCTCTTCGCTTGTGATGCAGCACGTACTTCATGTGCTCTTCCCATAAATGATCTCCTTTTCCATTTAAACTCTTTATTAGTATACCATATATCTCTATAAATTGAAAGTATAATGTTTATTTATTTTTTGTTAACTTTTTGAAGGACTTGCAAGTTTCGAAATCGCTTTCTTTAATTTCTTGTATTCATTCTTTTGCACTTCGCTAATATGACTACAAAGATTATCATAAGGATAGACCGGATCCATTAAACGATATTCGTCTTTACATGATTTTGCCATAGGTAACCCTAACTTATTTAAGAAATCGCTCGATAAGCAAATTATCTTTTTGTTAAATAAATCATCAATTCCTCTTACAAATACATTCAGATAGTTTTCATACCTGTTATCTTGCAAAAAGTACTCATTGAGACCGTAATATAATAATATCTCTAGTTCCAAAGAATTAATCTTGATCGATTCTTTTTTCATCAACCACTTAATTATTTGTAAGGTATTGCGATAAGCGGTATACTCTCGATTCGCGTTTTCTACCAAGCTCATCCGAATCATTTCATTATCATAAGAAAATAACTCGGTGTTCTTATATACTATCGTTAACTCAATATCGTAATCATCCTTTTTAAAACAAATCGTATTACTATTTTCATCAATATATATATCACTTTTTTTAATGATATTATCATCAAATAATGCAAATGCTTGATAGAACTCATTTAATACAATTTGATTATCGAATAACTCATTCTTTGAAAACATTTTTTTACATTCTACGAGCCAAGGAATTCTACATTCATTTGGAATCAATATCCCCTTCGCAAAATCTTTTGCCCGTTGGCTTGATGATATTTCTATAAGGCGAATATGAGTTTTTAAAAAATCAACAATACCCATTGCTTTTTCTTCGAGTTTTGATTTTTCTTCTTTTGATACCTCAAGTTCACTGATTAATTTTCGATATTCTTTTTCTGTCATTTCTTATCCTTCCTAAATCATAAAATGATATTCTTTTCGTTTTATATAATAGCATAAATATGAAAATCCACATTGCTTAATAATATCTGAATAATATTCAAAGCCTTGTGCATATCGGTCTACTGTGTGAGCATCGGAAGATAATGTAAGTTTCGTTCCTCCTACTTCTTTATAAAGCATTAATAGGTTTTGAAGATGAGTTGTCTCTTTAAAAGCATTTTGTACTTTCGTATTAATTTCTAATGCTTTATTATGAATTACAAGCTCTGTCATCACCTTTTTGATGATATCACTATATTCATTAAGCAAATCTTTATTATTAATCTTATATACAGTTTTTATAGCATAATCTAAATGAGATAAAACATCAAAATCATTGAAAGTAGATACCGCTTCCAGCATTTCTTTAAAATAGTTATCTAAAGTATATTCGATTCCATATTGCATAAAATATTCTTTATAATAGAAATCTTCTATCTTTGAAGAGTGAATTGATAAATTCACTAAATCAAATGAATTACTTCGAAGCACTTCTTTCATTTTATCTAAGTGATCCTCTCGGTAGCCAAGTTCAACTCCTAGTAATAACTGAATAGAAGGATACCTTGATTGATAAGATTTTAAAGTTTTCTTTAATGAATCAAAATCCACTAACCAATCATCTTTCGTCTCACAAACATCAAAGTCAATATGCTCAGTTGTAATAAAATAATTAAAACCAAATTCCATTGTCTTTTTGATGTAGTTCAGAATATCTTCTTTTGAGTCTCTGGAATAGGAACTATGAACGTGTTGATCATATAATAAATTTGCCATTTTACAATTCTTCTTTCTGATGCTTTTTAAAAAGGTTTCTCAGATTGAGAGAAACCCTAACTAGTCTTTATATTTATCGTAATAACATTTAAGAATTCCTTTATAATTATCATTCCATGGCTTATTTGTACCATAATAATGAATAATCACAGCATTATCTTTTACCCACTGTTCATCAATTTTATTGAGATTAAAAGCATTATGTTGAGAAATCGAACGATCCGATAAATTATAAATCATCTTATCTACAAGTAATACTTTATCTCCATACAATGTACTAATAATATCTTGGTCAGGAAGACAAAAGAATGCTTTTTGCTTATCAATATAATCATAGACCTCTTCAATGGATTGCTTTTCTCTTAATAGTTTTAAGTTCATCATCATAACGCCTGTATTGATATAAACTGTATCTTTCGAGGCATGATTTTTAATTTGATTAAAACGAGTAAGAAACTTTTTTACATTTGAAGTAGCAATAAAGAAATTATCTCCAAATTCCATATTATATAATTTATTTAAGTTTCCCTTTACAATAATATCGGGATCTAGATAGAGTATTCTATCAATTGTATCCGGAAGTATTTTCGATGCAAAAATACGATAATAAATGGCTTCAGGGTATCTTTTCGATACAGGGGCATCAATTAGAATTGAAGGAGACATCTGGAAAAAATAAAAATTATGTTTTCTTTTAAATGCTGATTCAGGAATTGCCTCGACGGTAACGTCTTTTGAAATAATGTAGATATCTAATGTATCATCATTGTTGTCTTCAATTGAACGCACTGCGGAAACTAGGTACTTTACATAATTTATATCAATGGTGAATAATAAATTCATTTACAATTATTCCTTTCTATCATACTATAATAATTATACTATTTTAAATCAATTTTGTCAAATAAACAATTTACGATGCCTTTTGGGATGAAACCATTTAACAATTAAAAAATTTTAAGTTTTCTATTGAACTTCTGAAAGGAGTTCACGATGAATCTTCTTTCTTTTTAAAACAATTCTAGGTAAGTTGCAAAGTCTTCGTTTTTGTCTTGGTAGAATCACCAAATAACATATGAAGTGAACAAGAAATGTAATAATCCACGAAATAGGATATGAGATATATAATATGAATAATGTGTGATGGGATTTAAAGATAGTGAAAATCCACAGCATTCGAAACCCACAAGCACCAATTAAAGATACAATCATCGGCATAATTGAATATCCATATCCTCTTAACTCACCAACAGATACATCCATTAATCCACATAAGAAATAAGTTAAGGCAATAATAGTTAACCGCAACATCCCATAATTAATCGCATCAACATTACTTGTGTAGATACTTAATAATCCTCTTCCAAATATAACCGCAATAATGCCTAATTCTAATCCTACTAAAGTTACACAAAGCATTGAGTAACGATAGACTTTTCTAGTATTATCAAATTTCTTAGCACCTACATTTTGCGAACAAAAAGTTAATGCGGCTTGGTAAAATGCATTCATAGAGGTATATATAAAACCTTCAATGCTTCCAGCAGCACCATTACCTGACATTACCACTGAACCAAAAGAATTTACAGAAGATTGAATTACAACATTTGATAAAGAAAAGATACTCCCTTGAATACCCGCTGGTAACCCAATTTTAGCAATATCTAATAGCGCCTCTTTATCAATTTTTATATTCTTAATTACTACTTTACATATTCCTTTTTCTTTTAAAAGAGTCATAAAAACCAAAACAGCAGATATCGCTTGTGAAACAATGGTTGCAAGAGCTACACCTGCAACGCCCATATGTAAAACAATAACAGTAAAAAGATTTAATAATACATTGATAATACCCGCAATTAATAAATAGTACAAAGGCCTTTTCGTATCACCAACCGCTCGAAGAATTGCGGAACCGAAGTTATAAAACATATTAAAAGGCATACCAATAAAATATATCTTTAGATAAATCGTTGCTAAATCAATAACATCCGTTGGGCTTCCCATCCACCCTAAAAGAGTTCTCGAGCTTATAAAACCAAAGACGCCTACAATTAAACCAAAGAGTACTGATATCGCAACGGAAGTATGAACGATACGAGAACCCATCTCGTAATTTTTAGCTCCATAGCACTTTGCAAGACTAGCACAAGTACCAACTGAAAGCCCCATAAAAACATTTACAGTTAAATTAATCAATGCTCCTGTTGATGAAACTGCAGCAAGAGAAGCATCTCCCGCAAACTTTCCCACCACCACCAAATCAGCAGCATTATATAATAGTTGTAATACCCCTGTTAGAATTAAAGGTATTGAAAATCGAATAATCTTTCTTAAAAGGTTCCCTTGAACCATATCCATCTCATGAACTTGCATAAACCACCTAATTGATAATATTATAGTCTTTTAATAATTATTAACAACTGATTTGCTTACAATCCCCCCCATATATAGAACAAAGAAAAACCCACAGTTTTTCCATTCTGCGGATTTCAATTTTAATATACAAATCAATGATATCAATCGATTATAACACTATAATTTAATAGAATAATAATACTCTTTTAAATCACACAAATCATCCTTCTACTTTTTTTGTAAATAGCGTTTTAACAAAAAGGTACAAAAGTATGGAAAAGTATAAAACAATCCATTATAACCAATATTCCCTTTTACAAATTTTATTCCATATTTAATATCATCATATTTATCGCCTGAAATTAATGTTTTTAGGGATTTAGAAGAACCATTTCGAGATTTAACTTCAATAGGAATTAGACTTTTTGTATCTCTTACAAAAAAATCTTCCTCAAGAGTTGAATCCTCCTTCTTATAATAGAATAAGTCATACCCTTGTTTAATTAATGCTTCGGCTGCTATATTCTCATACAAAGCCCCTTTATATACACCAAAGTTTTGGTTTGCTCTTAAATCTTGTTGAGACTCATAATCTAATTGCGAAACCAACAATCCAGTATCAGAAAAGTATAATTTGTATTTGCTTTCGTCATAATTTCCTTTAAGAGGAAGAGCAGGAAAATTCAAATCGTAACATATATTCACTATCCCATAATCTCTAAGCCACTCAATACACCCCCTGTAATCAACTGTTCTTGCATTCTTGGCAACCTTCGTAATCTGGAATTTTTTATATTCTTTTGCCAGTTGAGGAGTAACCTGATTAAACACATTTAATACTCTTGTTTGATCTAATCCATCAAGATACTTACGAATATCTTCTTTATAATCCAAAATAATTTGTCTTTGTTCTAAAAGAGTATTTTCAAAAGTACCCTGGGTAATATATAATTTAACAACCGCGGGCATACCCCCTAAAATACAAAAATCTAAAAATAACTTATCAAAGACTAAAATGTCTACATTATTAAATGGTTTTAAATCCAACATATGTCCTAATAAATCCTCAATTACGAAATTATCATATCCTTTAGCCCAAAGAAACTCCTCGAAATCGAAAGAAGCCATTTCATAATCAGTTTTATAGCCAACGCTATTACTTTCAATTTTTTTATAATTGATTCCTAAAAGCGATCCACTACAAATAACATCAAAACGACCATCAATTTTAAAAAATTTTAGAGAGGTTGCAATTTCAGGAAAATATTGTAACTCATCAAAGAAAATAAGTGTTTCCCTGGGAATGAATTGCTTCTTAGTATCTATGCGTGAGATGTTTTTGATTATATCATCCGTCTTATAACCATCATTTATTATACCTTTATAAATCGGTTCTTCAACAAAGTTAATTTCAATTACATTGTTATATTGACTATAAGCAAATTTTCTAATCGATTCTGTTTTACCTACTTGACGAGCTCCTTTAATAATCAAAGGCTTTTTATCTAGACTTGATTTCCAATTCATTAAGTAGTCATCTATTTTTCTTTTTAAATAACACATTATATATTACCTCAATTCATTATATACATATTACTACATTAATTGCAATAATTCAAGAGATATACAAAAAGATGAGCGACTTTTTTAAAGAAAATACAAAAAAATGAGCGACTTTTTATAGAATATTACAAAAAGATGTGGGACATTTCTATAACTATAAATATTAGATATATTTAAGTCCTAAATGAATCAACAATTTAGAACATGATTTGTTAGATAATAAAGTAAAATGCCACAATTTTAAAAAATTGTGGCAAATGATTCTTTTGAATAATTAAATATTATAGTTTTCCAGGTCTAGTAGAATCAAATCTCTTTCTTTGCGTAGTGTCTAAGATTACTTTTCTTAAACGAATATTCTTAGGAGTTACCTCTAATAATTCATCCTCATCTAGGAATTCTAGAAATCCCTCAAGAGAAAAGATTCTTGGTGATTTTAATACTACGGTCATATCTTTGTTTGAACTTCTTTGGTTTGTTTGTTGTTTCTCTCTTGTTACATTAACCGCAAGGTCAGCTTCTCTTGATGATATTCCAACAATCATACCTTCATATACTTCAACACCAGGAGTAACAATTAATTCTCCACGATCTTCGATTCCACCGCAAGCATACGCTGTAACTGTTCCCGCATTAATTGAAACGATTACTCCTTGTTTTCTTGGAGCCGATGTTTCTGCAGTAACTGGTCTATAATCTAAGAATGAATGATTAATAATACCATATCCATGAGTAGCGGTCATAAAATCTGTCATGAATCCGATTAAACCTTTCGATGGAACATTGTAAATTATTCTTGTTTGCCCATCTTTACTACTCATATTAATAAGTACTCCGCGTCGTTCACCAATCATGGTAATAACTGAACCTACATAATCATCGGGAACGTCGATTTGAACATATTCATAAGGCTCGCACATTTTGCCTTCTAATTCTTTTAAGATTACTCTTGGACGCGAAACTTGAAGTTCAAATCCTTCTCTACGTAAAGATTCAATAAGAATAGATAAATGTAATTCTCCACGACCGGATACAATCCATTCTTCTTTAGTAGATACACGTTCGATTTTTAAAGAAACGTCTTTTTGTGTTTCCTTATATAAACGTTCTTCAATCTTACGTGCAGTTACGAATTTTCCTTCTGTCCCCGCAAACGGAGATGTATTTGTACCAAATGTCATTTGTACAGTTGGTTCTGAAACGTGAATTAATGGAAGTGGTATTTCTTTTCCAACTTCACAAATTGTTTCACCAACATATATATCAGGAAGCCCTGCGATACCAACGATATCCCCCGCTTCTGCTTCTGTTACTTCTAAACGCTTGATACCAAAGAAACTATATAGTTTTTGAATTCGAAATGTTTCAATTGTACCATCAGTACGATTACATGATACCATTTGATTTAAAGATATCTTACCTTGTTTAATTCTTCCAATTCCAATACGTCCTACAAAGTCGTTATAATCGAGTAGTGCCGGTTGAAATTGTAAAGGGCTTGTAATATCTTGTTCTGGATCAGGAAGCTTCTCAATGATATAATCAAGGAGTGGTTCCATACCAGGCTTTTGAAGTGCAGGGTCATCGGAAAGACTCGATGTTTTATTGATTGCGGAAGCATAAACAACAGGGAAATCAAGTTGATCTTCGGAGGCCCCTAAATCGATAAATAAATCAAGCACTTCATCAATTACACCAGCGGGACGAGCTGTTGGTTTATCAATTTTGTTGATTACAACAATTGCTTTATGGTGATATTCTAAAGCCTTTTGTAGTACAAATCTCGTTTGAGGCATTGTGCCTTCATAAGCATCTACAACAAGAAGGACTCCATCTACCATTCCCATAATACGTTCAACTTCACCTGAGAAATCAGCATGCCCGGGGGTATCTAAAATATTAATCTTGTAATCCTTATAATGAATTGCGGTAGGTTTTGCAAGAATTGTGATACCACGTTCACGTTCGATATCATTTGAATCCATTACACAAGTATCAACGACTTCATTTTGACGGAAAGTATCCGTTGATTTTAGTAATGCATCCACTAAAGTTGTTTTGCCATGGTCTACATGGGCAATAATGGCGATGTTTTTAATTTTCATAATTATTCCTTCTTCTTTTAAACTTTACATATTGTACTACATTTTGTGTTTTTTTTACACTCTAACACATAAAAAAGCGGTTACACAATTATTACTTTATTAATTCATCGATAATTGTTTTTTGAAATGGAGTAAAGTGATCTCCACCATTACCATAATCAGCACCATTACACATACATAAAAAACCACCAAGTGAATTAAAGAAAAAGAAACTTCTAAGGCCATAAGCACATCCAAAATGGCCCCAATAAGTAGACTTACTTCCAAAATCTTGAATCATTAACTGCAAGCCTTTTTTATGATATAAATCTTCATT
>CAYYTE010000040.1:0-1799 GCA_964474685.1 uncultured Staphylococcaceae bacterium | reverse complement strand
ACATTCTCTTTATGGATAATATCACATATTCTAAAACTACCATCAATATCAAGAGGAAGTAAAACCTCTTGTCTAATAAAATCATTGTAAAACATATTACTTACCTTTTCAATGATACAACAAACGATTCCACATCCAAAATTTGAATAACAAAAATCCGTTCCAGGAAAACTACCAGACCAGGTTTTACTTGTATAATATTCATACGTAGGATCCATTAATATTCTTTCAAGACTGACATCTTTAAAACTGCCATTTACCCCATCATACCCAAACTCTTCATCTTCTCCATCGTGTATACTTGAAGTTTGTGTCATTAATTGTTCGAGAGTAATCGGGATATTTTTAAAATTTGGGTTCTCTACTTTAAACCCTAGATACTTCGAAATATCTTCATGAATATCTAGCAATCCTTTTTCTACTAACTTCATAGAACCTAGTGCAACAATCACTTTAGACACGGAAGCAATTCGATAAATTGTATCTAATGAAGTCTTTTCTTTACTTTCTAAATCTTGTACACCTAATAAAGCACTACTAGTAATTTCTTTTTTATCAGTTATTAGAATAACCACTCCAATATTCTTAAAGCTCTTTAATAATTCCATATATTTATTTGTTTCATCGATCATACAATTACCTCTTTCCTTATATATATATAGTATAACATAAAAACTAAAGAAATAGGGAAATCTTATAAAAAAAAGAAGTAGGTAGTACTTCTTATAACTTATAATACTTTTGATTTTTACTCGTTGGGTGCAAAGGCTCAGTCATTCCTACAAGTCCTAATTGAATAGCTTTATTTAAGTAATTCTTACGAAACCCAATTTTTGATTTCAATTTCAATTTCTCCATTATTTCTAAAGAAGACATAGGATAATCCTCCAACACGGATAAAAGACGATTTACTTGATCACTAACATGTGAAAAATAGGTAGAACTATCACAAACTAACTGTCTAACGGATTGATTAATAGCATCTAACATAAATATAACAAAAGCATTCGAATTACCATTGAGATTGGATAGGGCAATAGACTCATAATATGCTTGTTGTTTCTCTTTTATGATTGATTCAATAGGAATATACTGGAAGATTGGGCGCCATGATGAAAGTAAGGCAGTTTGCCATAATCTTCCCATTCTACCATTACCATCAAGAAAGGGATGGATAGACTCAAATTTATAATGAAAAACTGAGGAAGCAATAAGCATATTGGTGGAGGTACCTTTTATCCACTCAAATAAGTTCCCTAGTTCAGATGAAACAAGTATTGATGGGGGCCATATGTACTATCCTTCCCTCGTCACCAAAAACGCCTACTTGCGTAGTTCGTATTTCACCACTTTTTATAACCAACCCATTCATCATTAAATGATGAACTTTTAATAGGTCTTGTATGGAAAAAGGATCGATACTATCAATAGCTTCATACGCCTTCAATGCGTTTTTAACTGCTGTAATATCTTCCATAGGATTCATCACATTTTTTCCATTTATAACTTGGCGTACTTGCATAATCGATAAGGCATTATTTTCAATGGCTAATGAAGAATAAATAGATTTTATACGATTTGTATGACGTAAATTTGGTAATCTATTTAATCCATCCGTATTATCTAATTTTCCAATATTTTCCATTATCATCATAACAAGATTTACCATTTTGTCATCTATCTCAAAAGGGTGTTTATGTTCATTCATATTGATACCTCTCTTAATCTATCTATATTATAACCAAAAAACTTATATCCGTCAATCATCTTGTATACTATCTTGTATACTATCTTGTATA
>CAYYTE010000039.1:0-11285 GCA_964474685.1 uncultured Staphylococcaceae bacterium | reverse complement strand
TCATCACGCATCTTTAATTCACTACAAGCTTTATCCATAGCTTTAATGAACTTAAATAACGGAATATTCTCATTTTCTTTTAGTCTCGCTTGCATCGCGGTCTTGATAAAATCAGAGTTCGTTACTCCTGTAATTTCAGCTGGGTATTGCATAGCTAAAAACAAGCCTTTACGACTTCTTTCATCCACACTCATTTGAAGAACATCTTCTCCATCTAAAAGGATAGATCCTTCAGTAACTTTATATTTATAATTTCCCATAATGGTTGCGGCTAAAGTCGATTTCCCGGTTCCATTTGGCCCCATAATTGCATGAAACTCGTTTGTTTGCAATGTTAGTGTTACCCCTTTTAATATTTCCTTATTCTCAACAGAAACGTGCAAGTTTTTTATCTCTAATGTAGACATATTTTATACCTCTTATATGATTTTAAAATTCAAACAGAATGGAATACACCTTGAATTTCTTTTGAATTTCTCTAATTATTTATTATATCAAATTTTTTTATTTTTCACAAGCAAATAATTAATTAAATATTTCAAAAGAAAAAGCTCTCAAAAGAAAGCTTTAAACATTTTGATCGATTCCGATATTTATCCATAAACTAGATAATTCTTCATTTTGTAAAACAATCATTGCATTTTCAGCAATTTGATACACATCATCATACTCTTTATGCTTACATGAACCAATACAGCACCAACCTGATTTCTTATCATAATATATATCTAGTTGCCTACCCAATTGAATCATCATTCTTGGTTGTAATAAAAAACCAACGGGTTCAACAATTAAAGTCGCTTTTCTTTTTGGAATAGGGTTTTTTAATCTCTTCTCAATCCAAATAGAACGAGGAAGCATACCCGATACCGCAATTATTTCATTTGTCTTTAAATCTATTTCAAATCCAGCAAAACTAATACCTACAGTTACAATGACGGATTTACCATCCGGATAACCTAATGAACAGTTCGTTTTATCAAAGACTATTTTACCGATTATTTGTTCTTCGACTGACTCATTAATTGGTTTTATTAACAAATGTTGATTCATCGTTAATTCGGATTTTGTGAACTCTTTATATCTTCTTGCGTATTCAACTAATAAATTTGATTCTTTTTCAAAATTATCAATTTGCTTGGTATTTTGTTTTTTAGAAAAGTAACTATTGTACCAACTTGCGAATGGAAATAAAATTAAAATAATTAAGAATATAATAAAATATCCAATACTAAAATCTTCCGGATATTGAACCCTAAAATACACCAACAAGCAAAAAAGCAATACTGTTAAACAACTATTGATAATAGGCATAAGTTTGCTCGGTGTGTTTTTTCTTCTTCCTTCATTAAAATCTTTACTTTGTTTCATTTAAATCCTTCCCGACATAACCCGAGGCCATATCAACCACTATATTCATATCCATAATTATTACTACGGAGTAATATTTGGTATCTTTTCCTTTTTGCAGTTTCTTTAATGCGGAAGCAAGTGAATTGACACCATCAAACCAATAATATGTGTCCGTTGTAATATTTGGAGTCGCTTCAACAATCTCATCTTCATTACCCATTAACTCAATAACATCCTCTATTGACATATTTTTTTTGATTTTATTGAAATTATCATCATTTGCTTTTGTGCAAGATGAAATAAAACAAAGAAAACTTGCAAGTAATACAACAAAAATAACTTTATTTTTTTTCATATTATACCCCCCAAATGCCAGTATCGACTTCCGATACGTAAAAGATTCCACTTTTACGTTCAAATATTACTAGATAATACTTTATTTTTTTATTATTATTCGTTTTTGCTTGTGCGTCTTCCATTGATGAAGCGCCTACAAACCAATAGGCAAATAAATAACCCGCTTCATCCATTGTTTTATCAACGTCTTCAGCATCACCTAAAATATCATATACTTCTGATTGTTTCATTCCAACTTTTACTTTTGAAAACTTATCTTGGAAACTATCTTTATCACAACCAGATAATAGAAGTGAAACATTAAACAGTAATAGTATTACAAGTAATAACTTTCTTTTTATTCGATTCATATATATCCTCTTTATAATCTATTATATATTTTCTTACTATTCATTATACCATAAAGAAATTAAATTGCAAGAAAAAAAGAAAAAGGGGGTTCTCCCCTTTCCTTAATTATTCACTAGTTGTTGTTTCAAGGTAAACTGCTTTAGTTGCGGCATTCTTTAGGAATGTAATACTTAAAGTCTTAGTTGTTTTATCTTTTGTAGTTTGCCATACTAAAACACCAGCTCCAGCAACAAGTAAACCTGATGTTTCAGTACCAAGGTCCTTTCTTACTTGTTCAACAGTTAACGTTTTTTCATCTTCAACTGCTTTATTTACTTTGTCAGCGTATTTTTGTGAAACACTTCCACAGCTTATTAACAGAGTTAAACATAAAAATATTAAAGCAAAGATTCCTGTAAATTTTAAAGTTTTTTGCATATTACTAATCTCCTTTTTCTTTATTATACCATATTTTTTTTAAATGCATTTAATAATGCAACTATAAATTAAAAATATCCCCACCGTTTCGGCGGGGATATATATATTAAATATCTTGTTTAGAGTAATCAATAGATAAAAGTCTCTTATAATTCTCGTATCTACGTTCTGCTTCTGCTTTATTTAAAGAAAGAAGTTGTTCTGCCTTAGTAGGGTTGACATTCTTTAATTGAGCATAACGGTTTTCACCCATTAGATATTCTTCATATTTTGACCAATCTGGTTCCTTAGAATCAATTTGTAATGGATTTAGTCCTTCTGCTTCACGACGAGGGTCGAAACGAAGAAGTGGCCAATATCCACACTCAACAGCAAGTTTAGCTTCGATTTGAGATTTACCCATTCCCTTACGAACGCCATGATTAATACAAGGAGAATAAGCAATTACAAGAGATGGTCCATGATAACTTTCTGCTTCTCTTAAAGCTTTAAGAAGTTGTGCTTGGCTAGCACCATGAGCAACATAAGCAACATAAACATGGCCATAACTCATAGCGATATATCCTAAGTCTTTCTTCTTACCATTCTTTCCAGCTGCAGTAAATTTAGCAATAGATGCGGCAGGAGAGGATTTAGAAGACTGTCCACCTGTATTTGAATATACTTCAGTGTCTAATACTAAGATATTAACATCTTCTTGATTTGCAATAACATGGTCTAGTCCACCGAATCCGATATCATAAGCCCAGCCATCACCACCAATTATCCATTGAGATGTCTTAATTAGATGATCTTTTAATGCATAAATTGAAGCATCATAAGTATTCGTAGATTTCTCAATTAAAGGTAATAATTTCGTTTCAACTTCTTTTGTAACCTTATAATCATTACGAGCGGCTAACCATGTCTTATATAATTCTTTCGTAGCCTCGTTTGTATAAGTAGCGTCTGCAAGTGCAGCTTCCATATGAGTAGCAAGTTGGTCTTTTAATGCTTCTGTTGCAGCTTTCATACCAAAGCCAAATTCAGCATTATCTTCAAATAATGAATTTGCCCAAGCAGGTCCACGGCCTTCAGCATTATATGTATATGGACTAGCAGGATAAGAACCTCCATAAATAGAAGAACATCCTGTAGCATTAGCAATAATCATATGATCACCAAATAATTGAGTAGCTACTTTAATATAAGGAGTTTCACCACAACCGCCACAAGCGCCAGAGAACTCAAATAAAGGTTGAGCAAATTGACTGTTCTTAGGATTAGATGATTTATCAACAAGATTATCTTTGTAAGTAACGTGATTAAAGAAATATGCCGATTGTTTTGCATCGCCATCAGCAAGTGCTTCTTCGATTGATACCATCTTTAATGCTTTCGCTTGAGTACCATCTGGGTTTCTCTTACCTGGACAAGTGTTAACGCATACTTCACAACCAGTACAATCAAGAGTAGAAATTTGAAGAGAATATTTTAATCCTTCAAATCCTTTACTTGGAACTGGATTTAATGTCTTTGTGCCTTCAGGAGCATTTGCCATTTCCTCAGCAGTTGCAAGGAATGGACGAATAACAGCATGAGGACAAGCAAAAGAACATTGGTTACATTGAATACAATTTTCAGGATTCCAAACAGGAACAAAGTTTGCAGTTCCACGTTTCTCATATTGAGCAGTACCACTTGGTAATGTGCCGTCTTCATGACCAACAAAAGCGGAAACAGGTAAATCATATCCTTTAACTGCATTAATAGGGTCAGCAATGTTACGAACAAACTCAGGACGATTAGGATCTACAACAACTTTTGCAACTTCTAAGTTCTTCCAAGCTGATTTAACTTTAACTTCAACAAGTTTATCTGCACCTTGTTCAATTGCCTGATAGTTTAATTGAACAACTGCATCACCTTTTTTAGCATAACTCTTAAGAGCATATTTCTTCATTAAGTCTTGTGCTTCAGCAAAAGGCATAATTTGTTCATTTAATTTAAAGAATGCGGATTGAAGAATTGTATTTGTTCTTCCACCTAAACCAATCTTACGAGCTAAATCAACAGCATCAATAATATAGAATTTAGCATGCTTTAATGCTAAGCCTTTCTTAAATTCATTAGGAAGGAACGCTTCAATTTCTTTTTTATTATGAACAGAGTTCAATAAGAATGTTCCACCATCTTTTAAACAAGAAAGCATATCATATTTTTCAACATAAGCTTCGAGTGAACAAGATACGAAATCTGCTTGATTTACTAAGTAAGGAGCAGTAATAGGATTCTTACCAAAACGTAAGTGAGATCTTGTTACACCACCGGACTTCTTTGAGTCATAAGCAAAATATGCCTGAGCATATAAATCTGTATTATCACCAATAATCTTAATTGTGTTTTTATTAGCACCTACAGTACCATCACTTCCTAAACCAAAGAAAACAAGTTCAGAAGTATCTTTTAATAACTTAACTTCTTTTTCAACAGGTAAAGAAAGATGTGTTACATCATCAACAATACCTACAGTAAAGCCATCAAATGCACCTTTTTTAGCTAAATGCTTGTAAACAGCAATAATTTGAGCAGGAGTTGTATCTTTTGAAGATAGACCATATCTACCACCAATAATACTTGGAGCTCCCTTAACGCCATAATAAGCACTACGAACATCTTCACATAAAGGTTCAGCACCAGCGCCAGCTTCTTTAGTTCTGTCAAGAACAGCAATACGTTTAACAGTAGATGGAATTACTTTAAATAAGTATTCTTTTGCGAAAGGTCTATAAAGATGAACATTGACACATCCAACTTTTTTGCCTTTTTCATTTAAGCTATCTACAACTTGTTTAATTGTATCATTTACAGAACCCATTGCAATAATTACATCCGTAGCATCTTCTGCACCATAATAAACGAATGGAGCATAACTACGGCCTGTTGCCTCACTAACTTTTTCCATATAATCAGCAACAATTCCAGGAACTTTTTCATAGAAGTTATTTTGTGCTTCTCTATTTTGGAAATATACATCATCATTTTGAGCAGTTCCACGAGTAACCGGATGTTCAAATGTTAATGCGCGGTCACGGAATTTCTTAACTGCTTCTCTATCAAGTAACTTATCAAACAACTCGTAATCAAGTACTTCAACTTTTTGAATTTCATGAGAAGTTCTAAATCCATCAAAGAAATGAAGGAAAGGAACGCTTGATTTAATTGTAGATAAATGAGCAACGCCACCTAAATCCATTACTTCTTGAACGGAACTAGAGCAAAGCATTGCAAAACCAGTTTGACGACAAGCCATCACGTCTTGATGGTCACCAAAAATTGATAAGGCATGAGTTGCAAGAGAACGTGCCGCAACATGAATTACACATGGTAATAATTCACCTGCAATTTTATACATATTTGGTATTTTTAATAAAAGGCCTTGAGACGCAGTAAATGTAGTTGTTAAAGCACCTGCTTGTAAAGAGCCATGAACAGAACCAACTGCTCCAGCTTCGGATTGCATTTCAACAACTTTAACGGGCATACCAAATAAATTCTTTTTACCTTTTGATGCCCACTCCTCTAGGTATTCTGCCATAGGACTAGATGGAGTAATAGGATAGATTCCAGCTACTTCAGTAAAAGCATATGCTGTATACGCTGCTGCTTGGTTTCCATCCATTGATTGGAATTTCTTTTCTGACATAAATATCCTCCTATTTATTCATTTTTTTACTTACTTATTATACCATATTATAATAATTATATAAAGGAATTTAACTTACAACTTAGGTTATGTTGATTTTTGTTACTTTGTGGCAGGTGTTTTAAAAAATATTTTGATTGCACCAAGAACTGCAGAAATAATGAATAAAGCAAAAACAAACCATAAGGTACTTGTTGGAAATGATGCATATAAGAAAATATTCAAACTTTTAAACCCAAAATTAGATGAAGCAATTACTTGATCAAGATCTAAAAAATCCTTCAATAGAATCATTAAATAAGTTAGTGCTCCACCAACTAAAGACAGCCAAAGCGTGCCGCCTTTCTTTTTTGAAATAAAGAAGGCAAGAGCACATTTAATCATTATTGCAATTAAAAATGCAACAACAAATAAATATCCAACGATAACGCCAAGCAGTGGAAAAGGATTATAGCCTTCTGTAATTATTTGTTTGATTTTTGATATAGTAGACCCTTCTTTACTAGACAATTCTTTCCACATTTCAACATCATAAGTCTTAATATGCTTCATAGAAATTAATAGATCTTTTAGTCGTACTCCGTTTTTTGCTATATATGCAACATCCTCATCTACTTCTTTTGTGGCTTCAGCAGGTGTCATTTCGCCACTTGCTATGGCATCTTCGTAGTAGCCATAAAAGAACATTGACTGTAGAACTGTCCCTGTATACTTTGTAACTACAGTTTCTTTAGCAAGACTTTCTTCGATTGTAGAATCCGCTGTAATCATCTCTTGAACTTCTGCGTCTATCTTTTCTTTATATACTTCATACACTTTATTACGATCTACTTTATATATTGGGAAAAAGCAAATTGTTATAAGTGCAAAGAAACAAGTGATAAATCCAAATAAGTGTAAATATTTTTTCATAATTCTTCCTCTCTTTTAAAAACACGTAAAAGACTTTAATCCCCTTACGTGTTTGTTTATATTTTGTCTTTCCCAAATAATTTCGAATATATCTCACTTTTAGAACAATTCAAATCGTTAGCTACTTTTTTTAAAGCATCTTTTTTATCATATCCTAAATCCGTATAATACTCAAAATGCTTCGGTAGGGATAGTTTATTAATTTCGCTTTTAACTTCCTCTTCCGTTGCCCCTTCAATAATTATAACAATTTCACCTTTAATAGTTTGAACAACATCCAAAATTTCTTTTGCTGTTCCTTTTAAATGCTCTTCATACTTTTTTGTAAGTTCTCTTGCCACAACAATTTGTCTAGTTCCAAAAACCATGTCTATATCTTTTAGGCATTCAGATATTCTATGAGGAGCCTCATATATAATCATTGTTGATTTAAAGCGCTTTAAAGAATTAAGTTCTTCAATCCTTTTCGATTGTTTACTATTTAAAAAACCTACAAAATAAAAGTTACGACAAGGAATGCCAGAAGCAACAATTGCCATTAAAGAAGCACTCACACCTGGAATCACTTCCACATTAATTCCTTTATCCCAAGCATTTTTACAAGCTAGAAAACCCGGATCACTTATTCCTGGCATCCCCGCATCACTAACAATTGCCACATCATTTCCCGATAGCACTAAGTCTAATAGTCCATCAGTTAATTCATTTTCTGTAACAACATTGTAACTTCTTAGGGGTGTATGAATATCAAAATGAAAAAGCAACTGCGATGTAATTCTCGTGTCTTCACAATATATATATTTTACTTTCTTTAAGGTGTCAATTGCTCGAAACGTCATATCATCATAGTTCCCTATGGGAGTTCCAACTAAATAT
The DNA here is from genome assembly GCA_964474685.1 of uncultured Staphylococcaceae bacterium. GTDB lineage: Bacteria > Bacillota_I > Bacilli_A > ML615J-28 > CAG-313 > UBA1737. Next base: position 3,334 of record CAYYTE010000039.1, on the reverse strand, counting down.
AACCTCGCACCTTGAATTTGTTTTCCATTTCTTTTCATTTTATTCTACTTTCTTGTAATTAAATATTTTCAAAATCTCTTCCGTATAAGTGTCATCTTCATTTTTTACATAGATAGGAGGTAATATCTTTAAATTACTTACACTAGTTGTTTTTCTTCCCTCTATAAAAAATAATTTACTTTCTGATGAAGAGTGTTTTGGATAAACAAACAAAACCCGAATCGGTTCAATATGATATTTTTTAAACATAAATAAAACATCCGTAAAACGAGCCGTCCTATGTACCATTGCAAGTTTTCCCTGGTCTTTTAAAAGACGAACAGAAGCTTGCAAACAATCCTCTAAAGTAATCTTAACTTCATGCCGAGCAATAGTTAGGTAATCATTACAATTTATATTTGAAGAATCGTTATATACAAAATAAGGGGGATTACAAGTTACACAATCAAATTGTTGAACACCAACGGTTTCATAAATCGTCTTTATGTCACCACAATATAACTGAATTCTATTTTCTAAATGATTGTATTCTACGCTCTTTATTGCTAAATTAAATAAATCTTCTTGTATTTCCACACCATATAACTTTGCATTTGTACGTAAGGATAAGAAAATTGGTATATATCCATTCCCACATCCTAAATCAATCACCTTTTTTGTGGATAGATTCAGTGAAACAAAATAAGCTAAAATTGTAGAATCCAAAGAAAAATTAAATGTATCTGGCCTTTGATATATTTTCAAACCTGGATAACCTAACAAATCATTTAAAACAAGACTTGAGGAGTTCTTTTTACTCTGAGTCATTTTTATCTTTCTCTTGTTTTGGAGCAACCGGAAATATATCCTTTAAAGGATATACTGCAGCAGGTGAATTGTTTTCCTCTTGTGCTTTGACGGTCCCTTTTATAAGATCTACTCCAACTACTCTTGAACAAGGGCAATTTGGTGTCTTTACGATACTACCAATCAATGGGAATTCCTTTTTTAAATCTTGATATGTTGAATTTTCGAAAGCGATACAACACATAAGTTTCCCACATAACCCACTAATCTTTGAAGTATTTAAACTCATAGATTGGTCCTTGGCCATTTTCATTGTAACATATTGAAAATCAGTTAAAAACTTTTTACAACAAACTTCTCTGCCACAGTTCCCAATACCACCCACAACTCTCGCAGCTTCCCTTGAACTAATCTGACGCAATTCAACACGAAGGTGAAATTGTGGCGTTAAATAACGAAGTAATTCTCTAAAGTCTACTCTATCTTCTGATTCATAATAGAATAGAACCTTTGATTGGTCAATTGTGTACTCAGCATAAAGAGGTTTCATCGGTAGTTCTAACTTCGCTACATACTTCTTAAAGATTTGAAAGGCCTCTATTGCCATCTCATCATTAATATGTGCTTGCTCCAGGTCTTCTTTATCTCCCTTACGGATAACCGGTTTTAGCTCAAATTGGTTCTCTTTTTCTTCAATTTCTTTATTTGCAATTGCAACATATCCGAGTTCTAATCCTCTTACTGTTTCAACAATTGCTGTATCGCCAATATTAAACTCAATATCTAAAGGATCAAAGTAATAGATTCGACCCGCATTCTTAAATTGAATTCCTACAATTTTTATCATTATATTTCCTTTCCAATAAATCCTTAAATGGATTTTAAATCATTTAATTTTATAAATAGATTTGTATATTGTAAATCTAAATTCCCGTTTTGCTCAATACGCTCGTGACATTCACTAATAAGATCCATAGCGTGAATTGCTTTCGTCCTATCTAATGTAGTATCATTTGGTAAAATATCCTTAAAATAATGCATAGTATCATCTAATAGAAGTTCTTGAAACATCAACAAGAATATATTTAAAAAATAAAACTGCCACTTGCGGTCTTCATTTAGCAAAGTATTTCTTTCAATAAAATACTGAACATACATATTTTCTTTAGTAAAAGCACATTTCATAATCTTGTTTGCCAAAACATATATATTCTTTGCTACATCTTCATCAATAATTCTTTTGCATTCTTCAAAATCTGTCGATATTTGGGATATGACATAGGCTAAATCTAAATCGAGTCCTTCTTTTGATAGTTTAAGAATTAATTCAGACTCCGATTCAGGATGAAAATGAATCACTTGAACTCTAGAAAGAATAGTCGGTATTATCTTATTCTTGTTATTCGTAATTAATATAGTGAAATGATTATCCATCGGTTCTTCTAGAAACTTCAATAAAGCATTTGCACTTGCTTGATTTAACAAATCCGCCTCATTGATAATAGATATTTGTGATCCTCCTTCAAGACTCGTCATTGAGAAATCATGAATTAGGTCTTGAATCTTATCTTTAGATATATTATTATTCTCAGGATTAATCATAATTACATTTGTATGAGTGCCATCCATAATTCTTTGGCAATCCTTGCATTTAAAACAAGGATGATTTAGTTTATCTTGACATAACAAAAGCATAGAAAAATACTTTGCGGCTTCTAATAATCCGCTTCCGTTATTTCCTTCAAATAAATATGCATGAACAATTCGATTTTTCTCATAAGCATTTTTAAAAAAGCGAATTACTTCAGGCTGTTTTGTTTCAATTTCCTTACAATCCATTTTACCTATGTTCCTTTAAAAACTTTAATACTACGTCAAGAGTTAAATTACATTCCTCTTCTAAGCTTCCTTCTCCATTAACAAGAGCAATTCGGTTGGGATACATTTTACTAATTACTTGATATGCGTCATACACTCTTTTATGAAATTCGATGGTTTCTTGTTCAAGCCGATCTTTTTCATGTCGAAATTTATTAATTCGATTTAGGCCAATCTCTGGTTTAACACATAATATAATCGTTAAATCAGGAATTGTAGATTCAACAGCGTATTTATTAATATTTAAAACATTATCAATTCCTAGTTCTCTTCCTCCACCTTGATATGCCAAGGAAGAGTCAATATAACGGTCGCAAATAACTACTTTGCCTTCTTGAAGTGCAGGATTAATAACTTTTTGTACATGTTCTCTTCTACTAGCCGCATACAAATATGCTTCCGTAACAGGGTCCATTCCTATATTTTGGGGGTCTAAGACAATATCCCGAATCTTCTCTGATATTGAACTTCCACCCGGTTCCCTTGTAACTAAAACATCAAAATTCATTTTTTGTAGTTCTTCAACTACTTTTTTTATAACACTCGATTTCCCGGAACCATCGTTTCCTTCAAAAGATATAAACAAGCCTTTCATATAGACCTCACTTTTTCTATATTTATTATAGCATAAATATTCTATTATTAAAAGAAAAGTGAAATATTCAATATT
>CAYYTE010000038.1:9497-11643 GCA_964474685.1 uncultured Staphylococcaceae bacterium | reverse complement strand
CCCCGCATCAATCGAATAGAAATCTCATTTGTCATTCTTTTATCATTTGTTAAAACATTTGTTAAGGTAGTTTTACCTACACCGCTTTGCCCAATCAATACACTGGCTTTATTTTTAAACAAAGGATACAGTTTAGAAATTGAGTCATCCATAGATGATATTTGAAACGTTCTATAATTCATTTGTTCATAATAGTGAATTGTTTCTTCTATGGACTTCTCATCACACGTTGAAAGCAAATCTTGTTTCGAAAATAATATAATCGATTCAATCCCATTGTAATCCATGATTGCTAGAAGCCTATCAAGAAAATTAAGGTTCATTGCAGGAGAAGCAATCGATATCACAATAAAAGCTTGGTTTATATTACATACTGCTGGTCTTACAAAATCATTCAATCGATCATCAATCTTAACTATTTGATTTACGTCATCAATTTCTTTGTATTCAACGTAATCACCAACTTTTAAAATTTGTCCTTTATAGCGGATATTTCCTTTAATAACAGCCGATTTAATCGTCTCTTCATTATAATCATATATTTTAATAGTCCCCGCAAGTGATAATATAACTTGTGCAGTTTTATTCATATGGTTTTTACCATTCTTCTAACTTATTTGCGCGAAGTTGTCCACATGCGGCATCAATATCATTTCCATGTTCAGATCTAAGTGTTGCTTGAATCTTATGGTCTGTTAGAATCTTATAAAATTGTTCCGAAGCAATATGAGAAGATTGTTCAAAAGGTTTTGTCGATACAGGGTTGTATGGAATAAGATTCACATAACAATTAATTCCAAAAAGTAACCTACAAAGATCTAAAGCATTCTCTTTTGAATCATTTACTCCTTTAAGTAATATATATTCAAAAGTCACTCTACGATTCGTTTTAACAATATAACTTCGAACTGCACTTAATAATTGCTCAATCGGATAAGCGCGATTAATACCCATCAAAGAGCTTCTTAATTCATTATTCGAAGCATGTAAGCTGATAGCTAAATTCACTTGTAAGTCAAAATTAGCAAATTCAATTATTTTAGGAACAATACCACAAGTAGATACAGTAATATGTCTAGCGCCTATTTCTAATCCTTTTGGATAGTTAATAGTCCGTAAAAAATCTAAAACAACATCATAATTATCAAAAGGTTCACCAATACCCATCACAACAACGTTCGTAATCCGTTCTAATGTTTCATCTAAGTCTTTTTGTATATATAAAACTTGACCAACCATTTCTCCAAGCGTTAGATTTCGAATCTTTTTAAGTTCGCCGGAAGCACAAAATGAACACCCCATATTGCATCCAACTTCACTTGTAACACAAACACTATTGCCATAGTTATGTCTCATTAATACTGTTTCAATGAGTTGATTGTCTTTTAGTTTAAATAAGTATTTCTTAGTACCATCACTCGCAACTTGACATTCCACCTTTTCTAAGAAATCAATTGAATAATCTTTCTTTAAATCAATGATTAATTGATTTGATAGATTCGTCATTAAACTAAAATCAGTTACCCTTTTTCGGTAAAGCCACTCAAAAACCTGCGTAGCACGAAATGCTTTTACATTGTGCTCTTTAAAATAGTTTTGTAAACTTTCTAAAGATTCATCATAAATATTTTTCATATTGTTACTTCCTTTTTAGTTTTGCCATGTAGAATCCATCTTGAATATCACTAGGCAATATTAGTTTTTCACACACAAGTGAAAAATCACTATGTGTATTTAAAAAATTTTTGATATTATCTTCATTTTCCTCTTTTGTTATCGTACAAGTACTATAGATTAATTCCCCCTTTGATTTAACATATTGGGATAAGTGATTCAAAAGATTTCTTTGAACAATTTGTAATTCATTTATTTTAGATATCGAAAAACGATATTTTAAGTCTGGTTTATGTTTCATAACCCCAAGGCCCGAGCAAGGAGCATCAATGAGAATAATATCAAATTCTTTATTATAATCATATGTTTGAGCATCACATACTATTGTTTGAATCGAAGGGTGATTGTATAGAGTTTTAATAGCATTTACTAGTTCCACCCTGCTACTACTAATATCACTTGCAATTATAACACCATCATCTTCAATTTTTTCAGCAATCTGAATTGTCTTTGTTCCAGGTGCACTACAACT
>CAYYTE010000038.1:0-9397 GCA_964474685.1 uncultured Staphylococcaceae bacterium | reverse complement strand
CATCTTCAATTTTTTCAGCAATCTGAATTGTCTTTGTTCCAGGTGCACTACAACTGTCTAAAATCATTTGCTTTTTTGTAGGATCCATAAACTCTACCACTTGAGCACTGGATAAATCTTGGGGAATAATGAAGTTATTTTGAAAGAACAAAGTTTTTGACCAATTGCTTAACGATAATAAACAGTTTGATTCAAATAAGACATCCATCCCATTTTCTTCACCATATTTTATGATTTCATCCTTACAATCATAATTAATTATTCGATAACAATTGTAAGATTTCTTACGATAATCAATAATTTCTTCATAATTATTCGGATACATTTTCTTTAAATATTGAATCAAATCAACAGGTATACTATAAATAACACTTAATTTTGTTAAATCGTCTAATGATTCCAAACTTAGTCGCTTGTTTCGATCATAGTTTCTTAAGACCGCATTGACAAATTTACTACTTCTAAAATCAATCTCCTTTGTTAATTCTACAAGCGTATTAATTAAATAATGATTTGCAATATTAAGAAATGTAATCCCATAAGCACCTAACCGTAATATAGTTTTAATATTCGGTTTCACTCGAACTCCTTTAATAAATGGATTAAGTTCATAATCTAAATATATCTTTCTTTCAACAACCCCATAGAGCATACAAGTGTAAAGTCTTTTATCATGTTCATTATAATTCTTTGTATCTAAATCCATAATTGCATCATTTAAAACAAGATTTAAAAATCCATTATGATTTAATACATTTATAATGCTACTAGTTAAAGATGTATAAAAGTAAAGCACTTGTTTATTATCCATTATTTACCGAAGCTCCTGTAATCATTATATAATAAGTAAACTTAATTTTATCAAATCTTGAATTTAATCCGTAAAAAGCAATAGGGTTACAATCCATAACATATTTCACCGTTAACCGTAAATATTTGAATGTTTCCATGCAATCAATATTGCTGTATTTTTTTAACAATGATTTCTCTTTTAACTTTTGCAATGGCAACAATCTTATAATTTGTTTCGTTGCATATTTATCAATATATAGTAGTAAATCATCGATAAACAAAGACCACACAAGTGGCTCAGTAGATAATAATTCTTTCGAGGCTTGTTGAAGGGTTGGATATGTCTTTAAAGCATTTTTTAATTGCTCATAAAAAGAAACAAGTTCATCAAATTTCAGATTATCCAAAAATATCATAGAAGGAACAGAGAAAATACCATATAGATCTTCTTGTTCTTCTTTTATTAATTTCATAATCGTATCATAATCATTTTGAATTTGATTGAGTAATTCTACAGGAGATGATTCACGATATTCCGATACTTCTTTTTTAAGATTGGAATTAACATTTTCTACATAAGCTAATTTTAATTCATTTTCATGATCATAATAACTTAAAAGAAGAATCTTTAATATGTAAATATCATGATCAATTCTTTTAAAGTTTCTTTTTATATTCGAAATATATTCCATCATCTTGCTACCTCAATTCCTAATCAATTTAAATTATAATATATTACCTATGTTATTTATTATACTATATTTCTTCTAAAAATACACAAAAAAAGAAATGAAAATAATAATCATTTCTTTAACATTTTTACATATTACAAAAACTACTTTGTATAAAGCATTTTAAGAAGTGTCTCCCCCGCATACTTCGCATTATCTCTTAAATCATCTTCAATTCTTAACAATTGATTATACTTGCAAATTCTTTCTGTACGTGACATAGAACCCGTTTTAATCTCAAGACTTCTGGTGGCAACAGCTAAATCTGCAATAGTCGTATCCTCGGTTTCTCCACTTCGATGAGAAATCATACATTGATAATGATTTCTGGTAGCGAGATCAATTGTTTGAAGAGTTTCTGAAACAGTGCCAATTTGATTCATTTTTATAAGAATCGCATTTGCGCAACCATTTGTGATTCCTTTTTGAAGACGATCGTTATTGGTTACAAATAAGTCATCACCAACAATTTGAACCTTACTTCCTAACTTTTTCGTAATAAGATTCCAATTCGTCCAATCATCCTCTTGCAAAGGGTCTTCAATAGAAATAATTGGATACCTTGCCACTAAGGATTCAAAATAGGAAACCATTTCTACCGGTGTTAATACTTTCTTTTCATTTTTTAAAATATATTTTCTTGTTTTTACATCATAAAACTCAGAGCTTGCGGCATCAATTGCAATATATATATCCTTACCAGAAACAAATCCTGCTTCCGTAATTGCTTGAACGACTAAATCTAAGGCTTCAGAATTACTTTTCAAACTAGGCATATAACCGCCTTCATCCCCGACTCCTATAGATAAATTCTTACCTTGCAATATTTGACCTAGCTTATGAAAGACCTCACTACCCATTCTTAAGGCTTCATGAAAAGAAGGCGCTCCAATTGGGCAAATTAAAATCTCTTGAAAGTCAATACTCCAATTAGCATGTACACCACCATTTAATATGTTCATAAAAGGAACGGGTAATAAAGGGGTATACACCCCTCCCATATAACGATAAAGTGGAACGTCCAAATAAAGAGAGGCAGCTTTTAAACATGCTAAAGAAACACCAAGAATAGCATTCGCACCTAATTTACTCTTAGTTTGCGTACCATCTAATTCAATTAATTTTTTGTCAATTAATAATTGTTCTCTCGAATCATATCCTAGAATCTCCGGAGCTATTTTTTCATTGATGTTCTTAATGGCTTTTAATACTCCTTTACCTAAATAACGTGAGTTATCCTTATCCCTAATTTCTAGAGCCTCATGGCTCCCCGTAGATGCACCACTCGGAACACTCGCGCGACCTCTAATTCCACTCTCTAAACTTATTTCCACTTCGACAGTAGGATTCCCTCTGGAATCTAATATTTCTCTTGCATAACAATCCGTAATATATGGCATAGATGATTCCTTTCTAATGATTTAATTATATCTATTTATATTCTATCACAATCTTTTTAAAAAAGTGCAACAATGATTAAAAAAGATATTAACCCCATTTCTTTCAATATAAATTCTTGAAAGTTTATTAAGAAAACTTTGATAAACTTAAAAATCTTGCATAAATCTTTGTAATTAAAATCTATTTATAAGTCAATATCTAGTAAAAAAAGCAGAGAAAAAGAACTCTCCTTTTACAAAGAGAATTCTTAGTATTATTATTTCTTTAAAGCTTCTTCACAAGCTACTGCAACTGCAACGGTTGCTCCAACCATTGGATTGTTTCCCATTCCGATTAAGCCCATCATTTCAACGTGAGCAGGAACAGAAGATGAACCAGCGAATTGAGCATCACTATGCATTCTACCTAATGTATCTGTAAAACCATAAGAAGCAGGCCCTGCACCCATATTATCTGGATGTAATGTACGCCCTGTTCCACCACCAGATGCAACAGAGAAATATTTCTTACATTGTTCTAAACGTTCTTTTTTATAAGTACCTGCAACCGGGTGTTGGAAACGAGTAGGGTTTGTTGAGTTACCAGTAATCGATACATCAACATCCTCTTTCCACATAATTGCAACACCTTCACGAACATCATCAGCACCATAACAATTTACTAAGGCACGAGGTCCTTGTGAATATGCAGTACGACTAACTTCTTGAAGTTTTCCAGTTTTATAATCGAATAAAGTTTCAACATAAGTAAAACCATTAATACGAGAAATAATCTTTGCAGCATCTTTGCCAAGACCATTTAATATAACACGAAGAGGAGTTTTACGAACCAAGTTTGCTTTTAAAGCAATACCAATTGCGCCTTCAGCAGCAGCAAATGATTCATGTCCAGCTAAGAAACAGAAACATTTTGTTTCTTCAGATAACAAACGAGCTCCAAGATTACCATGGCCTAAACCTACTTTACGATCATCCGCAACACTTCCAGGAATACAAAATGATTGAAGTCCAATGCCAATATAACGAGCAGCATCAGCAGCATCTTTTGCATGTTGTTTTAAAGCAATTGCAGCACCAACAGTATAAGCCCAACAAGCATTTTCAAAACAAATACGTTGAACCCCTTTTACAATATTATAAGCATCTACACCATTTTGATCACAAATTTGTTTTGCTTCTGCTAAGTCCTTAATCCCATATTCATTTAATGCAAGATTAATTTGAGCAATTCTTCTTTCATATCCTTCAAATGTAATATCCATAGTGTTACCTCCTAATCTCTACGAGGGTCAATAAATTTAACGCCCTCTTCAAATCTACCATAATGTCCCATAGCACCTTTAACAGCTTCATCCGCATTTACTCCCTTTTTAAGAGCATCTGTTACTTTACCAAGACTTAAGTATTCATAACCAATAATCTCAGAATTACTGTCTAAAGCTAAACGAGTAATATAACCTTCTGTTAATTCTAGATAACGAGGGCCTTTGGCTTTTGTAGAATAAATTGTACCAACTTGACTTCTTAAGCCCTTGCCTAAATCATCTAATCCTGCGCCAATTTCAAGTCCACCTTCTGAGTAAGCAGATTGAGTACGGCCATAAATGATTTGTAGAAATAATTCACGCATAGCTGTATTAATAGCATCACATACTAAGTCTGTGTTTACAGCCTCTAAAACAGTTTTACCAACAATTGCTTCACTTGCCATTGCTGCAGAATGAGTCATTCCAGAACAACCAATTGTTTCAATTAAAGCTTCTTCAATTACACCATTTTTTACATTTAGTGTTAATTTACAAGCACCTTGTTGAGGAGCACACCAGCCAATACCATGAGTTAAACCACTAATGTCTTTAATCTCACGAGAATAAACCATTCTTCCTTCTTCAGGAATAGGAGCACAACCATGATGAGCGCCACAGGTAACTGGGCATTGTCCCTCAATATGTTTTGAGTAATTCATATTATTCATATATTTATCCTTTCGTATATATAATTTTTACCATTATTAATTATACACTATTTTCACATAAAATGCAATTAAATGGTTAATCCTTTTTATAACTTTCAATCATACTTTCCCCTGTCATTTCAACAGGTTTTTGAATATTTAATAATTCTAGCATAGTAGGAGCAATATCACATAAAGCTCCATTTTGCTTTAAAACAATGTCTTTTCTAGTTATTAAGAAAGGAACTGGATTTGTAGTATGAGCAGAATATGGTTCATGATGCTCATCCCATATCTCATCCGCATTTCCATGATCCGCTGTTAAAAGCATTGTGCCACCTACTTCTTGAACTGCATCATATACAAGACCAACACATTCATCCACTGCTTCTACGGCTTTAACTGCCGAATCAAATACCGCTGTATGACCAACCATATCACAATTTGCAAAATTTAAAATAATTGTGTCATATTGCAATGAAAGGATTGCATTATATGCTTTCACAGCAACAAGATATGCACTCATCTCGGGTTGCATATCATAGGTAGCTACTTTTGGAGATAACACAAGTGTTCTTGTTTCACCAGGTAACTCTTTATCAATACCACCATCGAAGAAATAAGTAACATGCGCATACTTTTCTGTTTCAGCAATTCTTAGTTGCTTTAATCCATTATTACTAATTACATCTCCATACATATTATCTAATTTAATCAAATCAAAGGCAATATCACCAACAACATCAATACTATAAAGCATCATTTGCACAAAATCTAAATCTTTGAATACTTTATAATTTTGAAGGCTACCTTTTGGTCCAGTAGCTTTGGTTGGGTTTGTTAAACAAACACTCATTTGGATTGCTCTATCCGGACGGAAGTTTGCGAAGATTACCGAATCATGATCTTTAATAGTTGCGTCTTTATTAACTATATAAGGTTTTAAGAATTCATCTGTTATTCCTTCACTATATGATTCATCAATTCCTTCAAGTAATCCCTTTATTGGGGCCTTCCCATATACCAAAGCATCGTATGCTAGTTGAATACGGTCATAGTTCTTATCTCTATCCATTGCATAATATCTACCAGAAACAACACCTAACTCAACACCCTTAATACGGGCTTTATCAAGTTTAGATAAATACTCTTTCGCACTTTGAGGTGGAACATCCCGACCATCTAGAAAAGAATGAACATATACTTTTTCAACGCCTTCGTGAATGGCCTCCTTCATTAAATAAATAATATGATCAATATGGGAATGAACACCACCATCGCTCATTAATCCCATTATATGAAGAGCAGAATGATTTCTTTTTGCATGCTCAATTGCTTTATGAATCGCTGGTTGGTCTTGCAATGTCTTATTTCGAACAGCCACGTTAAGCCTTGTTAAGGATTGATAAACGACACGCCCCGCTCCAATATTCATATGACCTACTTCGCTGTTTCCCATTTGACCATCTGGTAAACCTACATATTCACCAGAAGCTTGAATCAAAGTAGAGGGATAAGTATTAAACAGTTGATCTAAAACAGGTTTTTTTGCGGCTGCAATTGCATTTCCATCCGTAACAATCTTACCTTCTTTATCTTTTCGGATACCATAACCATCCATAATTACTAACATTACTAATTTCTTTTTATCCATCATTAGACACCTCTTATATCGGTATTATTATACCATAATTAAGATACTATTTCCACTATAAGCATTTTTTAGATAGGATTATAAAACATAAAAACTTAACCAAACGTTTAACGTTTGGTTGAGAACTATATCATCTATGAAAAAGAATATTAACTTGCATGATTCACTTTTAACACTTTTGTAACTTTTTCTATTTTGCTTTTATAAATAAATAAGTAGTTTTGTTGTTTATTCAAATCTATATCTTTAAATAAGTAATCTTTATTAATATATGAATAATCAATAAATTCCCAATATATATTTTGATAAATCATTTCACTAAAATCAATCTCAAATGTATGCTTAACAACTTTTATAAAACTCCCTACTTTTCCTATATAACTATCAAGATCAAAATTATCCCATTTTAATGTACTTGATAAAACAGAAATAGGTCTTTGTAAAACCAATTTATTTTTGCCTTCATCAAGTTGATATTTTTTTTGATTGATAAAAAATATCAAATTTGAAATTTCTTCAACTGTATTGTCTACAACAAATTGTTTCGTATCTTTGTTTACAAATGCCGCATATAATATTGTTTTATCTGAATTATACAAGGCGCCATCTTCCCAAAAGAAATTCTTATTTTCTTTTTCAACTTGAATTATACCTTGCCCAAGAGAAGCACTTTCTAAAAAATCATTAGGTAAACCACCATATTCAGAACTACTAGAAATTGAAGAAGTCCCCCAAGAAATATATCTAGTCAAATACGTGAGATTTCGAAGAATATGAAAATTTACATACTCAAAAAATTCAACAGAGAGTTTCTCAAGAGAAGCGGGTATATTTATTTGAAAAGGAAACGATGGTAATAGTTCAGGAGAAACATCTATATAGTCTGAATGCTGATTGCAATTGAATGTAGAAATAACATTATTAACCATCATAAATCCAGGTTTGATTTCCTTAATTGTATTTGGAATATTGTAATTGATTTTATAGCAAAGATCTTTATATGCACCTTGCTGTTGCTCAATATTAATCCAACTTGAGAAATCAAAACCAAAATATACTTGTGACTTATCAATACTATAAAGTATAGAATCTTCATAACAATATTTAGAATTATTTTCAGATAATATAATCTCATTTTTTTTCATAAAAGGAGCTCGAGATTGAAGTATAAAAGCATAAGGCGAAAGCTGCAATTCTTCTTCACCAATATTCCAAGTAATGCAAGCGGAAGTTAAAATCGAGAATCCATGGTAACCAGATAAAAATAAATATGGACTGATTTTTCGAATTTGAATGTTTGGTCTTACACAATTTGTACCAAACCTAGTAATTGATTCAGGAATATATAAATGATATGAATAATAATCAAGACTTGCAAGAGCATTATCTCCTAAAGCTTTAACTGGTAAGTCTCTATACAAACTAGGAAGGTGAAGGTCAAAATTTAAATCACTATTGTAAAAGACATTTTGTTTCCATTCGATACTTAGCTTAGATCCCAAAAAAGCCGAATAATAAAAATCATTTTGTCTAATTTTATTTTCATAGACATCCATAACTGCTTGTCCAAGTTTTGACATACCAGTGATAATATAATATTTTCCATCGTCTGAGAGTTTGTATGTGAAATAATCTTCATCATTTTTCAGTTTCCCATATTCAAGAATTGAAGACTTATCTTCATCACTATATACAATATTATCATAATTTCCATATTTATCCTTCACTTCATCCGATGGCTGCGATAATGCGCATCCGGAAAGAAACGATACACAAAGAAAAAGAGAGAAAAAGAATGCACTTATAGTTTTTTCATTTTGATACCTCCTCTACTTTTGTGATAGTGAAATCATCTGTCAATAGATAATAATAAGTAGAATATTTTTTAGTAACCGTTATCGTCTCATACTTTAATAGGATAGAATTTAGTTGGTCAATTTTCTCTTGAGTAAATTGAAGTTCCTCTGGGTTTACTTCCCAATCAAAACAACTTGTTTTATAACTAATTCCATGTGGTGCCCAATTATTCTCATTGAAAGAAGACTCTTTTGTCAATTGTAAACTACAGTTATATATTAAATCATTAACTTTCAATTTACTTGAATAAGATGGTATTATATTAAGAGACAAATTATCAAGACTAATGTTACCTTTTTTACAAAAAACTAGACTCCCTACTTCCAAAAGCGTAGAGGGTAAATCAATTGGATTATCAAAATTCGCAAAAAATAACTTTGTTTTATCCTTATTCATAAGCATATTGTTTTCCCAAACGAATGAGTCATTTTCATTAGAAACTTCAATTCCACTTATTGTTGTAAAACCATCGGTAGAATGATCAAAGAAATAGGTAGATATATTTTTTAAATTCTTACCTATTTTAATTAAATTACAACTATTTGTAAAAGAAGATAATGCAAAAGAACCATCTTTAATTTCTTCAATTGAATCTGGTATCACAAAATTCTTATCACCATCCAACCACATAGAGAAATCATATCCAAAATATACTTTTGTTTTATCTTTATTGTAAAGAATGGTGTTGTCGAGTGTATACATCGAATTATTCTCTGATAAGACAATTTCAAAATTTACAGGACGATAAAAAGGAGATGAAAGAAATGGCTTAATATCATTTAAACAACGGATAGATTCTTGAGGTTCGTTATAGAACATAGATAAATGATAAGCATAAGGTGAAATATTTAGCTCTTCTTCACCTATATTCCAAGTAATTGATGAGGGAGCAAATACATCGCGATAATTACCAAAGGCTGTTGCTTGTGGTAAAATATTATTGACCCACCTTAGCTGTTGTTTCCAATTCAAAATTGACCCACCTTTAACTAATAATTTGATATAATTA
>CAYYTE010000037.1:1204-11895 GCA_964474685.1 uncultured Staphylococcaceae bacterium | reverse complement strand
GCATTCAACGAATTATTTCCTAAGGTCTGTGTTGCACTTCAAAGTTTAATTTGCCTTTTTTTCAATATAGATAGTAAGATATTCTTCTTAGAATCCAAATTGCACTTATTAAATCGTAAAATTCCTTAAAAAATAATAGTATTCAAGTAGAAACTTGATTATCTCCTTAATAATATTCAAAAAGTGCCAATGCCACTAGAAAAGGTTTCTTACAAAAAATAGTTTGGTGATACTATCTATGTGTATTATACTGTAAGAGCTTATGATAGAGTATCAGATGGAAAAGTTACTAGTGATGAAGTTGGCATTAGAAAAAAAGATAACGCAACAGGAATGCTTATTCCTAATAATAAATAATTCGAAATATTTAAAGCAAATAATAACGTGTCCTTAGAAGTTAATTCTATTAGATCTTATGGTGCCTTTTATATTTTGTATAAAATTGCTTCTACTACTTTCCTTAAAGAAAAACTCCAAATCGTTATGTCTACTAGATGGAATTATATTCTATCGCTTGCCATGTATATGATTTCTAAAGGAAATGTTGTGAAATATTTTAAATATTGGTACAATGATTACTATCATTACTTGGATGAATCTTTATCTTCACAACGCATCAGTGAACTATTTGAAAGTATTACAGATGAAGAAAGAATGACATTCTTTAAACTTTGGAGTAAATCCATAATAGAAGATGAATATATTGCTTATGATGTTACGAGTATATCTAGTTATGCAAACAAAATAAATAACGTTGAATACGGTTATAATAGAGATTGTGAAGCTCTTTTTTGTATACTATAATTTTAAAGGGATTTTAGTTTAAATTTTAATCCCATATTCTACCATTATATACTTTCTACTCTGAACTGATTCGAATCTTGATACTCCCACCTTAATTTATGATATAATTTTAGTATTTTTTTCCTTAAAAAAGATTATCCATCATTTAAGTTAGATATCCATACTTCATAATCGTAAAACGTGATGAAGTTTACGAGATTTGGATAAATAATTACTTATGCATTCGAATACACGTTGTCTCGAAAGGTTTAAAACAAGGCCATAACAATAATTAATCCATCTTATATATAAGCAAAAAAGTGTAAATATCAAGTTAAAAATAAATAAAATCTTATTTTTATAATAATCAGAAAAAAATAACTAAGACTTTAGAGATTGTAGTTCCAAATACGATTCGTATTTTTTAAAAGAAATACTTAACGAAATAGCATTATCAATTGATCCATGTACAAAAAAGAATTTAAGCTACAAATTATCATAGACACTAAACCACATTTTGATTGTTTTAATGATGTATTAGACATAATAAAAAATATGTGAAAAGAACCGACAATTTTACACATAGATCTAGATTCAGTCTCTGCTTCCATAAGTTATAATGAGTTTATAGATAATAATTACATAAAAATAAGTATGAGTCGAGCAAAAAAAACGACTGGTTATCTTGTTAATGAATCATTAAAAGGTTGGATAAAAGAAGAATAGTTTATCGATTTAAAGATTAACCATTCTTACAACCATTCTTACAATGTTCCAGAACTAATAGGAATGTGTGTTGAGGATTATAATAAAGAAAGACCCTCCTACGCATTAAATTATGAAATCCCAGTTCAATTTAAAACCGAAATGGAGAATTAGAGCGATTTTTATTGGTGTAATCTTTTACTTGACTACTTCAGGTGATGCTCCTTTGTAACCACTATCTTCTTTATAGGGTCATTTTTCCTTTTCAAAAATAGAATAGATAAATACCTAACCTAAACATAAATCTTAAACACTATGAATGATTCTACTTTATTTTTTTAAATAATTGTGATATACTACCTTTGCGAGGTAGTATATGGATTACGAAACAATTTACTTATTTACGGGAAAAAGCGAAATCTTCATTCGCAATCGAATAGCCAGAATTATACAAAGTTTAGAAAAAAAGAAAACAACGATTATTAAATATGATATGACAGATACTCCCCTTGATGTTGTAATCAATGATTGTATGACTGTACCCTTCTTAGAAGACTTAAAACTTATCATTTTGAATAACCCTATCTTCTTAAAACAAGCAAAAGAAACCATTCCCCCAGCGGGCAAGAGATTTATACAATATTTAAAGAATCCCTCAGATACTACAATACTATTAATCAACAGTTGTGGGATAGAGATTCCATTATCAAATGAATACTATAAAGTATTACGAAATGTGTCGGAAATCATTGACTATCCAGAAGCAGAAGAAATCGAATTAAAAGGGTGGATTATTCGAAGACTTGCAAGTGAACAAATAGAAATACGAGAAGATGCCTTAACTGTGTTCTTAGATTACCTAAATGGGGATCAAGCAAGAATGGATAATGAATTAGAAAAGATTATCAGTTTTGCT
Source organism: uncultured Staphylococcaceae bacterium (assembly GCA_964474685.1). Classification (GTDB taxonomy): domain Bacteria; phylum Bacillota_I; class Bacilli_A; order ML615J-28; family CAG-313; genus UBA1737. The sequence goes on along the minus strand of CAYYTE010000037.1, from coordinate 9,491 downwards.
AAACATGATGGTATAATTACAAAAGAAACAATACGCTTATTAGTACCTGAGGATGTTACAAATGCGGTATTTAAACTAATTGAAGCACTCATATCCAAAAATTTTGAAAAAGTTGAGAGCATCTACCAACAAATATTCGCAAACACTAAAGATATATCCGGTATGATTGCCCTAGTCACAAATAAGTTTAAAGAACTCTTTACAACCTCATCCTTATTAAAAGAAGGATACTCTCAAAGTGATATAGCTAAGTTTTACCAAATATCAACCGCAAGAGCTTATTATTTAGTTAAAGATGCAAAAACTTTTGACAATGAAGCATTAAAGAAATATATAACAAAAATAGCGGATTTCGACATTCAACAAAAAAATGGAATGATTGATAAAAAAGTTGGATTCGAACTATTCCTATTAAGTCTAAAAACAATTTAAAAGAGAAACTTGAAAAAATCAGGTTTCTCTTTTTCTATAAATAAAAAAACTGTCCATCTAGACAGTTCATTTATTTACCAATTAAGCAATTGCATTCACTTTTTTGGCTAAACGTGATTTTTGGTTAGCAACTTTGTTTTTATGAAAGATGCATTTTGAAACAGCTTTATCTAATTTCTTACATACATTGCTATATGCCTTCGAAGCCTCTTCTTTATTTCCACTAGCTATAGCTACTTCTAATGCTTTTTGAGCAGTTTTTAAAGAAGATCTGAATGAATTATTTAATTCACGTTTCTTTTGGTTGGTAATATCACGCTTCATTTGTTGTTTAATATTAGCCATCGTACTCACCTCCGAGCTATTTAATACTTTAACGTAGTAAATTATACCACATTTGTAAAAAGAAAACAAGTAATTAGTTTAAAACTTTTTAATAAATCATTAAAGGGGAGGTTGTTTTCATTTATGTTCTACTAAATCAAATTGTTTTGTTGTTCTTGAATATACAATATCAAAATCAATATAGTAGTTTGAAAAGAAACTTCTTATTTCATCGATATAGCGTAAGAATGTCTTGTTTGATATTTCTCCAAATGAAGATAAGCATTCTTGTGAAATCATTTTATTATGCAACAAATAGTCATACATGTACAATACTGTTTGTGTTTTATTGGTTTTCATCCTTTCACTCCTTTGTTTAAAATTCATACCTACTTCTATTTTATCAAATCATAAGGACATAATTTGGGGTTGTAAAAAAAATCACTAATTTTGTCCTCTCGAGTCAATAAAAGTTTTGGTTTCTCTCCTTTATTTTTAAAGAGAAAAACGATAGAACCAAACCTATTTGTCATAAAATAGCGAATCTTCGCCTTTTTTAGATTATTACAAACATAGTTTGAAGGAAAGCCAAAAGGATTATAATAACCATTCATTCCTATTGCCATCTTGGGATTTACATAGGATAAGAAGTTTATGGTAGATGATGTTGTTGACCCATGATGAGCAATCTTTAACACATCTATTTTTTGTTTAAAACCAGTAGAAACTAGTATCTCTTCAGCCGGTTTTTCAATATCGCCCGTAAATAGGAAATGCGTATTATAATAATCTATATATAACACTAAACTGTTATTATTCGTATCTTCAAGATCTTGAATAGGATATAAACATTCAATCATTATATTTTGTACCTGTAATTTAGAACCTTTTTTAAAACCTATAATATTCACATACTTAGATAAAGACTTCGCTATGCTCTTTGATTTATCATCTATGGCACTATAAATAACATTTTTTACATCATAATGCTTTAACAAAAATGCAACATTACCTATATGGTCTTCATCCGCATGAGATAGTATTAAATAATCAATTGTTTTCACTCCTTTTTGTAACAATATAGCGTCGACTCCACTTTCACTACGAGCACTTCCTGTATCAATTAAAATGGAATTTTTACCCAATGAATCAATCATTAGTGTAGATTCTCCTAATGGTAAATCCATAAACGTAACAGAAGGTGTGATTTGGAAACCTATTTTATTACTCCAAAGTATTATAAATAGGATGAAAGTAAATATCATACTATACTTTATCTTTTTTCTTTTTGATACAATGATGAACATATAAAGAATGTAGTAAAGAACAAAAAAGAACACTGGCAAAATAGATAATCCTAAGGATAGAAAAGGATATTTCGAAAGAAAAATAGTTACAAAAGAAAACATCGAACAAAGATGAGAATAGAAACTATTTAAAAAAGGAAAGCAAAAACAAAGTAATGAGCAAGGCAAAAATATGTAACTAACGAAAGGTATATATACTAAATTATAGATTACACTTGTAAAATTTACTCTTGCACCTATTTTTGTAACAAAAGGAAGTACAATAAAAAAGGAAGCAAAAGAAATTGTAATGTTTTGCAATATGAATTTATATAGGAGTGATTTTACTTTAAGGATTTTTTTTAATATCGGTTGTATAAGTAATAACGAAAACGCAATGATATAGGTAAAAATAAAACGATACTGAAAAAGTATTGTGGGAAATATCAAAACAACAAGAATAAAATTAAAGGACAATAAGTCCAATCCAGAATAAGCAAAATCATATCTTTTTTTAAAATTATGCAATATTAAAGTAAAAAGTACTCTCCACACGGATACTAAAAAACCGGTTATTATAAAATAACTTATTAAAAAACAGTAACTAATCGTTTGTTGAAATCGAGAAGGAATTTTAAAAATTTTATAGAGAAAACCTAAAAACAGTAAAAACAAAGAAACATGAAGACCCGATATAACCAAGAGGTGACTAACTCCAATTGATTGCAAAGAAGATTTAAACTCTCGATCAAGTCCCGTCCCATCTCCTAGTACAAGGGCACGTATAAACCCTCCAGATATATTATCAAAAGAACCTTGTGTATAATTCAATAAAATATCTTGTAATATATAAATTGAAAATCCATTAGTTGAAATCACTTGATAATCTTTACAATCAATTGAGTAACTAATACCAAGGTACTCATAATATTTTTTTTGATTAAAAAATCCGTCATAGGACTCTTCTCTACCTTTATACAATGTTCCCTCAACCATTAATTTAGCTCCACTATTGAAGCGAACAGGAAGCGTTAAATAAGCTTTTTGTTTATTTTCCAAATATACTAGGTATCTATATTTGTCTTCTTTTTCTTCTCTTTTTATAATATGAATAATTCCTTCATATTCATTTTTAATCTCCTTGGTTACAACTATGTTTCTTATAAAATAATTCGATAAAAATATAAATAATAGGGTAATGGATATAAAAAATAATCTCTTAGAAATAAAAAATATTTTAATCTCTAAGAGAAGCAATAATATCAAATACAAGTAATGACCAGAATCAAGAAAATTACCAATAGAAACAATGATTAATACATAAATCCATAAATTATGAAGTGACTCTTTATAAACAAATGAATTTTTGAATTTTCTTATAAGTCTCATTGCCAATTCCTTCTACTTTCATAATATCTTCTAATTTCTGAAATGGGCCAGATGATTCTCTATAATCAATTATTTTTTTAGCAGTGACTTTTCCTATACCAGGAATTTCACAAAGTTCTGTCAAAGTTCCTTGATTGATACTTATCAAAGTATTTTCTTCACCTCCACTATTCACTTCCTTTTCCCCTATTTTTGGTATATATACCTTTTGATGATTATATAGAAGTGATACTAGATTAATACTACGAGTATCCGCATTACTTGATAACCCTCCCGCAAGTTTCACTAAATCATTTATCATACTGCCTTTCTTTATCTGATAAATACCAGGAAATCTGACTTCACCTCGAATCTCAACAAAATCAAAAGTAATTTCTTCTACTTCTTCTGGAATTTCAGAAGGAGTAATAATCACATCCTCTTTACATCCAGTAATAAATAGACAAAACACAAAAATAAACAATACAATTATTCTATTTTTCTTCCCCATATTATTCATTATCCCCCTTTATAATATATTTATAATGAGAATTGATTATTGCTTTATTTTATTTTATTAAAAATAAAAAAGAATCTATTCAAAAATAGATTCTTCAATATATATAATTCACTATTTGTCAAAATCACTTTGTTTTAAATCACTTGCTATATCGGATCCTAATATATCTTCCTCAATTAGTTCTTCATTATCTTCAATAGAGGGAATTTCATTTATAGTAGTTTCATTAATAGTCTCCTTACTTTTTAGAAAATCAGTAATTGTAGTTGTACTATTCTTTAATACGTTCGGAGATTTTAAGTTTTCTATAAAAATATTCTTTAAGATAGTTTTTCTTGGATACTCTGTCCGAGAAATTGCTTGATTTAGTAAATTACAATTCCCAAGTAACATAATGCTCTTCTTAGCACGTGTAATACCCGTATATATTAATTTCTTTTTTAACATAATATAGTATTCACTACAAATAGGAATTATTACATGATTAAACTCGCTACCTTGCGATTTATGGATACTAATTGCATAAGCTAGACTTAAATCGTCTAAATCCTCAGGTCCATACAAAACATTTGCTTGATCAAAACGAACATTCATTCCAACTATTTTATTATTCTCATATTCAAAGTTCGTAATGTATCCGATATCCCCATTCATTATATTCTTTTCAGCATGATTCACTAACTGAATCACTTTATCATCTAACTTAAATTCATGAAAAGGAGTTTTCCACATTTCTTTATTGGGATTTATCGTTTTTTGTAATAATTGATTCATGGAATTAATTCCACATTTTCCTTTATACATTGGAATTAACACCTGAAATTCTTCATTTACATTAATTGATTTTTCCATTGCAATTTTAATTATTTTAAGAATTGCTTCAGGAATCATTTCATTTTCTAAAGGGATGAAATTTCTATCAGGAAGTTTTTCTAATATATCATCCGGTAATACACCTTTCTCAATCGAATGTGCCAAGCGAATTATTGAAGAATCATGGGATTGACGATGAATCGTAGATAAGAAAATGGTTTCTATTTGCTTTGAGTCAATTAAATCCTTTAATACTTGACCCGGACCCACACTGGGAAGTTGATTAACATCTCCGACAAGAATTAACCTTGTCGAATCTTCTAAAGCTTGAACTAAATGATTGGCAAGACTCGTATCCATCATGCTCGATTCATCTACAATGACAAGTTTTGTATTTTTCTTATTGTCTTCATCAAATTCAAATTCAACGCCATTATATCCTAAAAATCGATGAATCGTCGATGCAGACATAGAAGTTAATTCACTTAAACGCTTAGCGGCTCTTCCTGTTGGAGCAAGTAAGGCAATTCGATCTTTTAATGCACTGTTATTTCCATTGAGCATAAAGTATAATTTTAAAATCGTATGAACAATAGTAGTTTTACCGGTTCCAGGACCACCAGTAATTATCACCATTGGCTTAGTAAATGCAAGTTTTACGGCTTTTTGTTGCAATTCATTCAGTTCAAATGTTTCATCTTTTACTACTTCTAAATACGCTCTATTTATTTCATCTAAAGAATATGTTAAACGGTTCTTATCATTTTGTTTCATAATCGTTGCAAGTCTTAACGCAAGGCTTGTCTCTTCTTTATATGAATAATAATCAAATACATAATCATCGGGGGATACAAATATTTTTCTTTCTTCTTTTAACTCTTTTAATAGAGAATTAAACAAATCAATTTTAATATCAACTTGTAACGAACTATTGAGTTGTTGATATAATTTATCTTTTTCAATATAACTATTTCCCGATTGAAATAATGTCTCTGTAATCAAATAACAAATAAATGCTTTTAAACGAATCGGAGATAACTCATCGATTCCCATTGAAAGCGCAAACGCGTCATTCTTTTTAAAACCAAAACGAGGGATTTTATCCATAATTAAATAGGGATTCTTTGTTAATAGTTCTTTAGTCTCTTCTTTAAATTCAGTTGCAACTTTATGAGCCATATCACTCGTTAAACCATTATCTAGTAAAAACAATAGTGTTTCTTCTGTCGCTTGGTTGGTTACAACCCCTTTATATATTGTATCTTGTTGTACTTTTGATAACCCAATTACTTTTAAACAACTTTTATCTTCTTTAATCTTTTTTAGGCAATCCAGCCCTAACGCATTAACTAGTTTATTCGCAGTTTTCGGCCCAATAGAAACAAAAGAATCACTCGATAGATATTGAATTAATCCAGCAATTGTTTCAAGTTTTTTTCTTTCAAAAGAAACCACTTTAAACTGTTCCCCATACTTTTTATTATAAGTGATATCTCCTTTTAATATATATTCTTCTTCATCGTAAGGCTTTCTATCAAAAGTAGCTACGATGGTTATTGAACTTACAATCTTTTGTTTAATTTTCGAATCACTTTGAAGCGAAAAAATGGCTACCGTATAGCCGTTTTCTTCATTGAAGAATAGTATATGATTTATTCTTCCTTCTAAAATTTGCATAGGTAGCCTCCATTTTTAATATTCTCTTTCCACATCATCCATATATACTTTGTCAATAATTCCTCCACCAAGGCATATTTCATTATCATAAAATACACAGACTTGTCCCGGAGTAATTGCTTTTACTGGAACGTCTGTTATTACTTCGAGTGTAGATTCATCAATAATATGTATCGTTACATTTACATCGGGAGCTCGGTACCTGAATTTTGCACTCACACGAGTACCTTCTTGCAAAGGTTCATTAAAGAAATTTAATTCATTAACAAGTACACGATTCGCAAACAACAGGGTTGCTGAATCGCCTTGACTTACAATCAATTCATTTGTTAAAGCCCTTTTTCCACAAACAAACCAAGCTTCTCCAGGTCCTCCGATTTTTAATCCGTGACGTTGACCAATAGTATAATACATAACACCATCATGGCGTCCACGAATGACTCCGTTTGTATCCACAATATTGCCTGGGTTTGCGGGCAAATAATTCATTAAGAATTCTTTAAAGTTACGTTCTCCAATAAAACAAACACCCGTTGAATCTTTCTTTTCAGAAACATTATCTAATCCATATTTTCGGGCAAGTTTTCTTACATCGGCTTTTACCATATCACCGACTGGAAACATCGAGTAAGAAAGTTGCTTTTGACTAATTTGACATAAAAAATAAGATTGGTCTTTGTTTTTATCGACTCCTCTTAATAAATAACTCCTACCATCCCGTCTTTCTACTCTTGCATAATGTCCCATAGCAATATAATCTGCACCAAGTTCTTGGGCTTTATCTAAAAAACTTTTAAACTTTATATACTTATTACAAAATACATCTGGGTTAGGTGTACGATCATTTTTATATTCATCTAGGAAATACTGAAAGACATTATTCCAATATTCCTCAATAAAATCAACACGATGAAGTTTTATTCCTAACTTATCACAAACTTTTTGACAATCATGATAATCTCTTTCTTGAGGACACACATCATCGAGCAAATCAGGATTTCCTCTTAAATCATTATTGATTGCACTATCCCAGTTACGCATAAACATCGCTTCTACATGATAGCCCTCTTCAAGAAGACGAATACAACTAACCGCTGAATCTACTCCCCCAGATAAACCAACGATGACTTTAATGTTTTGATTTTCCATTTTTTTCACCTGTTTTTAATTCAAATATTATATCACGAAGACTCATTGCTTCTTCAAACTCAAGCGCTGTAGCTTTTTTCTTCATTTCTTTTTCAAGTTGCTCGAGTATCGTTTTTTGTTCTAGAGAAGGAAGTTTACTAAAAATCTCCGCCGTCATAGCCTCATTCACATTCGCATTATCCCCTTCATCAATTATGGATACTGTTTCAGGAATTGCTTTTACAATTGTTTTAGGTGTAATATGATTAAGTTCATTATATTCTTGTTGAATAACTCGTCTTCGATTGGTTTCATTGATTGCTTGTTGCATTGAGTCTGTCATTTTATCCGCAAACATTATAACTTCACCACGTGAATTTCTTGCGGCACGACCTGTTATTTGAATAAGCGAACGAGCACTACGCAAGAATCCTTCTTTATCCGCATCCAATATAGCAATCAAACTTACTTCCGGTATATCTAATCCTTCTCTTAATAGATTAATTCCTACTAATACATCAAATATACCTTTTCTTAATTTTCGAATAATCTCTAACCGATCAAGGGCTTTAATCTCAGAATGAAGATAAGCAACCTTAAACCCTGCATCTTTTAAATATGCGGTTAAATCCTCACTCATCTTAATCGTTAGTGTTGTAACAAGTGTACGTTCTTTCAAAGCAACACGCTTTTTAATCTCTTCTGTTAAAACATCAATTTGGTTCAAAGATGGTAGCAC
>CAYYTE010000037.1:0-1104 GCA_964474685.1 uncultured Staphylococcaceae bacterium | reverse complement strand
GTAACATGGGATTCATCAATCACCATCAAGTAATCATTACCAAAAAAATCAAGTAATACCGAAGGAGTTTCACCACTACTTCTTAAAGTCATATGCCTAGAATAATTCTCTATACCCGAGCAATAACCGACTTCTTTCATCATTTCAATATCATATTTCGTACGTTGTTCAATACGCTCCGCTTCAACTAGCTTACCTTCACTTTTAAATTTCTCTATTTGGCTACTTAATTCAGCCTCAATTCTTTTTATCGCTTCTTCTTTTTTCGCTTCATTCATTACGAAATGTGTTGCGGGAAAAATACTAACCACCGTTGTAAGAGAGGTAATATGTCCTGTAATGGTATCAAAGAAAGCTATTTTTTCAATTTCATCATCAAAGAAAGTAACACGAATTCCTTCCGTCTTTTCAGAAATCGGAATTAAATCCACATGCTCTCCTTTTACACGAAAACTTCCTCTTAAAAACTCCATTGAGTTACGAACATACTGGCGCTTAATTAAGTTTTCAATAAAAGTATCTCTAGAAAGGATTTGCCCAACCCGGATTGTCATCATCGAATCCCGATAGTCTTCGACATCACCAATACCATAAATACATGAAACACTCGCTACTATAATGGTATCTCTTCTTTCCAATAGAGAAGCAGTTGCAGCGTGTCGCATTTGGTCAATTTCATCATTAATACTAGAATCTTTTTCAATATACATATCCTTGCTAGGAACATATGCTTCTGGTTGATAATAATCATAATAGGAAATAAAATACTCTACTCTATTTTCAGGAAAGAATGCTTTCAGTTCCGCATATAATTGACCCGCTAAAGTTTTATTATGAGACAATACCAAAGTAGGCTTATTACAATTTGCAATAACATTTGCAATTGTAAAAGTCTTACCAGTGCCGGTAGCACCCAGTAATGTTTGCTCTTTGACCCCATTGTTAATATTTTCAGTAAGTCTTTTTATCGCATCTGGTTGGTCACCATAAGGACTATACGGACTAACTAGTTTGAATAATCGGTTCTCATCCATATTACTGTCTCATGTATACTACATTCTTAGGATTCATCGGATCATATAAAATCTGAATATATTCTTCCTG
>CAYYTE010000036.1:0-11958 GCA_964474685.1 uncultured Staphylococcaceae bacterium | reverse complement strand
CCCGCAAATCCTGTTACCAATGTTAAAAATACAATATTAATAAATAAATTCATCTTTTTTTCTCCTATTTATGATATTCTTTATGATTAATAATCGTCATTGCCCGATACAATTGTTCCAAAGCAATCACTCTCATAAGTTGATGTGGAAAGGTAAAATCTGAAAAAGATAGGTTTTCATCTTTCCTATTTATTACTTCATTTGATAATCCATTTGAACCACCAATGACAAAATCAATACAGCTCTTCCCCTGAACTTGAAGGTTTTCTAAATGTTTAGAGAATTCAACACTGTCAAATGTCTTACCTTTAATCTCTAAAGTAATCACATAATCTTCTTTATTGATTACTTTTAAAATGTTCTTCCCCTCTTCTAATATATTCTTTTCTATATTATAAATATTAACCTCTTTAACTTCTACGCATTCAACCTTGGTAAACGCACTAAGTCTTTTTAAATATTCATTTATAGCTTCACTATAAAAAGTTTCTTTTATCTTTCCCACGCAAATCAATCGAAACATTTATTCACCTCAATAATTGGTAATGCTTCTTTTTGCTTTGCAACCCTAAGAATAAAGGAAGGATGATTATTAAAATACGCCATACATTCATTATATGCTAAATCATACGTATTGCATTCTTCACTAATATGAGCAAGAACAACAATTTTTGTTTGCATGGATACAATTTTCTTTAACATTTCGTCACAATATATATTGGACATATGACCTTTATTCGAAAGAATACGACGAATTAAACTATATGGTCGATTTGATTCTTGCAACATTTGGACGTCATGATTCGATTCAAACAATAGAACCGAAACCTCAGACAACAAAGAAATATATTTCTCAGGTAATATTCCAGTATCTGTAACACTCGCAAACGAAAGATTCTCATTCACATTTGCTTCCTTACAAATAAAACCAAGTACATGAACAGCATCATGAGATAGTTTAAGAGGCATCACTTCTAAATCGTTTAATTGATATCTTTTATCTTCTTTAATAAAATAAGGCACAGCATGATATGTTGAAAAAACACAACCACTCATTAACCTGTTATAAGTTTTTTCGTGAATAAATAGGGGACAATGATAATATTTCAAAACCATTTCTAAATGTTTCACATGGTCACTATGCTCATGACTTATAAAAATACCATCTAGATGATCTAAAGTAACTCCTAGTGAATTCAGTCTTTTTCTAACTTGTAAAAAGGAGATTCCCACATCTATTAATATCTTTGTTTGGGGTGTTTCAATATATGTGCAGTTTCCCTTAGAACCACTTGCTAAAACTACTATTCTCATATTTTCCTCGCTTAATCTTTACCTATTATATCATATTCTTCACGCATTTAAAAGTAAATAATACCAACTATTTTTACAAGTATTGATTAATAAATTCTTCTTTATATACATATGAAATCAAATAAATTCTTTATGATTTTTAATCTAAAAACAATTAACATCTTTAGGCATATAAATAATAAAAAAAATTAACCCTCTAAAAAAGAGGGTTAATAGTAAGATAAATTGATTAAGAATGGGTAAAATAAATTATTCTTATTTATAAAGACATATATTTTATTCTAATACAGTCTCATGCTTTTTTAACTTTGAAGAAATAAGACAAGATACATAAATAATAACTTTTGCTAGAACAAATACAACTGCTGCGGCAAGACAGAAACCCAATAGATATATCAACAAAAAAACGAAATATGGAGTGTGAAGATATATATAGTCTAACAAAGGTAAGGTACAAGGAGATATTGGACTAATAAAAAACATATTAAATGTATCTTCAATAAAGTTCGGAACTGTGAGGTTAAGAATAATTGCAAATGCACATAGAATTAAAAATACAGGAACTCCTTGTAAATAAAACTTCCAGTTTAATTCCTTACGATAATGAGCAATTAAGAAACAACCAACAACAATTTGAAGTCCATGGTGAATCATCGTTTGAATGTTTATTCCAACATATGACATAAATACATCATTCGGATAAAAATAAACACATAAGCCACCAAATACAGCAAATGTTGATAAATAACTGTGAATAAACTTTTGCAGTTTGCAAGGTTTCATTATCCCCCCAATTAACATTAAGTACATAGGTGTAGAACAAAACTGAAAAGGAAATGCGTACCACAAATAATCACCTACAATACCTTCGGGAGTATTATTAAAAGTAAATATTATTTGCTTATAGATTTCAAAAGCAACCATAGTAACGCCACATAGAATAAGAAACTTCCTGATTTGATTTGTATTCGCTCTTTTGCCATATAATACCGCAAATACACATGCAACAATTAATATTGCAAAAAATAATAAATGAAACCATCCATAATAAGTTGGTGTTTTCATTGTAGATTGAAGTATACTAAGTATTTTTTCTAAAAAAGTCATAAGAATCCACCTTGAAATTGAATAAAAATATTATACTATAATTTGAGGTGTATTTCAAGTAAAAACCATTGCTTTAAATTGATTATAAATGTTTTTTAATCCTCAATAGAATCATTTTAAACTTATGAAAAAAAGGAAATTAGGGTATAAATACCATTTATTGGGCATCTATTAATCCAATAAAAATAGCTAAAATAAACGATTTCACACAAACTTCACATTGAGTTAACATTCTGGATAAATCTTTTAAAAAAAGTCATTTTATCTAAGTAGATTCGGCTTATTTAATTGATTTTTTTCGGAAAAAATGGTATCATATTAATGTTATCTTATACATATTTATAGAAAAGGAGAAAGAATATGTCAAAGGAAAAAAATGTTACAACAGGTGAGAAAAAAGGGATGCCTGCTGGTTTAAAAACCACTCTTCCTGTAATCATCGCACTTGTACTAATTCTTGCTATTACAATTGTTGTATCTAGTGTGAAAAGTTCGAGCCATCGTACACCAACAATTAGTAATGCTAATGATGTTTATTTGACCCTTGATGATTTAAAAATCACCAACGATCGTCTATACACATACCTAAAACAAAGTTATGGCTCCGCAGAACTTCTTCGTTTAATTGATAATCAATTATACAAAGAGGAAATTGCAAAAGTCGACGAAGCAAATGATGCTTTTATTAAATACATTTATAAGAGTGTATTTAGCGTTGAAGAATTAAAGGAAGCAGATAGTAAAACATACCAAACTACTTGGGAAACGTTAATTGATACTTTAATTCAAAACAACCTATTATCTAAAGCAGATGCGGCAACCGATAACACTTATAACTCGAAAAACACTACTACAACTGAAACAAGTGAACTTGCAAAAGCTACATGTAGTAAAGCATGGGTAGTTGTAAAAAGTTACTATAAGATGCAATATGCTCGTAATGAATGGGCAAAAACAGCTTATCTAAAAGAATACCAACAAGGTAGAACCGATAATGATAAGACTGGCTTATTTGATGATAAAGATATTGCTACTTATTATGATGAAAATTATACTGGTTCTTGTACTGGCTTATACATTCCATTTTCATCAGAAAAAGCAGCTCTTGAAATGATGAAACGTTATGGAATCAACACAGATACAAACTATGTATTAACAACCAATGCAAAAGGTTGGGTTAATTCCTCATTTGATGCAACAAAAGGAACTGTTACAGCGAGTGACTATTTAACAAATGAACAAGTAATGGCGAAGTTTGTTTCAATGTATAATGAAGTATTGGGATATTATCAAAGTGGTGATATCATTAAAACTGATAGTTATACAAGAGAATTTTCTAAAATCAAATCTGCTTATGCAGTAAAAGCTTTACTAGACACATTAATGAGTGATAACGATACATTATCTACAAACCTAATTTTACCTACTGTTGGAAAAGTTGCCGGTTATGAAGATGTTTCTATCACTTGGACAATGGATGCTAGTGATTATGCTACATTTGATGGTGGAAACAAAATTACAATTGGTGCAAATGCAGCTTTTGAAGAATTAAACTTAACAGCTGTACTTAAATATGGAACTGCAGAAGATGCACCTACTATTACAACAAATTATGATGTAACTATTGCAAAGAATGCTGCAAACGATAAGGATACAACATTAACCTTAACAGATGCACAACCTCAATTTAATTACAAATTCACAGATGAATTCTTAGAAAATCCTGGAAATGAATTCTCAACATTTAAATGGGATAAGGAAACTAGTGATGCAGTAAATACAGAACTTACAAAGTACTTAAGTGCAACATCAACAAAATTAACTTTAAGTGATGACGTTAATACTTTCTATAAGTCTTATACTGTAAAACCAGTGGCTATGGGTAACTATTTTATTTTAGCAATAAAATTAACAGAAGAAAAACCTATGGAACTTTATACTCAAGATGATGATGACAATTATACATTCTCAACAACTGATGAAGGTAAAGCTATCTATAATGAAATTGTAGAAAAAAAGACACAAGATTTATATACAGATAATAACTTGAATGAACAAATTTATCAAAATCGTTTCAATCATACATTAAAAGTATATGATCCTTATCTACAAGCAATTTATGAATACAACTATAAATACTTCTATGAAACAACTTTAAAAGTTACAGATTATGATGCTTATAAAGTTACAAAGAAACCTAAGAAAAACTGGGTAGCAACAATTGTATTAGATGATAAATCTACATTTACAATTACTACTGATGATTTATGGAAAGAACTTGAAAGCAAGTATGGCGTTTCACAAGCATTGAATTTAATCAATGTATATGAAGTTGCTGGAAACAAAGCATACAATACAGTTTATAATCCATACACACAAGAAGTTTATGATGAATACACATTCAATACTCTTCTTTCTTCAGAAATCGCTTCTTTAAGAAAGAACTTCGAACTTAATTACTTTACATATTCTTACCTATCTTATTATGGATTTATTCCTAACTTCCCCGCAAAATATGGTTGGAAGAACTTTATTAAAGATTACTTCGGTGTTGAATCCGATGAAGAACTACTCGCTTCCAATTCCTTTGGTGGAACTGTATATTCAAATGCATTAGAATTATTTACTAAAGAAGTATATGAAAATGCAGGTGGAAAACAATTATATTGGAAATATATCGATGAAAACTCTGAAAAGTATTATAGTGTTAGTGCTCACAACATTGTAATCGGTGTAGATTACAACTATGATGGCAAAGCAGATACAAATGAGTTAGTAGATGAAGAAACAAATGAACGTAAAGATTGCAACTGGACAGCAGAGCAAAGAGCTCTTGCAAAAGAATTAAGTGCTTTCTTATATTCTCATGCAGTGGATACTGGCGAGCAAACACTTGCAAGTCAATTAACCGCAATCGTTAAAATGTATAATGAAGCAGATATGGTTTATGATGAAACTCTTTATAATGAAGCTGTTGCAAACAACACTTCTATTTATGATTTTAATTATTTTGCTAAATTCAAACAAAAGAATATTACCGTAACACTTGAAGCAACTCAATCCTACACTTCTTCTTCTAGTTTAGTTCAAGAATTTGTTGATGAAATGCTAAATGTTTACAACTTATTAAAGACAGATGATTTATTAACAGCTACTCTTGATTCACCTTATGTTACAGATGCATTCGAAACATCTTATGGTTACCATATGGTTTCAATTCTAAGTGGTGCAGCCGCAACAGATCCTGTTACTCAACAAGATATTGATATCTATGTAGCAAATACAGCTGTTACAACTGCAAAAACAGCCCTTGAAAAAACAAAAGAAAACATTAAGACAAACAAAGAAAAAGGTGCTGCTGTTGATACTTATGAAGCTCAATTAATAATTGATACCGCTGAACTTGAAAAAACAGTTAAAGAATTAACTGCTGTATTATTAAAATACAAAGTAGTTGATGAAAATTGGGTTTATGGAATTGATGGATATACCATTGATGAAGAAATTACAACTAGAGCAGAAGCATGGTACAAGACTGCTTATGAAAGTTTAACAAAGTCAAAAGAACTTAGCAAAGCCCTTGTTAAAGCAACAAACCAATTAATTACAGATGGAAAAATTAAATTCACAACTGAAAGTAATTTAGACTTCTTAAAAATTGTTCTAGAAGTAATTACAAAAACAAATGAGAAAGATGAATAAGGAGGGAAAAACAATGAAAAGATTATTAACAAAAATTCTACCTTGTTTATTAGCTATTATAAGTATCTTCACTGTTGCAAGTTGCAAAAAAAGTACTTATCCAAAGTATAGACCACTATTATCCAATCCGGATGCTACTTATATTAAAGTAGGGGATTACACAATTAAAAATAGTCAAGCTTACTATAGATTATTACAAGGTTATGGAGTAACAACGATTCAAACCTTAATTGATCAAGCTTTACTTGGTGGATTCACTTTAACTGCAGAAGAGCAAGTTGAGTTTGATAAACAATTAGAAAAGAATATCTATGGTACTAATGATTTAACTTCTCTTACAGAAGAAGAAAAAACAAAAAAGAAAACATCCTTTATGAATCAAATGATTCAAAGCGGATATAAAACAGAAGATGCAGATTCACAAGATCCAAACTATTATGTAAACTATTACAAACTTGAATTCAAACGTCTTAAAAAAGCTCAAGCAGCATTTGCTCAATATGTTATTGATTATGATAAAGATGTTGATGAAAATAATAAAGATTTAAAAGAAACTGATTCAAAATGGAAAGAATACTACTATACAACTAAAGAAATCACTTCACAATTTAATTCAAATTATTTTCAAGATTTCAAAGGAATCGTAGTAGAATTTGATTCAGAAAAAGAAGCACTTCAAGCTATGAGCGCTTGTGGAATCAATACTGAGAAAAATCAACTTGTTACTGGTTGGAAAAAAGCAGATAAAACTGCTATGACTACTGAAGAAATCGTTGAAGCTTATAAAGCGTTATATCAACATCAACACAACAAAGCTATTACTGAAGCAACTACTTATACTTATGAAGATTTATCAACATTAAGTTCTACAATTGCTTCCAAAGCTTATAGTCTAAAAGATGGCAAATATAGTTTTGCTCCACTCGTATTTGGAACAAGATATTTCCTAATCTACCGTGAAAGTGTATCTGATAACTATTATAACAAGAGCGATCGTACAAAGACATACACAAAACTTGTTACTGATGAAGAAAATGAGACATTAGACGAAACAGTAAAAGCTGCAATGGTAAAAGAAATGGAAACAGCTGAAGTTACAAGTAACTACATTGCAAAAGTAATGCTAGAAGCTAGAAATACATCTGGATTAAAGATTTATGATGAAGGCTTAGAAAAACTATATAAATTAAGTTACGATGCAGTTTATAAAGCATTAAGTATTACTGATTATACCGCATTTGCTACAACCGATGAAACATCTACAAGTGTTGTATTTGAATACACAATAGAAGGTAAAACTACACAAGTTACTGCAGACAAAATGTATGAAAAACTACTTGACAACTATGGTTCATTATTATCTCTATTATATATTCAACAATATGTAATACTAGGAAATTCAACATTCAATACTGTTTATAACTATATTACCGATACAATTCTTGATCAAGAAGCATATGACGAGTATTATACAACCGATGTAAAAGAATACAAAACAGCATTTGAAAAAGGTGATTATGCGTCAAGTGGTTACCCTACAACTTATGGTTGGGAAAACTTCATTCGTGATTATCTTGGTGTTGAAAATGAAAAAATGTTAATCATTAATTTAGATTCAACTCTTTATACAGATGTTCTTGCAAACTACAAAAAAGCAATGTGGTTAAAAGATGCAAAAGATGAAAACGGAAATGCTATTAAGGATGATTCCTTAATTCAAACAGAGATGGAAAAGATTTATAATGACTTCTTCTCCGCAACAATTTCAGGTGTTCATGCCTATATCGATGCTGATTTAGATGGTGTTGTTGATGAATTTGCTGAAACAAGTTCAGAAGCTTTATTAATTGCTGAATTTGTAAATCTTGTTTATACAAAAGCAAATGAAAAAGTAGAAGGAAAATATGTCTTAACAGGCACAACTATTTCAGAACGTATTACATCAATTCTAAGAAATTACAAACTAGCTACTACAAAAGATCCTGTTTGGGGCAAATATAAAACTGCTCAAATCCGTGGTGAAGTAATGACTAGCGCTAGTTATGATAACTCTACTTCTGCTGAACAACAATTACTTGATGCTGTTGAAGCAAACTGGAAGAAGATTGTTGATTATTCAGAAAGAACAATTACTGGTCAAACCCTTGACCCAGGATATCGTTATACAAAGAATGATGTAACATACTATATTGAAGCAAGTCAATTTGAAGGAACTGACGCAGTAGTTACAAAAAATGGTGCTTATCGTTTTGCAGTAACAAAAGCAACCGCTCCAACATATATTAGTACAACAGAAAAAACATACAAACCATCCTACGATGAATATACAAAGTATACAAAGAGTTCATCGAGTGTTAGTAGTGCTGTTGCTTCAGCTATCAAAACTTACTATAATGTAGCTATTACAAATTTAACTAAAACCACTCTTGTTACAAATAAGACAATGGAAGATTGTAAAGCCTTACTTTCAAAAGTAACAATTACATCAAATGAAGCCAGTGTTAAAGCAGTTATCGAAAAATTAATTGCTTCTCAAGTTGTAACTGAAGACTAAATTAAAAAGGAACCCTATGGTTCCTTTTTTTATCCTAAAATTCAATAACTCCATATGTACAAGTTACTTTATTAAACCCGGTTTTTTCTGTATTATAATAGTCTTCTCCATATAAGGCAGCCCAAAACTTTCCTTTGGTAATTAGATTAAACTCTTCAGTTGTACCAAGATAATTTAAAGAAAAAGAGGATACATCCAAAGAAAATGCATAGTGACCGATTAACACAATTGAAGTTGGAAGATTTAGTCCACTAAATTTGGCTCCAAAAAAAGCATTTTCTCCAATTGTCTGACATTTACTTCCAATCAAAACTTCAACTCCTTCTTCAGGCTTAACAAAACCCGTACAAAAGGCAAAAGCATCACTTCCAATAGAAATACAATTATTTAAATTTATTTGTTCTAGACCGGAACAAAAAGCAAAAGAATTGTTTCCAAAACACATCACATTATCTAAATTGATATTCTTTAAACGAAAACAGCCTTGAAATGCTTCCGTATCAATAAAATTAATCGAAGACGAAAGTGTTACTTTTTCAAGAGTAGTATTATTAATAAATGCTCGCATATTAATTCGGTAAACATTCAAAACACCATGAACTCCATCATCATATGTATCAGGAATGGTTACTTCTGATTCTTTCCCATCATAACTTTGAACATAATATCCATCATTCCATCTCGAATGACCAAATCCACTATCTCCATTAATCTTATGAGATATAAACTCTGCTTCTTCTTTAAAGATATAATGTAAACCTACTTGTTCATTTGTACTACAACTAAACAATTTAAAAACTAAATAAATACCAACTAATAAATAAATAATTTTATTCATTTTGACCTCCCATAGAATTAATTGGTTTGTTATCATCAAAACCATTTTTTATTAATCCACAATCAGAACAAATTAACTTGCCAAAACTAGAATATTCAAAATTATGCCTTGCAAGTTCAGAATGACCACAATAACATATTTTTTGATGGGATTGAGTAGAATACGTATTATAGTGATAATAATGATTATGACATCCTAACTCAAAATAATGAGCTGCACCATCAGTTGAATCAAGCATTAAATTATTATTTAGATCAATATAATATGACTCACTCGAATAATCATTATTCATACCTATAGGAATAATTGAATAAATTGAAGATACAACGGGGAACTTGCTTAAAAAATTAAAGCTAGTAGTAGATTGATCACCAAAATTACTAATAATATTTCCTCCAACACTTTTATATGCTACAGCAGCATGGCCATCTGATCCAATTCTATCATCAACATAGCCTCCAATTAAAACTGGAAATCCAGCATTTATGATTTGAATTGCTTTAGAAATTAAAAAGGCTGAGTTTGTTATATTTGTTCCTGGGTGTAGGTCACTAGCTTGAATTCTATCAGAATTAATCGGAGAATTAAAATCGTAATCATAGTAGTATAGAATATAATCACCATTGAGACTTTTAGCCGGATAATCCGATCCATTTCCATTAATATATTTATTTAAAACTCCTTTAATAATATTACCAGTAGTTTGATATGCGTGTTCCGATTCAAATCCTTCAACATCTGGTACACCAATAGCAGTATTTCTTAAATACCACATAAATGAACGAGTAGAATTTGTATTTAAGCCATAAGACTGTAATAGAGCAAAATGTTGTTCATATGTAATAGGGAAAACTTCTCCATTATATTTAAAAGTGTTTGGAATACCAATTTTCTTTATTACTCCTGGCGATTCTAAATTTGATAATGAAAAATCAGTTGTAGAAGGAACAAGAGGTATATTCTCGAATTCACTAGGAATAAATCCGTCATCGTAAAAATAATCACAATATGATAACAACATACTCATAGCTATGTAACCACAATTTCCAGCATACCATGTAGGGCAATTAGTTAAATGGTAAAAATAATTTTCCATTGAATTTTTCATATTATATGAATCTGGAACATACCCATCAAAGTTTGTTTCTAAAGAGGCATCAGAATAAAAATGACTTTTCGATAAACTCGGTTTAGATAAATTTAACAAAACAACTAATAATAAAAAAACCATTAACATACTTGTTTTAATATGCTTATTCATAATTTACTTCCTTTCAAAAAAATAATTAAAATTGAAGAAACTATAATTATTATGGACTAGAATCCTTAATTAAACTCACAAAAAAATGTAATTTATTATTATATAAACTTAAAAGAAACATCATATTTGAATCCTCCTAATTTAAAAAAATCATTATATAAACAAAAAATCTTATCCATATTTCCCTTAGAATAAGAAAGGCCTACCGCTAAAATTTTATATCAAATATTATAAAATATAATTATAAAATAAGATAGTCTTTAATGAATATTAAAATTAACATATTTTATTGTCCTATTTTTTAAAAAAATAAGAAGGGATTAATTATTTGTAAATTCTCTTTCGATGATATTTTATTATGTTAACTTATTCAATATTTAACCTGTAATCTACTGAAATCGAACAAATTTATTTTGCACTCAATTTAGTATACTTAATTAAATTCCCCATACGAGACTAGCAAGCACTTATCAAGTAATTCAGCATCTAAGAAATCACTTCTTCTTCAGGTTTCTGTTGCAATTGCTTGTAAAAGACTCAATCAAATTTGTACAATAGACTGATTGATGAAATTTCCTCGATAAGTAAAAAAAGTCAAAAGAGTATTATTATTTAATGTAACCTGTATTATAATTTGGTTTATATGATTTTTTTGAAAATAGTTAATTTATATTAGGAAGCATTCTTGCCTTAGCAATATGTTCTTTCATTTCAATCTTTTTCGATTTTTCCATTATCCTAAACCCGAGTTAGTTTAGATTGTATCTACTAATATGTAAAAAACCACATCGAATTTTGTAAAAGTGTACAATTTATTAATTTGATCACTGAACATTTGAATTCCATAGTTCACAGGTTTCAGTGGTAGTTATTATGAAATTTAATATATGTATTTCCGTTAAGAAGAGTCCCTAAAGCAATATAAAAACTATTTTTATCGGCATTCGATATTTGGCTAAGACAGTAGCATTAAACTAGAAGGCAAAATATTTAAATGAGACTCATCTATATTTAATTTCATCCAATAATCAAATTGAATTATATTCGATATCAATTATATATTATATATGATATTATTGTTTTACTATAAATATTTGCAAAAAGAAAATCAATGAACTTGAAAATTCGGATAGTGTAAAATATGTTGTGTAAATTTATTTAAGTGTTTTTCCTAACAAAAAA
>CAYYTE010000035.1:0-12075 GCA_964474685.1 uncultured Staphylococcaceae bacterium | reverse complement strand
CATTATAAAAGTAACAAACTGATACATAATATGGTCAGTTTTTTTGTTTTATGGAGTTTTTCGATTAAAATACCATATTTTGATTAACAACCTCAGTTTGGTTGTATCTTTAAAAACTATTTAGTATAATAATTTGCACTTTTATCTAGAGTATATAGTAAAAAAAGGCAAGTAAGGGGATTCGATATAAAAGTAACTTTAATTTCTTTCATTTGTGTTGTAGTAATAAAGAAGAAGAAATCGCAAAATAAAATATTATATGTAAAAATATGTATTTGTTCTATGCTTAACAAAAACGAAGAAGGTTGCCTTTATTTTGACGTAAAAAATGATGGCACGATATGTGCAAGATATTGGCGAACAAACATTAACACGTTTTACAAATGAGATTAAAAATCATATTAAACCAAATATTTTTCCTAAACTGAAGTGATAAAGGAAGAAAATAATGATATAATAAATGATACATTAACTAAAATAGAAATAATTGTATTAGATTTTATCGAAAATAATAAAGGGGTTTTGTGTAATGCAAGCGATACAGCTGTTGAACTATCAAAATCAAGAATTACCATCCAAAGAACATTATCTTCTCTAGTTGATAAAGTTATTATTTTAAGAATCGGTAATACAAATTTGGATATTTACTTTTATGCAAATTAATAAACATAAAAAAACATAATTGATTATTGATAGTGCATATCCTTGTTTAATTATTGCAAAAGACACTGATTCAGGTGATGAATTTGTCGCAAGGTACTGATGCTTTGTTGATTGGTGCACTCGTTAAACGCTTTTTTTCGCTAGGTGGTGCTCTTTGTATCAAATTTGTCGTGCGGTTCCATATATAAAAAATTGCTTAAATTAAAAACGAAAGTAAACTTATGTAATTTTTGTTCATTTTTATCAAGACATTATTCTTAGCAAAAGAACTACAAATAGAGTATTTGCTATTTTACGTGACATGGTGCAATGAAAAAGAATGAGAGGCTAAAATAATACTAAAATATCGATTCATAATTCAATCTGAAACTTAAACAGATGTCTATTTTGTAATGATTAGACTATATATATCCAAAAGATGCTAAATTATTTAATTAGGATATAAACCGCTATTTCCTCTCACTAATTAAAAGTTTATACTATCATTTTACATTTGCTCTTAACAAAAGTCATTTTTTCATTTGTAATATTTGAAAGTGAGTCGTTTTTACGACCAACTTTCAAATAAAGAGGTGTTATATGAGTGGAATTGCATGATATAGATATTTACGCAGGTTAATTGAACGCAAGGAAAATGGTATGATAAAAGTGATTACAGGTATCAGAAGTTATGAAAAAAGACTGAAATAATCATTTCAGCCCTTTTATTTTTCTACATTTTATCTGGAGTAGATACACCTATCAAATGCATTGCATCACCTAATACAATTTGAACAGCACGCATAATTGTCAAATTTTCTTGAACCAACTCTTCATCATCAACAAGTATGTGCTCATCATTATAAAAACTATGAAGTTCGCAAGCAAGTTCATAAATATATTGAGGTATTTTATGAACAAGCCTTGATGTAGCTACATCTTGAATTAAACTAGGATAACTTGCTAAAGTTTTAGATAAATCTTTTACACGTTCTTGATTAACTTTTTCAAAAGACGTAGTAGGTTTAAATACAATATTTTTATCTTTCGCTTGGCGGAATAAAGAACAAATTCTTGCATATGCATATTGCGCATAAAACACAGGGTTATCGTTTGATTTTTGTTTCATAAAATCAAGATCTAAATCCATATGAGTAGATAGTGATTTTGCAACATAGAAGTATCTTAATGCATCGGTCCCTACTTCATCAATTAAATCAGATAAGGTAATGGCTTTACCACTTCTTTTACTCATCTTTACTTCTTCGCCATTTTCTAGTACTCTTACCATTTGTAAAATCTCAATATCAATTAAATCAGAATTACCACCTACCATTGTAACTGCAGCTTTAAGTCTTGTTATATAGCCATAATGGTCCGCACCTAAAACATCAATCAAATGATTATATCCTCGATCTAACTTGTTCTTATGATAACTAATATCTGGAAGCAAATAAGTATAACTTCCATCACTTTTCACAATAACACGATCTTTGTCATCTCCAAATGGAGTCGTTTTTAACCATAAAGCCCCGTCTTGAACATAGGTATAACCTTTATCTTTTAATTCCTTTAAAACATTCTCAACAGCACCTGTTTTATAAAGAGTCTTTTCACTAAACCAAGTATCAAACTCAACATTAAAACGTTTTAAATCATCTTGTAAATTTTTAAGTAATACTTTCGTCCCAAACTCTTTAAAGAAATCTAAGTCAATACACTCTAAGTATTTATCGTTATATTCTTCCTTAATTAGTTTAGCAACCGTAATAATTTCTTTTCCATGATACCAATCATCTTGAAGATTACAAGGTAGTCCAAATAGTTCTTTATAACGTTCATATACACTGTAGGCCATATTGGTAATTTGGTTCCCCGCATCATTTACATAATGTTCTCGATTCACTGTATATCCCGCTTTTGTCATCACACGACTTAAAGAATCGCCGTATGCGGCACCACGACCATGTCCTACATGTAAATACCCAGTAGGGTTTGCTGAAACATATTCAAGGTCTATTTTCTTACCAGAGCCAATAGAACTATTGCCAAAGTTTTCTTCTTTATCATTAATTTCTAGAAATACATCCATTAAAGAGGAAGCATTCAGTGTAAAATTAATAAAACCCGGACCTGCAATTTCCACTTTACTAAGAGGTAACAAAGAAATATCTAGAGATTCTACAATACTCTTCGCAATAACTTGAGGAGCTTTTTTTAAAGGTCTTGCAAGTCTCATTGCTGTATTGGTTGCATAATCTCCATGTGCTTTATCTTTTGTGGGTTCTAACAAAACATCTTCAGATGATTTAATTATTTCATTAGGAACATAGCCTAATTTTACTAAAACATCATATATGCCTTGTTGAATTAAATTTAATTTTTCAATCATATAAAATCAACTTTCTATTTTTTTAAATATTTCTTTAATACTTCCACTTTATCTAGTCTCTCCCAAGGAAGGTCTAAATCAGTTCTTCCAAAATGCCCATAAGTTGCTGTTTGACGATAAATAGGTCTACGAAGATTAAGTTCTGATATAATTCCTTTCGGTGTTAAATCAAAATTATCATAAATAATATTAATAAGTTCCTCTTCATCATAAATAGAAGTGTTAAAAGTATCCACACTAATCGATACTGGTTCCGCAACTCCAATAGCATATGATAATTGAATTTGCATTTTATCCGCAAACCCACAAGCAACCATATTTTTCGCAACATACCTTGCGGCGTATGCGGCACTTCTATCCACCTTTGTTGGATCCTTACCAGAAAAACTACCACCACCATGAGGTGCATATCCACCATACGTATCCACAATAATTTTTCTACCTGTTAAACCAGAATCCGCTTTCGGTCCACCAATAACAAAGCGTCCCGTAGGATTCACTAAAATTTTTGTTTTATCATCCAGTAACTCAGTAGGAATAATTGGTTTAATAACTTCTTCAATAATTGTCTTACGAAGTTCACTTTGAGT
Organism: uncultured Staphylococcaceae bacterium; assembly: GCA_964474685.1. Lineage (GTDB taxonomy): Bacteria > Bacillota_I > Bacilli_A > ML615J-28 > CAG-313 > UBA1737. The sequence continues at coordinate 8,451 of CAYYTE010000035.1, read as the reverse complement.
AACTTCCTCATCATGTTGAGTAGAAACAACAATAGTATCCACACGAAGCACTTTCCCAAACTCATCATATTCTACCGATACTTGAGTTTTACCATCCGGTCTTAATTCTTTATGGCCTTCTACTTTACGAATATAAGCTAGTCTTCGAGCAAGCTTATGAGCAAGGGTAATTGCCATTGGCATATATTCTGGAGTTTCTTTACAAGCATAACCAAACATCATTCCTTGGTCACCGGCTCCACTTCCATCTTGTACGCCCATCGCAATATCGGGTGATTGAGAGTTGATGCTCACTAAAACAGCTAAGTTTTCAGCATCAAAACCAACTTTACCACGATTATAACCAATATCATTAACAACCTCACGTACAACCGTTTGAATATCACAATAAGCAGTAGTCGTTATTTCACCCATTACAAGAACGAGTCCAGTAGAAGCACAAACCTCACATGCTACATGAGCATAAGGATCTTGAGAAAAAATATCATCTAATATTGCATCCGCTATTTGATCACAAACTTTATCTGGATGTCCTTCTGTTACAGATTCGGAAGTAAAAATTCTATGGCGATTAAATTTATACATAAATCTCACCTATCTTTCTTTAATTATTATAGTTATTATATCACTTTTTTAATTTTTATTCAACAATTATGAAACGTGCTTTATAGTAAAATTAGAATGATTGATTAAAAAAGATAATTAGCCTCATTTTTTTAAAAACTTTGAAAATGGATATTTGGTAGGAACATAAGTAAAATCTAAAGGAATATGAGTAACAGGGTGCTCAAAAGAAAGTTCTGAACAAACTAAAGCTAAATCCCCTTTTTGCCCACCATATAAAACATCTCCATAGATTGGATGATTCCTTGATGACATTTGAACACGTATTTGATGGCTTCTTCCTGTTTCAAGATGAATCTTTACGAGTGTAAAGTTATCTAAAGAACCACAACATTCATAAGATAAAGATGATAACTTTCCATTGGGATTGATAAATACTTTATTATTTGTAGTATCTTTTAACAAAGTATCCACCATTTTACCATTCCCAGAAAATGTTCCTTCGACAACAGCTAAATAAGTTTTACTGAAATCATGTTTTCGAATCATTTCCGAAAGTCTACTACTAGCTTTTGATGTTTTAGCAAAAACCATTATACCTTCCGTCATTCGATCTAATCTTTGAACTAATCCACAATAAACATTCCCCGGCTTATTATATTTAACTTTTAGATATTGTTTTAGTATTGAAACCATATCCGGATCTTTTGTAATATCCTCCTGTGATAAGACACCCGCAGGTTTGATTACAACAAGGATATGGTTGTCTTCATATAAAATATTTGGTTCCATATTCACACCTCATAATATTATTATAATCTATTATCAAAATAAATGTCTTAAAAACACTACATATAATCAAAATCCATATGAAAACCAAAGATAAAAAACATATACGAAACGCTTTTTACTAACATTTATTACTTAATTATTTCCTATCATATCATTTGAATATCAATCAAATTTATGATATACTATTAAAGAATCAACTATTTTTTGTATGATTTTACTACCAATACGAAAAACAAATATTACAAAGGAGCAATATAATGGCAATTAATTCTATAAATTCACGAAAAAGTTCTCTTAGCGAAAATGCACAAGAAACAGATATCGTTGAAGAAAAACCAAAGAAATTAACAAAAATTGAAAAAAGAAAATATCGAGTGATTACAAAACTTATTGCGGGGGAAATGAATGGAACAGAAGCAGCCGCAAAACTAAAGATAACAACAAGACAAGTTCGTAACCTAAAAAGACAAGTTTTAAATGAAGGTGAAGACGGAGTAATCCATAAAAATAAAAACTATAAACCCTATAATACATATGATGAAGAAATCTCAACATTCGTTTGTAAGTTATATCGAAAAGAATACCGGGAAGTCAACTTTAGTGAATTTGCACGTGTTGTTCAAGAAGACTATAAAGTAGAAGCATCTAGAAGCACAATTTATAACTTCCTACGTAGAGGGCACATACGTTCTCCACAAAGAAAAGCAAAAAAGAAAACAGTATTTATCAAACTATTAGATGAATCTGGATCAATCGTATTAGATAAGCAAGGTTATCCAATCTATCTAAAAGAAATGATAACACCGAAAAAGATACCTTCAACCGCTCTTTCTCTGAAAGATATGAGTGCTTTGAAAAAGAAAAATTTAAAGAATAACATTAAAACAACCATTCGAATTGTACAAAAAAAGAAAGTTGTTAAAAATAAAGCATAACATTATTGCTCAAGTGGTAAATACCAATTGGGCAATATTTTAATAGAGGTAAGAAATATGCGAAAAGAAACTAAAGAAATACGAATAGGGAATATTACCATCGGAAACAAGAATAAGATTGCTATTCAGTCAATGACGAATACCAAAACCAAGGATGTAGCAAAAACGATTACTCAAATAAATGAACTTGTAAAAGCTGGGTGTGACATCGTACGTCTTGCAATAACGGATGAGGAAGATGCATATGCAATTTCTAAAATCAAACAAAAAATCAATTGTCCAATTGTTGCAGACATCCAGTCCTCACCTAAACTTGCAATTCGAGCCATAAAACAAGGAATTGATAAAATTCGAATTAACCCCGGAAATATCACCAACCCTATGGATATAAAAGAAATTGTCGAAGCGTGCAAAGAATATCATATTCCAATGCGGTTGGGAATAAATTCTGGTTCTCTACCTAAATCAATCACAGAAAAAGCAACCATAATCACAAGTGAAATATTAGTTGAATATTTATTATCCATTGTTTCCTTGATAGAATCCTGGGATTACAATGATTTAGTATTAAGTATTAAAACTACCTCCATTGATAGTGCAATAAAAGTAAATCAACTACTTTCATCCAAAACAAGTTATCCACTTCACATCGGATTAACCGAAGCAGGAACTCAAAAAGCAGGTACCATACGTTCCTCCTATGTTTTAGGTACTCTATTAAATGAAGGCATTGGCGATACCATCCGAGTTTCACTTACAGGTAATCCAATAAATGAAATTGAACCCGCAAAAGAAATTTTATCTATGTTTCATTTATATAACAAACCAACCCTAATAAGTTGTCCTACCTGTGGAAGAACTAATTATGAAATGGAAAAAATTATTGAGCAAATCGAGCCATTTTTAAATCAATTATCCTCTCCCATAACAGTCGCTATTATGGGGTGTGCTGTTAATGGTCCTGGAGAAGCAAGACATTGTGACATTGGAATTGCGGGAGGATTAAACGAAGCATTGTTGTTTAAAAAAGGAAAGGTAATTCGAAAAATCCCTCAAGACAAAATAGTTGAAGAACTAAAACTAGAAATAAATCAAATGATAAATATAAAATGAGAAAAAAAACGTAGGCAGAAATGCCTACGTTTTACTTATCTAAACAGGAAACATTATTCATGTTTTAAAATGACATCTTCTTTTAAATGTGGATTAAACACAAGGGAGCGAATCATTTCAATTTCTTCTTTATAAGGAGGGTAAGAATCTTTCTTAATTAAGGAATCCACATAGGGAGTTTCAAGTATATGAGGAAGTTCTTTAAACCTCTCATCATAGATAAACTTCATTAGTGTCGGAAATCCTATTTCACCAAATCCAAAATTTTCATGACGATCTTTATGGGCTCCACATACATTCTTTGAATCATTCACATGAATCACTTTTAAATAGTCTAATCCTACAATTTTATCAAACTCCTCAATTGTTTCCTCATAATGATTGATTATATCATAACCAGCATCATGAATATGACATGTATCTAAACAAACAGCAATTCTAGATTTATCTTCTATGAGACTTATAATATCATGAATTTCTTCAAAGGATTTACCACATTCTGTACCTTTACCAGCCATTGTTTCAATAGCAATACAAGTATCATCCTCAATTGTATTATCTAGTATTTCATTTATCCCAGAAGCAATTCTTTCAATTCCCACAACGGGTCCCAACCCCATATGAGCTCCAGGGTGTACAACAAGATATTTTGCGCCAATAGACGCAACACCTCTTAATTCACTCGTTAAGAACCGAACCGCAAACTCATGTTTCATTGGATCTGTTTGAGCAAGATTTACAAGATAGGGAGCATGAACAATAATATCTTGTAACAAGATATCATTTTTTTTTGCAATTTCTTGCATTTCATTTATATGTTGTAATCCCGTACTTTTTCGAAAAGTATTTTGAGGAGCCCCTAAATATACCATAAAGCAATTTTCACCATAACTTAATGCTTCTTCAATTGAGCCCTCTAACATTTTATCGCCATTATTTCCAACATGACTTCCAATTTTATAGTTCATCTTTAGTTTCCCCCTTTCTTGCCTTTTTTCTGTAAATAGCTTCAATACGTTCTCTTTTTGCTTTTTTTATTTCTTTATTTATTTTTTCATTTCTTTTTTTCTTATACGCAGGCTTTACTTTTTTCGGCATTGGAATTTTTGTATGCATTTCATTCTCAATTTTTTTATTATTCGAAATTCGTTTTACTGTTTTTTCCAAACGAGTAGGAACAATTGCACCATCAACAATCTTTACAAACTTAGGATCTAAGCCTTTGGATTGTAATAGAGAAATGTACGCATCATCTTCATAAGCATATAAACTATAAGCAATACCCGTATTATTTGCTCTTGCAGTTCTTCCACAACGATGAATATAAAACTCTACATCTTTCGGTAAATCAAAATTAATAACGTGGCTTACACCTTCAATATCAAGTCCTCGAGCCGCAATATCACTGGCAACAACAAATGGATAATCTAAAGAGTGAATTCTTCTTAAAACTTGTTTTCGTTCCCTTGGATCCATATCACCATGAATCTTTCCAACCTTGAAACCCGATTCAGATAAAGTTAAAGCAAGTGAATCCACACGTTCTCTTGTATTCACAAAGATTAAACAAAGATAAGGTTTCATAATCGACATTAATTCTTTTAATACTTCTTCTTTGTTTTTTGCTTTACATTGAATCATAAAATGTTCAATATTTGTGGTAGTTAATTTTTCTTCTTTCAGTGAAATTACTTCCACATCAGTTAAATATTTCGATAGAAAAGTTTTTAACCCCGTTGGAATTGTTGCTGAAAAGACCATAAATTGAGGTTTATTTTGAATAACACTCATTATTTTATCTACTTCAACTAGTTCTTTTTCTTCAAATATCATATCCGCTTCATCAATTACAACAGTTGCTGCACTAAAAATCTTTAATACATTTTCAGTAATGGCTAAATCAAGAACTCTACCAATCGTACCAACGACAATCTGAGGTGATTGCTTAGAAAACCTCTTAATTTCATCTTCTCGATTCGTCCCGCCTGTTGAACAAGCAACCCGAATCGGCTTTTCCGATTTACTAGCAATTTGTAATACATTTTGATACAATTGATTCGCGAGTTCTCTCGTAGGGGCCAGTATTAAGGCTTGAACTGCTTCTTTCTTTTCATCCAAGTTTTGAAAAATTGGAATCAAAAAAGCATGAGTCTTTCCACTTCCAGTAGCACTTTGAACAATTAGACTTTCTCCGCGTCTAGCTTTCGGAATAACGATTTTTTGAACATTTGTAGGATGTTCAAACTTTAATTCATTGATTGCTTCTAAAATATAAGGTTTTAAACAATACGTTTTAAAATCTGTTTTAAATTCTTTTGTTTCACTCATAATTTTCTCCCTGAGGTAATAATTCCCCATATATTATATTGTCAACTATCTTAATTATCTTAATTAATTGAAATGTATTCTCAAGATTCTTCATAGTTGAAGCAATATGAACATCTAAATAATTGGACGTATGCCCTATGTAGTATTTTCCTTTTTGATTTTCAATTAATACCTTATATACTTTATTTATACAATTCTTTTCATAATCCTGCTTCATCGATTCCGCAAGTTCTAATAACTTGTGAGCTCTAGCTGAAATGATTTCTGGTTTTAAATGCCCAGCCATTCCATCCGCAACCGTATCTTTTCTTCTCGAATAAGGAAATATATGCATACTAGAAAAATGAATCTTGTTAATAAAATTATAAGCTTCTTTAAACTCTTCTTCCGTTTCACCAACAAACCCTGCTAAACAATCTGTAGTAATAGCAACACCTGGGAACATACTCCGGATTTCATTAATCTTATCCTCATAATCTTTTGTAATATAATGACGATTCATCCGTTTTAATACAGAATCACTACCCGCTTGTAGTGGGATATGAAAATGATTTGCAACTCTTCCATTCGATTCCTTAATTACAGTAAGCAATTCATCTGTCACTTCATTTAATTCAATACTCGATAATCGAATCCTTGCAATACTTGTTTCAAAAAGTAGTTTTTTAATCAATTTAGCAAGAGACATATCGAAAAAATCCTTGCCATACGTGCCCGTATTAATCCCCGATATTATAACTTCCTTAACACCTTCTGAAACAAGCCTTTTTATTTCTAGAATTACTTTTTCTGGATCACGACTTTTTATCGGACCCCTGGCATAAGGTATAGCACAATAAGTACAATAATTTTCACATCCATCTTGAATCTTTATAAATCCCCTTGTAGTTTGTGTGAGTCTATCAACTTCAAGTTCTTCATAAGTATGATTTTCTAGGCTGTTTGTAATTTGAATGATTTGTTTTTTTGATTCAATATATGATTTCAATAATTCACCAATTGAACCTCTTTGGTTTGTACCTAAAACAACATCCGCATGAACTTTTGCTTCATCTTTGTGTAACTGAGCAAAACATCCCATAGCAACAATAATAGCATTCGGGTTTTTCTTTCTCATTTTTGAAAGCATTTGTCTACTTTTCGCATCACTAGTAGATGTCACTGTACAAGTATTTACAATATAAACATCACATATATCATTTGTAGTTTGTAAAACCCATCCCTCTTTAACTAAAGAAGAAATTACTCCCTCTGACTCGTAACTATTTACTTTACAACCTAAGGTTAAAATGCTAAATGTCATTTTCTTCCTCCAATTCATACGAAAGAGCACTCATAATAAATGCTGGGGCAACTTCAGTTCGAAGAATTCGTGGCCCTAAAGTGATAGGAATAAAATTATTATCCATAAGTTTACTTACTTCCTCTTTTGATATTCCCCCTTCAGGCCCAACAAGAACTAAAATATTTTGTAATTTTTTATTCTTTATTAATTTTCTCAAAGATTGTTCAGCACTTGCTTTTTCATATGCAAACAAGCATAAATCATATTGATTATTTAGACCTAACAAATCTTCAAAAGAAATAGGTTCTAGTACATTCAAAATCTTTGTTCTATGGCTCTGCTCGCTCGCTTCTTTCGCAATCTTATTCAATCGTGTCATTCTTTTGTCATTTTTTTCATCATTCCATTTTGCGTTAGAAAACTCCATTCGAACCGGAATATAAGTGTTCGCTCCAAGTTCAGTAATATTGTCAATAACAGTTTCCATTTTATCACGCATTACGAGTCCTTGTGCGATTGTAATAGAACAAGGAAGTTCTACTTCATTTAATAATTCTTCAATAATAGTAAGATTAATAGAATCCACAGAAATATTATCAATTCGAGCAATATAAGAATGAATTTGATCACAACATATCACACAATCTCCAACTTTCATTCTCATTACTTTTTGTATATGAAAACAATCCTCGCCAATAATATCTATATGAGGATTATTAATTTGATCTGATTTAATAAAATAACGTTGCATATCTTTTATTCCTTTTTATATATTATATCAAATTAGAGCCCTATTTGCAAAAAAAAGTTTCTACCTAACTCGATAAATAATAATTAAAAAAATTATTTTAGAGATTTCTCCAATATAAGAGAAATAATCATAAGATATCACAATAGCTTAAATTAATGCTAAAAAAATATTATAAATAATTGAATTGTCAACCAAATAAAAAAGAGCATCTTAATATGCTCTTGTTTTAAAAATGAATCGCGACCATAAATGGTATTTATTATGTATTATTTAAAAATAAGTTCTTTACAACATACCTCTTTGTGAACTAATGAAATCTTAGAATGATACACAAATAAAAGATTTTGTACATTTTTCATATGTTCAGAATCAAACATTATATCATCAGAAACAACAATATTTGAATGCAATAACTCTTTTAGTTCTTCTGAGAAAACTCGATAATATGAATCTTCCAAAAAATCGTATTTATCCTCTACTATATTGCAAGGACTTGAAGTCTTATATAATTTAATTATATTTGTACAGTTATTGTAGAAATTCGTATAATCAATCGATGGCAAACTATTTAAGCTTGAAACTGTCTTTATATCATGATTAATATTAAGAACATTTTTTGTTTTAACTGCATCCAAATATTTCATATTTTGAAAAAAGACAAGACTACTCATAGCTTTTACCGT